>CALMIR010000155.1 GCA_937864265.1 uncultured Saprospirales bacterium | reverse complement strand
GTCCGGGAAAAGACCCGGCCTTCGGCCTGCTCCACTACGACTACGGCTTTCGGATTTATCACCCGGGGCTGGGGCGGTTTTTGAGCGTGGATCCGCTGGCAAGGAGCTATCCGATGCTGACGCCTTACCAGTTTGCGAGTAATTCTCCTATAGTGGCCATTGACTTGGATGGGTTGGAGAGCGTTGAATTCATGTGGAAATTTTACTTTGAAAGAGCTTTTGGTTATAACTATCAACAGTTGCAAACAGATGAAGATGTATCGATTCAGTTTACAAAAGAATTATTGATTGAAAATCCTAAAAATGGAGCGATTGAATTTGCAAACACACTGGATCCATCTCAAGCCCAAAGCCCTTTAGATTTATTCTTTCGGTTAACAATAGGTGCTTTTCTTAGTGAAGTTTTAACTTTGCCAGAAGTTCTAGTAATAGCCCCAAGAGTAGCCCCTGCTGTTGTTAACGCTACAACAAGGACTGGCTTTTGGAGCTTTAGGTGGGCTAATCCGAAGAATTGGTTCAGGAGTACACCAAAGGCAAAGAAGCTAGATGATTTTGCAGGTCAAGTTTTAGAAGATGCCGAGGCTGAGTTGATAAAAGGGGGAGCTAATAAAATTGATGACACTGAGACGGGAGCTAGTCTTTTAGGTGATGCCACTAAAGAAGGGAGTGAGGCTGCCACTAAGGGGGTAAGTAATATTGCTAAGAATGCTAAGAAAATGTCACCTGATGATATTGGAGATTTTTTGAAAGCAGGTAAAGATTGGCATAAAGGTTCAGCGAAGAAAGATTTTCTCAAACAGTTCAAGAAAGAACTTAAAGGAGATACCAATGCAGATTTTTACTTCGATAAAACTACAAAGGATGTTTTTCTAAAAAGTAATAAGTCTGGTAATTGGATAAAAACTGGTCTTAAATATGAATAAGTATGATTTATAAATATAGTATATCAATATCAGGAGATGATTTTTATCCACAAAACGTTCTTGAAAAAATTCAAGGTAATTTTGTAGTAAATAACTACTTCAAACCCACAGATAAGAAGCCAATAAATATTTCCGAAGAATATGGTTATGGTAGTATGTCTTTTTTGCATCCAAATAAAAGTTCTACTGAAAATGAAATAATAGAATATGAAATGGGATTCATTGAGTTTATAGAAAAAAATTTTTCTTTTTTTACTGAAAATGGTGCTAATGAATTTGAGATTTTCATAGAGATTTATTTTGATGGAGGGCAATGCAATTTTGAGATTTTTAGTAAGGATTTACTAAAAAAACTTGGATCATTTGGAGTCTCTTTGCCAATTAGTATTTACGTTTTAAAAAATGAGGAGATTCAAAAATGGGAAGATGAAATTAAAATAGTTTGGGAGAGCCGCTAAGGGGGGATTAAAGCCCGCTCATCCCGAGCCAAGCCCCTTGCCGGCTTTTATTAGCAGCCTTTACCCGCAGCCTGCTGTACCTTAGCCGTCTATGAAAAAAGCGGGGAAATTTTTACCTGGTCAGCACAACACTTGTACGGCAGCAACAGAATCGGTATCTTTAAGCCGGATATCGAATGGTGCAGCAACTGTGCTGTGACCACCACCACCAAAAAACAGCTCATCGGCAAAAGAGCTTATGACCGAGCGCTTCCCAAGTGCTTCTTGACAAGGCATAGCTCCACTTGGGAGGAACGTCCGGTGGACGTTCAAGCGAGGGAACCCGCGTCAGCGGCGAAGTTAAACCCAATTTGAACCAAATTAATGGCCGTCATCAACGACCGCAAGACAGTCGTCGCACAAAACAACGGCATGGCTACGGTGTATGACCCGACTTTCTTGAGCGCAGGCTTGCTCACCCGCCCACTTCGTGGCTTCTTCCCCCAAATGCCCACCGGGCATCTGCCCTTCGGGTGCGGTTCAGTCGTCCGTTTGGTATGGAAATGCCGGGGTTGAGTTACAGCGCGAGTGATTATCGTTATGGGTTTAATGGCAAGGAAAAGGATTCCGCCTTCGGCCTGCTCCACTACGACTACGGCTTTCGGATCTACCACCCGGGGCTGGGGCGGTTTTTGAGTGTGGATCCGCTGGCGGATGAATACCCCTCAATTTCTCCCTATGCTTATGTTGCGAATAATCCGATAAATGCCATTGACCCAGATGGAAGGGATTACATCCTACTAATTGACCATAATACTCAAACAGTAACTGTAAAGGCAGTTTTTTACACACAAACAGGAGATGCGACTTCAAACACATCAGCTCAGCAAGCTGCAACATTCTGGAATAACAATAGTGGAAATTTCAGTTACAAGGTAGGTAGGGGGAAATCAGCCCAATCTTATACGGTTAATTTTGACGTACAGGTTCAGTCTGTTGCCAATCCAAGAGCAGAAGCATCAAAAGATAAGGCAGCACACATACCAGCTTCATCAAAAACTACATCTGACGGTTCAAGTAATGCTTATGAAGTAAAGCCAAATACTGATAAAGATTTTACAGGTAAGAACAGCCAAAGAAATGGAGTAACAAAAGGAGGAAACTTAGTGCTTGTCAAACAATCAAGAGCATCCTCTGATACTGGTGCTCATGAAGTAGGGCATGCTTTAGGGGTTGACCATTCTTCTACAGGGATTATGACTGCTGCAAGCAATGACCCAAATAGGATAAAGGCAATGTGCGGGGAATTATCAAAAATGCCTTTAAGCCTAAGAAGGGAAAAGCTACTGGAAATATTCAAGAAACAGGTACTGCACCTGACAAGTTTAGAAAAGGAAAGGTAAATTAATCATGAAAAAAAATCAAATACTATTTATAATTACAATTATCTTGATTTGCTATTCTTGTAACAGCTACAAGGAAGTAATCAAGGGTTCTTATAAAGTTAATGCATTCTCTATAGCTGAAGGAGAAGATGCGATTATATTTGGAACGGTTAAATCAAAAGAGGATAATAAACCCATTCCGAATGCAGCGATTTCAATTGCTGATAGCAATATCGGGGCAATTACAAGTGGGCAAGGTATGTTTTCTATTCCAATAACACCTGGACAGTATCACTTAATTTTCAATGCGGTAGGTTATGATGATTTGCATATACGGAAAGCAGTTATAGAGAAAGGGAGGAGTTTGGAAATCACAGTACGGTTAGGAACAACTAAGGTCTACCAGAAATAAACTTTAAAGCCTCGCAGCAATGCGGGGCTTTTTCATTGAGCCAATCTCTGAATCTGTCTTTTAGTAATAAAGGCATCGATATAAGTTTTGATGAGGTGCTTGTCATCTGCCTCGAGCTTTTCCACTTCTTGAAATTGCCTCAATAGTTCTTTGTCGGTGAGTTGTGCTTCTACTTGCTCAGTACCGCCATTCATGAGAAAATCAGTAGTAGTACTCAGAGCATCGGCCAGCTTCTGCAATGAGGTACTCCCCAATCTTTGGACAAAAGACAGCCGTGAATAAGGTGAAAAATGGCTCAAAAAAAAGAATAATTTCATCGGAATAAAAAACAGCAAAAAGCGATCCTGTGTTCTGATGGGTTTTGGACTGGTCATACAAAGTTAGCCTCCAGAGTTGGTATTTCAAAGGACAATGGGTGGAATTTTCACATTCCCGTAAAATACATCGGCAGGAGTCTTCCTGTTCAGGTGATGTTCCCTCCAAAACCGGACAGAAGTTTAAGGGATAGACCAATACTCAATTTATCATGTGCAGTGTACAGCTTTTGGGGCGACTTGTACATTGAGCCTTTTAGAATGGCCAGGTGCAGTGGCAATCAAACCTGTGGTGCTCCGCGTTCTAATCAACAGCCCCGCTTCAAGCGCTGCCATCAAATACTCCCTGCCCGACGACGAAGGAGGCGGGAAAAGCCCCGCTTCAAGCGCTGCCGTCAAATACTCAACAACTCGGCTTCAAGCTTTGCCATCAAATACTCAGCAAAACATAATCCCATTTCTTAACGCTTTATTAAGCACTTGGCATCAAAAAAACGGCTACTTTTGCAGCATCAATTAAACAAGGCAGATGAAGAAAATAATTTTTGCCCTCGGCATTTTTGCCATTGCCAGCATTACATCATTGCAGGCTCAAGAAAATATCTGGAAATCGCTTTCTCGGGTAACTTTCAAAAAAGAGTACAACGAATTGATGGGGTTTAAGGTGGATGTACCCGTATTCAGCGAAGAAATCAAGAAAATGGAAGGCAAAGAAGTCACCATACGCGGTTACATCATCCCTGTTGAGGGCTATAAAAGCCACAAGGAGTTCATTTTCTCGGCTTTCCCTTACAACATGTGCTTCTTTTGTGGCGGTGCGGGCCCGGAAACCGTAATGGAAGTCACCTCCGACCAAGCCATTAAATATACCACAGAACCCATTACCCTTAAAGGCAAGCTGGCCTTGAACGACAGCGACATCAATCGTTTGATGTACTCGCTTTCCGGAGCGGTGCAGGTGCCGGATGCTAAGTAATACCCAATATGCCTATCCTTAAATTGCTTGCTCAGGCGCTCCTCTTGGGTGTCTTGGCCTTTGCTTGTGCTACCCCTTTGCCTCCAGAAGGCGGTGCTTTGGACGAAACACCACCCCGATTGGTGGAGGAAGCATCCACACCCAATTTTCAAACCAATTTTCAAAAACAGGTCATCGAATTGACTTTCGACGAGTGGGTGCAGTTGCAGGATCAGAATGATCAGGTGCTGACTTCTCCGCTGGTGGAATATGAATTGTCCATTAAGCGCAAGACGGTTCGCTTTGAGTTTGCAGAAGAGGAGGTGCTCGAAGAAAATACGACTTATACCATTAATTTTGGCGAAGCCGTCAAAGACATTACGGAACGCAATCCGGCAGATAATCTCCGCTTTGTCTTTTCTACTGGCGATTACATCGACTCGCTCAACGTATCTGGGGAAATGGTGGATGCGCTCAGCGGAGAAAAAGTAGAAGACGCGCTGTTTTTGCTCTACACCAATTTGGCGGATACAGTTGTGCGCAAAGGCCGACCTTTTTATTTTGCCCGAACGGATACCAGCGGGCGTTTCCTCATTGAGAATGTCAAAGAAGGGGTCTTTAAGGGATTTGCCCTGAAAGAAAGCAACCGGAACTATCGCTTCGATCAGGCATCGGAATACATCGGTTTTCCCGATTCTTTTTTGGTCGTGCACGATACCCTGGAGCCATTTGTTCAACTCAAAATTTTTACCGAAGAACCTGCCTTCAACCGGGTTTTTGACGACGATAGCCGCTACGGCCTGCTGCGCGTGGCTTTTAACAAAGTGCCGCCCCCTCAATTGCAATTCGACTACATCGACCTGAACCCCGATAGTTCAACGCTTATCCTGGAAGTGCAACCCGACACGACTAAAATCTGGTACGATACGCAACAGAATGCAGGCTGGAAGCTGGCCATGCAATTGGATACGGTGTTTTACGATACCGTTCGGGTGCGATCGAGAGACCGCGCTGAATACCTGGAAAAGGCTAAGCTGACACTGGACAAAAAAGCCCCGAAAGGTGTGCAGCGCCTGCATCCCACTCAACCTATCAATTTGCTGTTTAACCACCCCATAACGCGCATCGATTCGGGCTTGATTGCGCTCTATAAAGATACCCTAAAAACTTTTTTGCCCATTCAAATCGCGCTCGATACCAACGGTCAGCGGAAATTATCGCTCAGTCACAAATGGGTAGAAGGACAAAAATACGAGCTGGAAATCCAGCCTGGAGCCCTGACGGATATTTATGGCCTCAGCAACGACACCCTGTTGTTCAAATACGAGGTTGACCTGTTGAAAAACTACGGCAATATCAATTTTCAAGTGGCAGGTTTGTCGCCCGACTCTGCATACGTGTTAGAACTGCTCGATAAGTCCAACAAGCTGATACAAGTTTTTGCCATTCAGGGGCAAGAAACATTTAAGTACGCTTTTCAAACGCTCATAGCTGGCGATTATGTGGTGCGCATTATTTCTGATTGGAATGCGAATGGCAAATGGGACACAGGTAATTACGACCTCAAGCGCCAGCCCGAACCCATCGCTTTGTATCCCTTGGAGCCGCTCCGGGCAAATTGGGATTTGGATAGTACCATCTACCTCAATGGGGCTAAGCCGGAATCGGAAGGGGGATAGTTTTTTTTTGATTCTTATTTCTTTAGCAGGTCACTTCGAGTGCCCCGCTAAATTGTGGGATTTCTTTAGCGGGTCACTTCGAGTGCCCCGCTAAATTGTGGGATTTCTTTAGCAGGTCACTTCGAGTGCCCTGCTAAATTGTGGGATTGGAGCGCACCTTCCAAAAAAGGCAATATCCCAGAGGATGCCAATATGTTTTCCCAACTCAAATCCCGAACATCAGGCGTGCTGTACCTGAATTTTTGAACGTTCTCCAGTGTGAAATTACTAAAATCAGGTTTTATCTTAAAAAACAGAGCCTTTCGTTCGGCTTCAAATTGGCGTACCCAGGCATAATCGGTGCTGACAACGGGCATTCCCAAGGCACAGTATTCCAATAGCTTGAGCGGCCTTTGGAAATGATAAGGATAAACATCTGGGATAAAATTGATCGCATAACGCGCCTGCAACAAATAGCGAGGGACATCCGGATAAGGTACTTTTCCGCTTGTATAAAAATTGGGATGGCTTAAAAAAGGCTTCAGATGAGGCGGCACTTCACCGACCAACAAGAGTTTTTGTTCTGGCAATTTTTGTATGAAATGGTTCAGCAAGCGATGCAATTGCCGGGTTCGATCCATTGCCCCGCAATAGACAAAATCATACATGGCAGCCGTTTCATGTTGCTTTTGAAAAAACTGTTGCCCGATTCCGGCATCCCGAAAAAAAGCGGGTACACCATCTCTGAAATTCAGTACTTGGGCAATCAGCGGGCTGCCAAATACCCGAAGATCGGGTTGGCTGGCCAAGCGCTTCTTGATGTGGTTTTTCCAATAGGCAAAAGGGGGAATGGAAAGAGAGGTGTATTCGTGTACTTTGATTCGATTCCCCGGTTTGGCTTGCCTGTCCAAGCCCATAAAATGCCATTCTACCTCGCAGCTTTGAATACTTTCCTCCGACCAGGTTTTCAGTAGTACCGATTCATGCCCGGCTTGCTGGAAAAAATCCCGATAGATTTCCAGTTCCGGCTTTATGGCCCTGCCGCGATGGATAAAGGCGATTTTCATACCATTTTTTCAAAACAAACACTGTTTTCAATCCCGATGTATTGCCCATAGTTGGGAATAATGGAATAGCCCTGCTTCAAGTAGAGGGCTATGGCTTCGGGCTGCCTTTTACCCGTTTCCAGCACGCATTTTTCGTAAGACAATTCGGCTGCCCACTTTTCCAACTCGCTCAAAATAATACGGGCTATCCCCAATCCGCGCATGGCGGGTAGGGTAAACATCCGCTTCACTTCCACTGCCTTTTCATCAAATGTTTTGATAGCACCACAGCCTATGGCCTGTCCATCCTGATAAGCTACTATAGCGTGTCGAATCAGGTCTATTTTGTTGTATTGAGCGTAAAACGCATTGTCTTCGCCATCCCGTTCCGCCAATTCGGCATCTAAAAGGCGAACGAGCGATTGGAAATCGGGATGTTCGGAGGAGGTTCTGAGGATTTCAACCATAGGGCTGTCAGGGTTTAAAAAGCTTAAACTTTATCATATGCTCGGTTACCAAATGCCATTCCCACCATTCGTAATGGGGGCCGGTAAAGCTCAGACAAAGATAAAAACCGTAGTATAGCGCGGCAAAAAATACCAGCGAGTAAACCACCTGGAGTATCCTGTATTTTTGTTCAAAAATGCGCTGCGCCAGCAAAGCAAATGGAAAGGCCAGCAACACATACCACTCCACAAAGTTGCGCTGCCCAAAAGCGCCGCCAAACCACCAACACCACCAACTGCTCCAAATGTAGATCAACACCAGGAGCAAAGTAAGGATGATCCGGCTATCGTATGCATTTCTTTTAAAGGCCAAAAACAGGCCAATCAAGCCTAGTCCCGCCATCGGACTAAACAACAACCAACCGTTTTTGATGTCGAACAGCAAGCGATCTATTTTGGGATTAAGCCACTTGAATCCTTCCTCGCCGTAAGAATAGATCAACCAATCGCCGGAAATGTACTTCCAATAGACAAATTGGGGTACAAACACCAGCAAGCTACACAGCGGCGCGATTAATAACTGTCCAAAATGGCGTTGGATGAAGCGCACCCTGACCTGGAGATCGTGCCGACTTCGGATGCCGTAGCCCAATAAATAAATCAGTAAGAAGAGGTTGGTTGGCCGTATGAGAACAATTAGCCCAAGCAGGAATCCCATCAGGGCAAAACGTTTCCAACCTGGCTTTTGGTAAAAATCAGGTGTCAGGTAAACAAAGAGCGCAAATAGGAAAAAAGAATACACATGCGACATGCCCGGCTCCTGCACGGCATAATGGAATAGATTGGTGCCAAAAAACAGACCTAGCAGGGTCAAAAAAGTAATGCCTTCCGTGAAATGGCGGGTCAATATTTTTTTAAGCAGCAATAAGCCCAAAAACGCATAGAAAATAGCCGCCCATTGTATAGAACGGATATAAAAAGCGCTGTATCCATCCCGTTCCAAGCCCTTTATCTTGACCAATTGATCGGCCACCCAAAAGAAAGGCGCTTGCATGATGGCCACCCCGCAGGTGTATTTGGTAAAGCGCTTGTTCGTGCCTTCGTACATGAAAAACTGATCGGTAGTGCGTACCGGTAGCTCTTCAAAAGTGCCGTAAATGAAAGTAGCCGGGAGGTACAAATAGTAGCCCTCTGCATCCGACCAGATTAGGCCGTTCCAAAAGCGCAGCGGCAAGTCGTAGGCCCGCCACACCAAAACAATCAGAAAAAGCAACAGATAATACCGATAAAAATAGCGCATTTGGTCAAGGCTTATGGCGTTATCTATTTATGATTAATTTACCCGCCCTTTCCAAATTGCCATTCCAGATTTTGTAAAAATAGAACTGGTTGGGAAAGTATTGGGTGAGAAAACTTTTTTCAAACGGTATTCCCGATTCGGCCATGGTGGCATCCTTGAAAATCCGAACGCCGTTTTCTTCATACAGCTCGAAATGTACCAAAGCTGACTCTGGCTCTTCGATGAAGATGCGGAAAAAGTCCGTAGCCGGATTGGGGAAAACCTGGATAGCTGGTTTTTTGGGAAAACTAGTTGCCACCAAATTGGAATACATAAAGGCACGATCGGAAGAAATAGCCTTAATGCGGTAAATATTGCTCCCTTTTAGCGGCTGCGCATCTACAAAAGTGAAAGTGTTTTCATCCAGTGTTCCAATAACGTCAAAATGCAAAAAGTCACTGCTTCGTTGCACAAGGTACTGGTCAACTGAACCAGTAAGGTTGGCCTGCCAATTCAATACGATCTTACTTTCATCGGGTTCTGCGCTCAAAACCAGTTCGTCTAGAAAGGGGGGATCGCAGTTTGGATAAATTTGCTGGCTCACCGTGGTGGCCAAGCCACCTGGATCGGTGACCGTAAGCGCTATTCGATACCAGTAGAATTCATCGTGGCAACCCAGCGGACTGATGAGTGTAAAGCTTTCTCGCTCAAAGTCAACCGGATCGGGATGGAAGTGGTCGTTGTGGTGTAGAAAAGTACGCCAGGCATACATCAATTCCTCATTGCTGTGCTCCTCATCGGATACCTCTGCTGCCAAACGCAGCAAATTTGTCCCATTTAGCGGGTAGCGATCGCCATCTTTGAAACTCGTAATTTCCACCCGTGGGGGCGTATTGTTCAAAGAAACGACAGCCGTGGCCGTGCTGCTGGCGCCGGCGGTATCCGTTACGGTAAGTTGAACATCAAAACGCTTCACCGATTGCTCAGTCGTAGTAAAAGTATGCGTTGGCGATTTTTCCTGACTGACGCTGCCATCGCCGAAATCCCAGCTATAGCTCAGCGGACTCAAATTGGGATCATAAGAGTTGGAAGCATCAAATTGAACCGTCAAGTTTTGGCCGCCGTAGTTTTTATCCATCTCAATAATAGCCACGGGAGCTGGATTTCCGCCGTAAGTGATTTTTTTGATATTGCCTTCCAGATCAATGTAATACAATATGCCGTCAGCTGGATTGAGTGCCAGATGGATGATGTCTCTGGCAAACTGGTGAAAGGGTTCGACCGACAAAAGGTGGTTTTCGGCATCAAACTCCATCGCTTTGATCCAGCCGCTGAAATCGACGGCAAAGTATTTTCCCTTATAAATGGCTGGGTAAGTGTCACTTTCGTAAAAAACGCCAGCCAAACTGGAATACCCCTCAAACACCTCGCCACTTACATTCGATCCTTCTGTTCCTATGTCCAAACCATTGATGAACCCTTGCTCATTAAAAACCGGAACCTGCGCACGAGTAGGCGGATTCCAACGGGCGTTGTTCCAGCACAATACAGGAGGGTAACCAATTACAAAACCTTCTACCGGGATAGTCGGGTTACAGGGATTTGTAGGAGGGGGTGTGCTGTAGCGTTCCAGATTTTTGTAAATATCTTTGAAGGTAAAAAAGGCTTGTTCGCAGCCGTTTTGCCCAAAAAGCGGATTGGGGCGCAGCTGATTGGCCGGTGCCGGATCGCTGTAAAATGGAAAATGCCCACCAAAGGCCTCCATGATAGGCCAGCCAAAATTCTGCCCACCAAAAGTTACAATATCCAACTCTTCCCAGGCCCCGTTGCCCACATCGCCTACAAACACGACGCCGGGTTGACCCTCTTCCGGAAAATGGGAGCCTGTGTTAGGGCGGATGGCAATGCGGTAGGGATTGCGAAGCCCATAAGCCCAAGTGCGCGATTGGGGAGAACGTGGGTTGGATGGATCATAAAAAGGATTGCTGCTCAAGCCATCGCCATTTTCGGCGCTGATTCGGAGTACCTTACCGCTGTAAGCACCCAGGTACTGAGCTTTATAGGAACCCACATCCTGATCGGGGGTAATGATGCCCCTGGCCAGAGCGGGCGTTACCATAGTGCCAATACTGTCCCCGCCCATATCGGCAGAGGCATTGCTGGTCGCGTCGCCACAGGAAATGAGCAAAGTGCCATCTTCTGCAACCACGATACTGCCCAGCCCGTGAAACTCATACAAAATCGGGATGCCGTTTTCAATGGTTTCCCCCAGCAGCACCGTTCTGGTTTCTGGCAACACGCGGCTAAAGTTATTCAGGGGGTCTGCTTTAAAACGGGTTACCCGGCCAATGGTAGGTTTCCAGGTGACCGTCGAATCGGGGTGGTATTGCGGCGTACCATAGTAGTCGTAATGGTGCAAATCGAGCGCATAGAGCGCATAGCAATAACCATTGCTGAGAAACCCCGGATCTAGTGCAAAGCCCATCAGGCCGTGGTCTTTCCAATTGCTCACTTCTTCGCTGATGTCTAAAAATGGCGCTTCCTGCAAATGCCCCTCGGCGTCCATCAACCAGACTACGCCCTTTTTTTCCCAAAAAAACATTCGGCCATTTTGGTCAAATGTGAGTCCGGTGGGAAAATCGCGGCCAGCTAGCACCAATTCTTCATAAAAATCGTCCGGCAATATCTGAGAAAAGACGCTTATTGAACTGATCCAGCAAAAGAAAAAAATAAATAGTCGCTTCATTATAACTCCATTATTCTATCAAACGATCCACCAATTGCAGGCGGCTGCCTTTTGCAATGGCGTACAAACGCTTGGTGTTTTCCACTTGAAAGGATTCTACAAGAATATAGCTGCCGCCAAATTCGGGTTTTTTCTGAAAAGCGACAAAACCTTGCTCGCAATCCGTTATGTTTAAAGCTTTTACGACTACAACCGAAAAATCTTTCCCTGCAAGGGCGATAGGCGCTCCTGTGATGGATGTATTGAAAACACTGACATCGCTTTCTTCCCCAACGCTTATCCCTTTATCTCCGTTGCCTTCGAGGTAGCAATCTTTGATATTGGCTATACTGCCCGAGAAATCCATCCCGTCGTTGCCCGTGTTGACGAAAGCCGAGCGCGTTACGGTACCCCGGCTGAAGTCGGAGTCGAAAGCGTCGCTAAAAATCTGTGCAAAATGGCAGTCTTCAATCGTGAAATTCGATCGAATCAGATTCAGCGCGTCCTCGCAGTGGTTATTTCTAAAAACACAGTGTTTGAATATTACCTCTGATTCGTAGCAGGTGACCGCACCCGTCAAATTCCAACCATTGGTTTTCAAAGTATTGAGGTCTTCAAAAATTACGTAGGAAAAAATGGAGGGACTTGTTTCGCCCAATAGCGTAAAGCTGCCCTGGCGATCCTGAGAAGTAATGCGGATAGGTGCGGCTTCGCTGCCAAAAAACTGAAGGGGGGAATAGGACAACAAAAAAGCGCCCTGATTAAAATCCAACGTGGTAGCTGCTTCCGCAAAAACCGTATAGCCAGCGGGGATGACAATAGGCTGGTCGATCAGGTGTTTTCCCGGCTTAAAAACGATTTGTTGCCCTTTTACCTGATACCAGTTGTTGCTTTTGAGTTCGGTTTGGGGCATTAGTCGCTGAACGGCTGTCCTTTGCTCCGGCAACTGGTTTTTCCCAATTTCCTTATAAAAAAGGCTGTCTATGCCGGGTACGCGAAAACAGAGGTACCGCGCCTTTGTAGGCACCAAAAGACTTTCGTATTGAGGAATATGCTGCGTGCTGATGGCGGCTTGCTCTAAGTAACGGACTGCTCCAAAGTCGTCAATTTGCCCTGATTTTCTAAGTCTTGACAAAAAACGACGGGGTATTTGACCAGCCAACAAGATCGTTGTGTCCAAAGGCTGAACCGCGCCAGCCTTGCTCAGGCTGTATCCAATAACTTCCAAAGGCAGGTTGTGCCGATTTCGCAGCAATAGCTGCCGAAAACGGGTGTCATAATCGAAACCAGGGGCATTAAAAACTTCCAGGCTATAATTGCCGTAGGGCAAGAGGATGGAATGAATGTACTGGGCCTGGCGGTAAATATCATCGAAATCGGGGCGATAATCAGTAAACTCCAACTGCAAATACTGCAATCGAGCTGCCCAGTTGGGGTAAATGCGATCCATGAACTCTCGCAAATACGATTTGGAACTCAAGCGGTAAAGCGCTTCCACATAAGCCCTTACAAATTCAGGATCGGAAAACAAGGGCGCGAAAGCCGACTCTTGCATCACCGAGTAGGGATTGAGCGCGCCTTCGCCTAGGAACGTATATTGCGCTTCCGGCGGGCCGCCATACCCATCAAAGCCAATTGGCTCCAATTTATTGATCACCGGATTGTAGTAAAAACGCTGGTTGTGCCAATTGATGCCGTGATAGCCATTGAGCACATCGCAAACAGCGTAGTAACGGGCCAGGGGTTTGAGGTCAAAAACATCGGAAACGGGTAATTTTCCTTGGCGGTATTGCTCCATTAGGGTCTGAGCCTGTTCGTATTGAGCTGAAAGTACCGGAGATTTTTGAATGCTTTTTTGCTTAAAAGCTTGCACTTCGGCATTCTCCCATTCCATTTGGGCATGCGTAGCGTGCGGGCGTATGAATCCATGGTGATTCAACTGGCGTTTTAGAGCCTGCCAATAGCCGTCTTCGGCAAATTTGACGATAGGCCCTTCGCGCCGTTCCCGGTATTCGACCAGGTGTTTTTCAAAATGTTCTTCATAGGCATAAATACCCAGCGATTGACCGTTGAGCCGCAGTTCTACAAAGTCGTATCGGGTGGTCAGCACATCTTCCTGCTCCCAGAGTTGGTGCAACAGCCATTCGTGCAGGAAGTAGCGCGCTATGGGGGTATGCAAAGAAAAAGTCTGCATTCGGCGCCAGGCATAGGGATCATCCATGGCGATACGGAAAGACCATTTATCGCCCCGCAGGTGGTCGAGCCAGTCGCCTTTTAAACGGAGTTGAACGGGCATTACACCTGTCGAATCGCCTTCCAATTCCGCCTCCACCCAATCGTTGTCGTCTGCTTCCAGGATGCCTTTCTGGAAAGCCTCCTCCCGCTTTTTCCGCAATTGTGCCAATTCTGACTCCTTGATGTGCAAGTTCAATACTTCCGGTTGAAAAGCAGTGTCTGCTAAGGGATGGAGCATTTCTACCAAAAAGTCATCGAAAAAAGCTTCAAATTGCCCGCCACTATACACATAGCTGTTCAGGGATTCGACTTTTTTGCCGAAAGGCAGAAAAAAACGAATTTCCAATTTCTCCCAGCCATTTTCGTCTTTCTCAATGGGCGTGCCAGTCTGAAAATATTGCTCCTCTTCTCCCTTGATCTGTACAGCCAGGAAAGCCGACTCCGGTATTTCGGCGTAGCGCCAAACGCTGATTTTATAAGCCTTCCCTAGATCAGGATTCCCGGTTTTATACCCAAATCCATATTGGGTTTCGCCTTTGGCTTCCAGTCGGCAGGCATATTGCCCGCTTCGAGCCTGCAAATCGCTTCGATTGTCTGCCGCTCCGAAATCAATCCCTTGCTCGATGTAGCGGCCATTTTTTTTGATTTCTGCGCTGCAAAAAATCGCACCATCGCTTGGTTTATTCGTCCGATGGCTAGGCTGAAATATCCAAATAGCGCCTAGCAACAGCACCATTCCAGCCAAAACCATACCCGTGATGCGGTGGTAGTTTTTCTCGCGTTGAGCCGACTGGTTTTTTATTAGCATATTCCAGGTTGTTCTTGGTCAGGACTTTTTTAGTAGATCAGTTCCGGTTGATCAATGATGGATAGCCTGGTGGCGGGTGAAATTTGGGCAACCTTGTTTTTTAAGGCACTCAGTTCTTGGAGCGAGTTGGCTTTGCAAACATAAGATAAATCCAACCCTTTTTCCAATGTATCCATCCGTCGAAGTTCCACGTAAGAAAGCGTCTCACTGATTAGGGAACTGATGCGCTCCAGGTCATCTACATCCGTTTGGATGTGCACAAAGAGCCGATTTTCCTGCCGAAAAGGGTGTCTTTTGGATAAAACATGGCTAAGGTACAAAATAGAAAGAATGAATACAAAGGCTACCACCGCCAACACCGGTTGATTAGCCCCCCCGGCCAAACCGATGCCAATGGTGATGAACAAGAAAGTGAGTTCTTCGGGGTCTTTGATCGCTGCCCGATAGCGCACGATGGACAGCGCTCCCACCAAGCCCAATGACAGGGCAATGGAAGATTTGACAATCATGATGATCAGCAAAGTACCCAACGCCAGGGGTAGAAAATTAGCGGCAAATTTGCGTCGGTTGGAAATGGCTTGTCCGTACCTGATATAAAACAGACGGAGCAAAGACACCAGAATAGAAGTGATGACTATATTCAACAAGAATTCATCGAGCGAGATGTTGTTAGAGAATTCCTGTATGTATTGTTCCTGAATTTTTTGTATAATATCCATGTCGCTGGCAGATAACCTATTCGGAAATGGTGACTAAAAAAGAGGTACAAAGATAAGGGAATATCCAGGAAGCTGGCTGTCTAATTTAAAGGCGGCTAAAATTCTTACCTCCAAAAAAAAGCGCCTCCATTCGGAGACGCTCATCTATCTATAAACAAACAAAAAACATTCGTAATTTTTGGTGAATAATAAACAAGAAGGGCGTAAAAGAGTTCATAAAAACGGTAAATTTCCAGCCATTCTTTAATTTTGTAAAAGGCTAAGCAGCAGCGGCAACAACAGATATGGATACTAACCGTTTGATCAAGATTGGAATTGCCACTATGGTGGCCATTATCGTGTTGCGCGTATTGGCGCCATTTCGATTTCTGCTCCTTATTGTATTGATCCTATCTGCTGTTATTGCCTTGGTGTATTTCAGCCTCCGACACCAACTCAACCGACGCCAACAAAAAGCCTTTGAACAGTCAACAGAAGGTCAAATCCAGAACCGGTTGGACTATTGTCAGGAGCAAATCAGAAAAAACCAGGCGGAACTACTGGAGGTCGAAAAAAGCATCGAAGAGTTAACAACACAGAGTCGCCCGGAAAGCGGAGTAGCGCCCTTCAACCGGGAAGAAGGCCAAAAACTGATCCGTTCTTTTGAGTTGGAAAAAGAATTGCGTACCGCCAAGCTCGCCTTTTACGAGGCGGCTAAAAACAAGTTGTCTAAAATGCTGGCCAACCACCAGTTTGCCCAAACCGTCAACGACAAAAAAGAACAGCTCAGAAAGCTGAAAGAAAATCACTACGAAGACCTGGCAGAAATGGAAGCCCTGCGACTGGATATGGAAATGCAAGCCAATTATTTGGAAACCATCGAAGAACTTTCGCTCAAGATGTTCGAAAGCAATTCGGTCGAAAGTGCTTTGGTCTTGCAGCGGGAACTAGAAGAAATGACGAGGGAAATTTAGGGTCTGGGTTATATCTCCAAGTAAGCCAAGTTGGGTTAAAGTCACCCTGCTTTCCGCTAAGCCTTTTTCCACACAATTTGTCAAAGAAGGTTTTTTCCTTAAAGATATGACTTTTTTGATTTTTATTCACGTTGCCATCTTTGCCGTTTATTCAACCTCGATCTCAAATTACACCGGGAGCGTGTTCATCCGAATGAACCCAGCTAGCTTTCTCGTCGAAAGCACCTTAAAGCCCCAACCAAATATACAAGCAAAACATTGAAAAGACAAGTGTTGCTGTTGGTTTGTTGCTATGGCATAAGTCCACTATTGGACAGCGCAGCTTATCTCAGTCGTTTTACTGCTTTCGCGAACTAATCACTCCTGTATATACTCTCTTTTCGGGCAAATGGCAAGCAAGTTAAATACCTGAATGGCATGCCACAACGATTAAACCCAATAGCACCTGATAGAAAGCAGGTGCTATTGGGTAGTTCCATTCTATGGCAGATTTAGAGTTGGGCGAATACCGTAAATTATCCAGCTTTATGTGCCCCATTTCCCCTTTTCATATCTTCTCCAATTTGCTGAGACGCGGTGAAGGAGGCCACCATATTGGACAGCATATCAGAAGCTGCGGAAGGCGCATTGGGCAGCATGATCAAATTGCTATTGGCGTGCTGGCCCATGGATTGGAGGGTGTCGTAGTGCTGTGTCACCACAATCAGTGCAGAAGCTTCCTGGGAGTTGATGCCTACCCGGTTGAGTACTTCCACCGATTCTTCCAGTCCTTTGGCAATTTCGCGGCGCTGGTCGGCAATACCCTGGCCTTGCAGGCGCTTGCTTTCCGCTTCAGCGCGGGCCTTAGCCACTATGCGGATGCGCTCAGCTTCTCCTTCGTATTCGGCAGCTAGTTTTTCGCGCTCAGCGGCGTTGATGCGGTTCATGGCTTGCTTGACCTGTGCATCGGGGTCAATGTCTGTTACCAGGGCTTTCATGATGCCGTAGCCGTATTCTTTCATGGCGTCTTCCAGTTCGCGACGTATAGCCAAAGCGATATCGTCTTTGCGTTCAAACACGTCGTCCACTTTCATTTTAGGCACCTCAGCCCGCACCGTGTCGAATACATAAGCGGTAATTTGATCGTGTGAATTTTCCAAGCGATAAAACGCATCGTAAACGGCATCGGGCAGCACAAAGTATTGTACCGAAACCCGCAGTTTGACAAATACGTTGTCCCGGGTCTTAGTTTCTACATTGACATCCAGTTGCTGTACTTTCAAACTGACTTTGCCCACGATGCGGTCAAAAAAGGGTATTTTAAACTGTAACCCGGAGCGCTTCACACTGTGAAACTTTCCAAATCGCTCAACAAGAACAGCGGACTGCTGCTTTACAGTAAATATACCAGAAAATACGATGATTACACCGATTAGTATGGGTAATAAAAAAGGTGGCAATAGCATAGCTTTGGGTTTTATTTGAAATTTTTAAAAATTAACCCAAGCTACGTATTTTTCTGTGAAAAACCCTTTTTTTAGGACGAATACATGGAAAAAGTCGGCTGAAAGAATTATCCCAGCCCTTTTATTTCAGTCACCAGATTGCCCATTGCCGCCTTCGCATCGCCAAATAACATGCGATTGCGTTCGTGGAAAAACAACTGATTTTGAATACCCGCATACCCCGCGCTCATGCTTCGCTTGATGACAATCACATTTTTGGCTTCCCACACTTTGAGCACAGGCATGCCGTAAATGGGACTACCGGGATCGTCTTCTGCTGCCGGGTTAACTACGTCATTGGCGCCTACAATCACGGCGACATCTGTATTTTTTAAGGCATCGTTGGCATCTTCCAGGTCGAGCAATTTGGGATAGGGTACATCCGCTTCGGCCAGTAGTACGTTCATATGGCCAGGCATTCGACCTGCAACGGGATGGATGGCATATTTAACGTCCACTCCATTCGATTCGAGCAGATCGTCCAATTCCTTGCACACTTTTTGGGCTTGAGCTACCGCCAAGCCGTAGCCGGGAACAACCATCACCGAACGGGAGTAATACAGCATAATTGCAGCATCGTTCAGGCTCACCTCTTTGGCTACTTGTTCGCCCCTGGCTTTAGCCTGTGCCGTAGCACCACCGCCACCAAACCCGCCAATCAACACATTGAGTAGGGAGCGGTTCATCGCGTTGCACATCAATACTGTCAAAATAGTACCGGATGCGCCCACCAAAATGCCACCCACCAGCATAAACTGGTTGTTATAAATCAACCCCGTAGCCGCAGCCGATAAGCCCGTGAAGGAATTGAGCAAGGAAATAACTACCGGCATATCTGCCCCGCCAATAGGCACCACAAAGGATACGCCATATATCAGCGCTAGCACCATGAATAGGGTTCCCAAAACAATTCCGGCTGATTGGCCGGAAATGGTGAGGTAGGCACCTAAGCCAAAGGAAGCCAGCATCATGATGATGTTGACGATATGGTGCTTGGGAAGCACCAAGGCATTATCAGAAACGATGCCTTCTAGTTTGCCAAAAGCCAACAAACTACCCGTGAATGAAACGCCGCCTATCAGTAAAGCAAACATCACCATACCCAATTCTCCTGTGCTCATGCTGCTTTCAGTCGCATAATAGGGGATAAGCTCCACATAAGCGAGTACCACAGCACAAGCGCCGCCCAAACCGTTGAACACGGACACCATTTGGGGCATGGCCGTCATTTTGATGCGCTTGGCAGATAGATAGCCGATAAGACCACCTATAATCATACCGCCTACAATCCAGCCGTAATTATTGGAGGCACCACTCATCGGCGATACCATGGCTGCTACAATAGCCAGTCCCATGCCGATACCCGCCAGAATATTGCCCCGGCGGGCAGAATCGGGGGAGCTTAAGAGCCTCAAACCCCATACAAACCCTATAGCGCCTAATAAATAACAAAGGTTGACAAAGAATTCCAGAGCCATGTTTTAACGCTTTTTCTTTTTAAACATCTCGAGCATGCGGTCGGTCACCACAAAACCACCCATTACATTGATCATTCCCAGTATCACACCCAAAAAACCCAAACTGAGGGTCAAATAATCATCGGGCTTTGCCTGTCGCAGCAAAATGATGGCACCAATGATGACCACCCCGCTGATGGCATTGGCCCCCGACATGAGCGGGGTATGCAATACGGTAGGTACCTTTGAAATGACCTCAAAACCCAGTATGATGGTAAAAAGCAAGAGATAGATGAGGATGAGTTGGTCGTTGAAGAACTGAAAGAAAGTCTCCATATCTTTAGCTTTCCGCTTTTGTTTCCGTGAAAAATGCGTTGCGAATGATTTCGTTGCCCATATCCAGGTTCAGTGCACCGTCTTTGACGAAGGTCTTGAACAAGTTCAGGGCGTTGTTGCTAAACAGGAAGCTGGCATCCTGGGGCATCATCTGAGCCAGGTGCGAATTGCCGACAATGGTTACCCCGTTGACCTGAATCGTGGCGTTGTCTTGTGTCAGCTCGCAATTGCCCCCTGTGGAAGCGGCCAGGTCAATGATAACAGAGCCGGGCTTCATATTGGCAATCGTTTCCTTTTGGATGAGCACCGGCGCTTTTCGCCCTCTGACTTGCGCGGTTGTGATGATGATGTCCGACTTGGCGGCTCTAGCCTGCACTTCGGCACGCTGGCGCTGCAAAAATTCTTCCGACTGCTCCACCGCATAACCACCAGCCGACTTTTCATCGCGGGCGCCCTCTACTTCTACAAATTTAGCACCGAGGCTTTGTACCTCTTCCTTAGCGGCCAGACGGGTATCAAAAGCTTCCACCATAGCACCCAAACGGCGAGCCGTAGCGATGGCCTGCAAGCCTGCCACACCAGCGCCTATGATCAGTACCTTCGCGGGGCGTATGCTACCAGCGGCGGTTACCATCATGGGCAAGTAACGAGGCAACAAGCGGGCGGCCTCCAACACAGCCATATAACCTGCAATGGATGCCATAGACGAGAGCACGTCCATGGATTGAGCGAGGGTGGTTCGCGGAATCATATCGAAGCTGGCGCCTATCAAGCCCATACCTTGCAATTTGCCGGTAATCTCCGGGTTGTTGTAAGGTTCGAACATGGAAATCACGATACAGCCTTTTTTTAAGGCCGTCAAAATGTCATCTGAAGGCGGGCGCACACTGAGCAATATATCCGCTTCTTTTAGTATAGTAGCCCGATCGCTCAGGGTGGCGTGTTCCGTATAGGTATCGTCGGGATAAGCAGATTGTTCTCCTGCTCCTTTTTCTACCCATATTTCCAGACCCAAAACTTTGAATTTTTCTAAAAGGCCGGGCACTAATGCTACCCGGGTATCTTGGTCTTCTTTCAGGACGGCAAGCTTCATGATGGTTGGTTCGCTAATTTTCCGCGTAAAATAGGGCAAGTATCCATATTTCCAAAATAAATTTGAATATTTGGAGATTAAATCTCAAATCTCTTCTTGTCCGGTTGCTTTTAGTACAAAACTGGTTTCGCCTCGCTGCAATTCATAGATGATCCGGCGCTTTTTGCCCGTATCTTGCCCGCCTTGGAAAATGGGAAACTCCCGCAAGATGCGTTTGTTCTCCAGCACATAGAAATCACCGCCCTTGTAACCTTTCATGTAAGGTGAGCCTTCCGGAAATGGCGGCACATAAATTTCGCCGTAAGAGCGATTGCGGTAGGAGGCAAAGCCCACAATATTGGCTTCTCCTAAGCCTTCCCGGGAACGAACGATACAGTAAACTTCCGGAAATCCGTCTTTATCCAAATCGGTAATAAAGGCATCTTCCAGGGTGCCATCTACCGTTTTTTCCATGGGTTCATTGCGCACCTCCAGGCCACTCGGCGTAATCTTCAATTGATGGATTGCTGGGTTGTCTATAATAAATTGAACCTTGCCGCTGCTGAGCATCCGTTGCGTAGGCTTGAAGGCCAGTTGCTGAACTTTTGATAGGTTTTCAGCGGGCTTAGTAACCTCTTCCTGTGGTGTGGGCATGCTTTCTTCCCTTGTTTTTTCAGGCGCTTGCTCTGGTTGTGGTTCGCTTGTCGTTTCCGCTTCGCTTTGGCTTTGTCCTGCCTTGGATTTATTCTGTCCGCACGACAAGCTAATGGTCAATAAAAACAATAGCAGCAAATGGTAGTATTTCATAAAAAAGGCAGTTTTTCTGGTTTTAAAAAAATCGACCGCTCATTACTTCACCACATCAATGGCTTTCGTAATATCCAGTCCCAACTGGTCTATTTGCACCTCGTAATCCTTCCATTCCTTTGTAATAAATTGGTTGACCTGTTCTACAAATGCTTGTATGGCTTCTGCCACATCCGCTACAATAATGCCAGTGGTAGGGGAGGGCAAATGGAACGCCGGATTGGGCGCCTCAAAAGAAGGCGCGAAATACGTATAGGCTTGGCCAATTCGGCTGCCCAATTTATCTGGGTCGTTAAAGATACCCTGAACCTCTTCGCCTGGCATCACCAGATTCATCAGCGAATCAATCTGTTGCCCCACTTTTTTACCCGCCTCTGCGATGGATTTTTTGCTTTCTTCCGATTCGACCTGCTCTTCAATCAAGGGTTGTAACGCCTTGATTCGAGCTTTGGCCGCCCGTAGGTTGTCCATCGCCAGGGTCGCTTTTTCGATTTTCCGGTCGAAGTCTTCCCAAGCTGTATAGTAGGCTTGAATTTCCGCTTGGTTGACCTGCATCCTGGGGTCGGCGTGAACGGTGATCAAAGTAGATGCGGTGGTAGTGCCATAAGTCATCTCCAGGGTATAAATGCCAGGTACAACAGGGTGTCCTGCGGGTGGAAGGGCTTTTTTGTCCTTAGGTTTTGGTGTTTCCGGAAAACGGATGCCATTGGTAGAAAGATCCCAATGGAAGCGATTGATGCCTTTTTGGGCAGTCACCTTGAGCTGGCGGATGAGTTGCCCTTGTTGATCCTTGATCTGCACCTCGATGGTATCCACTTTGGGGGCTGGTGCATCAGGGGCTTCAGCTTTTTTCAGTACCTCCGCTATGGAGAAGGTAATCATGGCACCATATGGACGGTTGTCCGCTTTATAAAAGGCATTCCCCGTAAAGCGAGTGCCTGCTCCTTCTTTATAGTGAGCCAGGTAAGCATCGGGGGCAGGGTATATTTCCAATGCTTTATTCAGTAAGGTAGTACCCTGGCGTGCCAATTCCCGCAAGGGGCGTATGTCGTCCAGTATCCATGCTGCCCGGCCAAAGGTGCCAATCACCAGGTCGTGCTCGCGCGGATGAATTTTCATATCTATGGTAGAAACTACCGGATACTCTTTGCTCCATTTGGTCCAGGATTTACCTTCGTCGAGGCTGAAGTATAGGCCAAATTCCGTCCCTAAAAATTGCAATTTGGGTTCAATGGGATCCTGCACCCAGGATAGACAATAGCCTTCAACGCCTTTGTTCTTGGCCAGGTTTTCCCAGGTTTTGCCGTAATCCCGGGTTCTAAATAGATAAGGCGTCCAATCGCCGCGTCGGTAATTATTGGCCACTACATAGGCCGTACCCGCATCATAAGCTGATGGATTCACCTGAGGTATCCAACTGCTGTCGGGCATAGGCAGGTTGGGGCCTAAATTCGTCCAGTTTTTTCCACCGTCGGTGGTCAGTTGCAAATTGCCATCGTCTGTTCCCACCCAGATGACACCGTCTTTGACAGGGCTTGGGGATATGGCCAGTATGGTACAGTGATTTTCTGCCCCGGTTACATCATAAGTCAGCCCGCCGCTGTCCTTTTGTTTCAACTTGTTGGGATTGTTGGTCGTCAGGTCGGGGGAGATCAGTGTCCAGGTTTTGCCTTTATCATCAGAGCGGTGCAGAAACTGGCTGCCGTAATAAATAACTTCAGGATGCAATGGATCCTGAGCAATACCGGCATTCCAGTTGAAGCGCAGGGGGATGCCATCGGGGTGGTAGGGTTTGGCCCATTCTTGGGCACCCGTTTGAAAATCAACCCGTGATAAGTTGCCGCCCTGCCACATCACATAACCGTATCGATCATTGCCGTGCTCGACGACCACATCAAAGCCGTCGCCAAAGCCAATTTCATCCCATTGGGCGTTGCGGATGCCGCCCGTTTGCCAAATGTAACCCGGCCCGCGCCAAGTGCCATTGTCTTGCATGCCACCCAGTACGTGGTATGGAATGTCGTCGTCCACTTGAATGTGGTAAAACTGTGCCACCGGCAGGTTTTCAATAAAGCGCCAACTTTTTCCCGCATCGCGGCTAATGGCCAGACCTCCGTCATTGCCATTGATGATGTAGCTGCCATCTTGCGGATGTATCCACCAGTAGTGGTGGTCGCCGTGTATATTGTCCCAACCCAATAAGGTTTTGAAGTTTTTTCCGCCATCTTCACTCACCGATACGTTGGAATACACATTATATACCCGGTTTTCATTTTGCGGATCAACGGCTATATCAGCATAGTAAAAAGGCCGGTCGCCAATGTTTTTATCCGCTACTTTTACCCAATCGTAACCCCCATTATCGGAGCGGTACAGGGCATTTTTTTTGGATTCGACCAAGGCATATACGATGTTGGGGCGATTGCTCGAAATAGCAATGCCAACTTTGCCGATTTCGCCTTCCGGCAAACCGTTTTTATGATCCAATTTAGTCCAGGTATCGCCTCCGTCAATGGTCATGTAAAAACCGGAAGCAGGGCCGCCCGACTTGAAAAACCAGGGCCAGCGACGGTATTGCCACATGTTGACGAATAGTTTATTCGGATTGTTGGGATCGACATCGAAATCGGCAGCCCCGGTCTGGTCATTGACGTACAGGATTTTATCCCAAGTTTTACCGCCATCCTTACTGCGATAAACGCCCCGGTGCCTGGAGTTGTCCCAAGCATCGCCAATAGCACCGACATAAATGACATTTGGATCGTCGCGGTGGATGATGATGCGGTGGATATTGCGGGTTTCTTTTAGCCCCATGTACTGCCATGTGCGGCCGCCATTCAAGCTTTTGTAAACCCCCCCGCCGCTGGTTTGGCTGTTGCGGGGATTGCCCTCACCTGTTCCTACCCAAATGACAGCGGGATTGCGCTGATCAATGGCTATGGCACCGATGGAGGCCACGCCAACGGAATCGAAAATGGGCGTCCAACTGATACCCCCACCTTCGCTTTTCCATAAGCCACCAGAAGCCGTGCCCACATAGATTTCATCGGGATTGCTCCAATTGACATCAATAGCGGTGACTCGGCCACTCATGCCTGCAGGGCCTATGTTTCTGATTTTTAAACCTTTGAGCAAGTCCGTGTTTATGGATTGCCCTGGGAGCTGAATGATACAGCAGCAAAGTAGAACAGGTAGGAGGAGGATTTTCTGTTTCATCATGTAATTAGAATTAAAGCTTTTGCGCCGGGAAATATAAGCATAAATCGTTAATCCGATAAAGGAATTGAATTGAAGAACAGCACCTAATTTTTTAAAAACACCTTGCTTTCCAGCCCACTGGAAGACAAATAAGGGGATTGTTTGATGCCGTTTTGGCTCAGCTTGCTCTTCAATTTATCAAAAATAGAGCGGTAGCTTTCATCGAAATCGGATTCCAGCACGTGTAGCAAATAGCTGGTAAAAACGCCATCTCTTGCTGTACTATTCGATTGACAGGCTGCCAATAGGACATGGGAGCGCTTTGGCGGATAGGTGCTTCCGGGATTGTAGCCATAATAGGCCGAAACATCTTTATCGCCGAGGTAAGGAGCAGCCGTTTTGATCGCTCCTGCTACATCGTCTTCCTCCCGGGTATTGTCGCCCGAATGGCAACAGTCCATAATGACGCAAAGATGGCCGGCTTGGCGGGTGTTTTCCCAAATCAAATAGGCCAATTCCTTGTCCACCAAGTCATAACCTCCTGCTTGGCGGCTGTCGTAGCATACGACCGATTCAAAATCGCCTTCGTTGTATTTGCTTTCCCAGCCGCTGGGGGGCTCTACCTGCGAGCCGTGGCCGGAAAAATAGAGCAGGCAAATATCGCTGCTGCCCGCTGATTTGAAATGCTTGAAGCCGTGAATGATGCCATTGCGGGTGGCCTGGCTATCGGTTAGCTTTTTAAGCTTCAAGCTGCTACCCAGTTGTTTTTTCAAAAAGCTTTCCATTTTATTGGCATCGTCCACTGCTTTGCTGAGTTTCGAGATGCCTGCATAATCGTTGATTCCAATGAGCAGGGCATATAAGTTGGGCATAGTTAATGTGTTTTCGGTTTTTTACCTAAATAAAGGATACGAGCTGTGCCAAAGGCATCGCTAAGCTGACGGCTGGGCACTTGTGTAATATATAAAATGTTGTTTTCCCAATAATGATCCAAAGACTGAAAGGAATGCTTCTCGGGGTGGAGATAAAAAGGGCTAAATCGGGCTTTTTGTTCGTCATTTGTTTCCAACAGCAACTGATCATAGGCATCGCCGTAATAAAATAGCGCACACAAGTCATTGTCTGCCTGTAAGGAAAATGGTTCGAAGAAAGTACCATCCTCCAGCAGATTATGGGCGGCTTGCTCGAATAAGCTGGCGTAAGTCAGGTCGCTGACCCCAATAGGTGCCGCTTGTGCTGCTTTTTGAGCAATGGAAAGCCCCCAAAAAGTGATTTTTCCCTCCTTAGGAAGCCATTGAGGCGGCAGTGGCCGATGGATATGTAAAACCAAATCGCGGCTGATCCAATCATCGGATTCGGGTACAAAAAAGCGTCCGGCCATTCGATGGCTTTCAATAGCACCTTCTAAGGGTAGGGGAGGGCGCTCAAAGGGTAAAGTAGAAAAAGGCAGGGTACTCACGATAATTTTAAAATAGTCGGTAATGGAGTGGATGCCCCAATTGTGCCAGGGATCTTCTACCGATAAGGGTATGGTTGTGTAGGTATAACCCTGGTGTATTTCGTGCCAGTGGATCACTCCACCTGGAGGCACCTCTTCAGGTGTCATCAACTGCGTGATAACACCATAGGTACTAGACAAATAAATACCACCAATCCATAAAATGCGATCTCCCCGGTTGTGGATTTTTAGTTGAATGGCGGGCGCATGCCATTGATCGTTTTGAAAATGATAATGCAGGTGAATGTCCTGCTGATGGTTTATTTTCCGGGCGGCGGCGCTGTTGTTATAATTGCCCGGCTCTGTGGTTTGAAAAAGCTCGATATCAAATTCGTGAGGGCTGATCTCCGAATCTGGCCGAGATAAGCCTTTTACCTCATACCAATGAAAAATTTGATCGATGCACTTGATAAAAGCCCGGACAGCCTGTTCTTCATAACCCCGTATGCGGCGAAAAAGGGGGCGGGTTTCCCCTTTATGGCTTACATAAAGGCTATTTTCTTGAGCCCATAGCCAAAAATCGGCCTCGGCTTCTTGTTCCGTTATTTGAAAATATGGAGAATTGCTGGGCAATAGCTGAAAAGCAGCTATTGCCGCTGCCTCGCTTTCTTTAGTCCAGGCCAGTTGCCACTTATGCCTGCCATTTTTGATGAGCCGAACCGGATATATTTTTTTCCTATCCAAGTTTTCGGGTACTGCCACTTTGGAAAAAATGGGTTCGACTTCCAGAATGGCCATTTTTTTTGCTTCCAATTGTACCTCATCCTCCGGGGTAATACCACTGATGCTGCCCAAATCAATGCCCCAGCCCTTTTGTTTGCTGAAATGAAGGAATAAAGGGTTACCGCTACTATCTGATTTTTCGCCCAGAAACAATAATTGTTGGTCAGTTGGAAACAGACTTTCCAAGCCAGGCTCTTGTTGGCTGACTCGGTTGCGAACCAAAAGGCTGGCTTGCCGGATGAGGTCTTCGTAGCTCAATTGCAGGCCGCTGCGTTGCAAACATTCCAGCAGGCTGAAAGAGAAGGCCCCGTGCGTAGCGCCATTGATAAATATTTCTTTGGCTGTTTGGGACGGACTGGAAGCCGATAAGGCTACATGCCTGCCTCGCGGCGGCGTTAGCCCGCCATTGGCATCTTTTTGATAGTATTCATACCCCAGGTACTCGGTGGGCTGCCGTTGGTCTTTTGCTTTTTCGGCCATACGCTGACCGATGTGTTCCAAACGGGTATTGCTGCCTGAAAAACAGCAATCCATGATACTGAGAAAATGAATCTGTTTTTCGTTCACCGCTTTCCATATCAGATAGGATAGTTCCTTGTCCACCAATTCCAGACCGCCTTCCAAGCGACTGTCGTAGCAAACCAGGGTTTCGTTCATGCGATCGGCCTCTATGTGCCAGAATGCTTCGGGCGCATCGATGCGCGAGCCATGCCCGGAATAGCTCAACAGACAGCAATCGCCAGCTTTAGCTTGGTTAAAATGTTCAAAAGCGCGGATGATGTTTTCGCGGGTAGCTTCCTGATTGAATAGCTGCAAAGGCTGGAAGACCCAGTCCCGTCGTTCGCTGTATTGGGCAAAATAGTTCAACCACAGTTGTTGGTCGTTGACACAACCTGAAAGTTGGTGGCGCGGATCGGGATAGGCGTCGATTCCGATAAATAAGGCGATGAGTTGTTTTTTCACTGGGATTTCAAGGTTGTTTTAGCGGTTTGCAAAATGGGCATAGGGCATATCTTGGCCGAAAGATCAAGTATATAGAAAGTAAATATAAGATTCCTGGCTTAGAACTCCAAAAACAAATTCCGGCAGCGCTTGTTATGCTGACAAAAAGGATAAAAAATGGGAGAATCAATACTGATTTCCTATTTTTGCCACACCTTTGTAAAAGAACTATCAACAATAAGCATTCATGTCAAACCGAGTATTACCTTTAAGAGATGCCTTGCGCGAAGCCATACAGGAAGAAATGCAGCGCGATGAAACTGTTTTTTTGATGGGAGAAGAGGTCGCTGAATACGATGGCGCCTATAAAGTCAGTAAAGGACTGTTGCAGGAATTTGGCCCCAAGCGCGTCATTGATACACCCATTGCAGAGCTGGGATTTGCAGGGATTGGAGTAGGCGCGGCCATGAATGGGCTTAGGCCAATCGTTGAATTTATGACCTGGAATTTTGCAGTTTTGGCTTTTGACCAGATTGTTAATAATGCGGCAAAAACCCTGTCGCAGTCTGCCGGGCAGTTCAGATGTCCAATCGTCTTTCGGGGGCCTTCCGGTAGCGCCGGACAATTGGCGCAACAACACTCTCAAATGTTTGAAAGTTGGATGTCCAATGTGCCTGGGCTGAAAGTGATTTCTTGTATTGATCCGGCCGATGCCAAAGGTTTGCTCAAATCTGCCATTCGCGATAACGATCCGATTTGTTTCATGGAATCGGAATTGATGTATGCCCATACGGGTGAAGTGCCTGAAGGCGAGTACCTGGTACCCATCGGGAAAGCTGTAGTCCGTCGGGCCGGTTCTGATGTCACCTTGGTTACTTTCAACAAAATGATTCTTCCCACGTTGGAAGCTGCCGATTTGTTGGCTCAGGAAGGCATTTCCGCCGAAGTGATTGACCTGCGTACGATTCGCCCGCTAGACCATCAGACGATTGTCGAGTCGGTTAAGAAAACCAATCGCATTATAGTTGTTGATGAATCCTGGCCTTTTGCCAGCGTGGCATCAGAAATAGCTTACGAAGTGCAAAAATATGCCTTTGACTATCTCGATGCTCCAGTTACCCGCGTCAATTCTGCGGATACCTCGCTGCCTTATGCGCCTACTTTGGTAGAAGCGTATTTGCCCAATGCCGGAAAAATTGTAAAAGCAGTCAAATCCGTACTGTACGCTAAAGCATAAGCCATGAAGCGGTTTTTCATCCTATTGGGTTTGCTGTCAATAAGCTCGATCAGGGCGATGGCTCAAAACGAGCTATTACTGGCCGATCTGACCTTGGAAATAGCCCCTAATAAGGAGGAGAATGTGTATTATGGCTTTGAAAAAGGCGACCAGTTGGTACTGCACTTTGAATTGCTGCAGGGCAAAGAACTCAAAGAGTTGGAGGTCAGGGAATACCCGGATAACGCGCGCTTTGCAGCTTATGAAGTAAAATCGCTTCCTGAAAAGAAAATAGAGGTACACCAACGCGGTATTTTCCAGATTCGCTTGCGCAACGCGGGAAAAAAAGCTGTCGTTCACCTTCAGATAAAGCGTATTCCTGCCAATGCTCAAACCTCCGATTTCAACTCCAACGTCATTTGGAAGGAACGTATCGATACCCTTTACGACATCAAATCGGAAGAGGTTCTGAGTGGTAGTAAAACGGAATACGTGAACCTCCGGCGTCGGGTAGCCAGAAAAGTGGATACCAGCGTTGTCACGCTTTTGGAGCAAACGGAGCGCATCCACTCTACCAGCCGCATCAATGCTTCCAACAAAGCTGTATTACAATTCGATTTGCCCTTGAACCAATACAAACCCAATGCTCAAGAACCCGATTTTTCATCAGAAGTGGTGGCATGGGCTTATTACATCGGTACCGGCGAGGAGGGAGAAAAATGGTACAACGAAGCGAACCTCAAAGCTTTGGGCAAAACAGCTACTAGTGGGGCGGTTGGTGCCGGACTCATTTCCAGTGGTTATGGCGCTTTGGCCTTATTGGCCATTGAGGGCATTTCCATGTTTTCCAACCCGCCTGATGGTGAAAATGTCCAGTACGTGCTGTGGTTTGACGAGGCAGATGCTGTTCAGCAATTGGCCAGTGGCAATAGCATCGTAGGTTATGGGCGAATTGACCGAATCAATCAGGGACATTTTCGCCTGGAATTGGAAAATGATAACCTGCTGGAAGCTATCAATGTACATGTCAAAGTGATTGCTATAGTTGTGCAAACCACATATGGCGATGAATATTATACAGAATTAAGGGAAACTCCTGTGGATGAGCGGAAAATAGTGCGCGAACCTCGCCTTCAAAAAGTGCGATTTCCGGTCTTAGCAGCAGAAAAACACTAGATTGGTGAACAAAATCGCGATTTATTTGCTAAATAAAAGGAAATAATTTTTTTTAAAAAAAGAGCCTCAAACGGCTAACTGTGTAAATAGTAAGCCTATGAAAATAGCATTTATACGCGTGAGTGGGTATTCCCATGTCAATATACGTCAAATCGGATTACAGCCCGGTACGGTTTTAGATGTCAGAAATGTGGAAAAAAAAGGCGATCAAGCCATCCGATACCAGATTGAAACTCCTGAGGGAGCCTATGTATGGATCAGCAGCGACTTGGTTGAACCCATCCGTTTTCACGAATTAAGCCCGGATGAGCAAAGCCAATGGGCTAATGCCAAAATAGGCAGGTTGGCCAGTTTGAAAGGCCCCGAACGAGACACCATGATCAAGCGACTCTGGGCTGCCCTGGGGCTTTCACCATCCTACCTATCCAAAAATTCCTAATCTATCAGCTTTACCAACCGACCATTTGTTCGACCAGTTTGTCGATAACTTCGCTCAGTTTTTCTGGCTCATAAATTTCGTAGCTGCTGTAATTGATCAGTCCTTCATCTATGAATTTTTCAAAGGGATCATCGGGAAACATACCAACAATTGCTATGTATTCCGAATCGTCCCATTCGTAATCATAAGTGTAGGTATAAACATAAACATGATAGGTTTGTCCGCGAAATGCAACCGCTTGCTTTTTGAGTAAATTCACGTTTACCCTACTTCCATCTTCGTAATAAAATTGCTCCATGAAAATAGCCCGCGCTATTTTCTCCTGATCCATTAACTTCTTAGGCACTAGATCCAGCTTCTCAGAAGCATTCAATAGCCGGATAGTCGGTAAGAATTGGGCGCTATCTGATAAAAGTTGCTTGATGTAGGCTTGATCTGTTTTTTTCATCTGGTAAACCAATACGCTTAGCGCAGGGCCACTCAAATTGGATCTTAAATCAAAATCTATGACAGATCGGGCTTGTTGAGCGCAATTCTCATTAGGTACAGCCAACAGGGAATATAACCTAAAAAGAGTTTCCAGTTTATCTTTTACCAATGAGCTATCACGCATTTCGTCTGCTATCCATTCGCTGACCCATTTGTCACCTAATGAAGCTACTTGTTCCAGATGGGGCATCAATAAAGCTGGATCGGATTCATTGTACTCCAATCGGTAGTTTAAAATACTTAAAATATCGTAGGAGTAGGTATCTGATTGCAGGAATTGAAACAAGCCGTCAATATATTTGGAATAAATGCTATCCGGCTGGTAATATAAATCTGTCAATAAAGTTGAGCCATATAGGGAGTCTGATTCCTGGGTAGCTAGTTCAAAAAAGATGGGTACAGCTTCATCGGTTTGTAAGGCCGCTATCTGGTACAATACATTGGATTTTAGCCCCCAATTCTTGGGATACAGGTGATACAGGCGTACGAGTTCATCCAAAGTAAACTGATCGGTTATTCTATTGAACAAGGTGGATTGTATATACATAAAATCGTCAGGTGACATCCAGGCTTGCTTATCAAAAAGTACTTCCTTAACTTTTCTGGCTTCTGAGTCATCTATATCGTATTCATAAATGACATCGAATATTTTGTTCATCAAAACAGTATCTTGAGTGACGGCATAGGCTAAAATAGTGTCTATTTTGGAGTGGCCTGCATCTTCTTGCCAGAAAGGCAAACTGGTATCCAGGAACAGGCTGTTTAAAAAATCTTCAACAGGAGCCTGCGCCAGGCTTTCCTCTGAGCCGGATACCAATAGCTTGACCAAACCCCGGCCTTGCAAAAATGCCCGGCCTTTCTTCCAAGCCTGTCCGCTGGATGATTGTAGAACAAAATCCTTAATGATGCGAATAGAGTCGTCTATGAATCTAGTTTCAGATTGGATCAAACTGTCATTCCAGGTATAGTAGCCAAAATGAGTCAGGATGAATTCCTTCAAATACAGCTCTGGCGTGTCAATTTTGATCAATTCGGGCAATATTTCCCAATCCATATAGTACAACAGACCAGAAAGGGAATCAATGGCACCTATTTGAAAACTGGTAGAGTCAATGCTGTAGCTATCATCATAATAATAATAGTCAGAGTTGGTGTTCATAGCTGGAGCTGGAAAAAACGCCTTTATTCCCTTGCTGCTGTAATTGGCTTCATGGATGAGGGGGCTGTGCTTCAGGGGTAGAAAACTAAAATCAGCAAGCAAAGGCATATTGTTGGCCTCAGCTTCCGCGCTTGTGCCCGCCAGCATATACAAACGGTTGTTGCGCAGAAACGTTTGGCAAAACAGCACTTCGCCAGATTCCAAGACGGCGCGTCCCGATTTACCTGGATAGCCTCCTTTTTCGATAGAAAGGGTATCCGTCAATTCATAAATTTCAAAAAGACCTGCTATTTCATAAAGCGCATTCCTCAGACGATCTTCTTCTAAGGAATAATAGCTGGACGGAGGGATATCTTTGTAGTGGAGCAAATAGTAGTTACCGCTGTCGTCATAAGCCCGGTAACGGTGGATGTCAGAAGTATTTTCCGAACTGTAGAAATAGCCGTAATCCTCCCTGCCCTTCGTATAGATATAACTTTGCGGCATAGAGGTGGAAAAAGCGCCAGCCTCACTTTTAATGGAAGTCAGCGCATTGGATGCTGCTGCATCTATTTTCAGGTTGACCAGAAAAGCCTCTACCACGTCTGTTTGGAGTTGCTCTTTGTCATAGGCACCCACATAGAGTACGTAGTACAATTGGTTTTTTTCCCAAATACGACAGCGGAAGTAATTGATGTCATTCTGCGATGTGTACAAGTTAAAATCCATTACCTTTTCGTCGCCGATAATGGTATCTGTTTTAGACAATACCTGGTAACCCTGCATGGAAAATAAGTTGACCTGGAGCTTGTCCTTTTGGTGCGGCATTAAATCGGTACAGGTAGCCATGAAAATCATCCCTCTTCCGATGTCTATCCCCATATTCATGCGCATGCCTTGTTGGTCAAATGTCTGGACAGTGCAGGGCATTTCGACTTGATAGCGATAAGTCGTATCGCGGTAAGTGTTCCAAGTGACTGCCGCAGAAGCGTCGTACCATGCTGAACCATCCACTGTTGCTTCGTTTCGGGCAATGGGTCGCAGTTGGTAGCCGTTTTGGCGGAGCAATTCGACCAGACCTTCTGCTCCGGGCAAATGGGCAGCACCCACCACTGCAAACAAGCTTTTTTCCTGCATGATGCGCACCATAGTAGCGAGCATGATATGGTTCCTTTCGATGAGTTGCAAGTCCTTTTTTTCCTTATCTGAAATATAAGGCAGCATGACATCTATATTCCCTTTTTCATAAACCTTTAATAAGGCTCGGTAATTACTAAGCTCACCAAAGAGGTTGGTAAAGTCGCGATTGCCGTTCAAATAAAAGTCTGATTTAAGCAATTCCAAGTGCTCATCTATGTTCTCCAGCCCTTGCAATTCTTTACCCTGCTGTTTGGCAATTTGCATCAAATAAGCATCCAGGTAAGTGGGTCTTTTCTTTTTTGCTTTGCGAAATAACCCGGCTATGATTTCGGAAAAAGGCTCTTGTTCTACTACTGGAGCGATTGATGTGCTGTCTTCTACAGGGAGGAGGTGCATTTCAAAAGCCGTGCTGTCAAGGAGCAGGCTATCTAACTGTAGCTCCATTGCTAGCAAGCTGTCTTCCTCGTAGTTCCAGGATTCTTCCAGATAGTCCGTATAAAAATCGGGATTCATCAAGAGGGCAATGGTTTTGTCCATGGCAGAATCCATGTGGATTTCATTGGCAAACACATCGCAGCGTTCCAGAAATAGGAAAAGCGAATCGGGAAAGCGGAACGCCATTTCGTCTCTTACGTGCATAGAACCGAACAAGTAAGAAGGCTGGGATAGGTTGTTTCCTGTTATTTCCCATAACAGACGATAGACGCTGGAATCTTGCTGGGCTTGAAGGCTGAAAGAGGAGAGTACTAGCAGCGAACTAAAGAGCAGGCATTTTTGGGTCATGTGTTTTTTTTAAAATAAATGTAGTAAATATTTCAATTTGTTACCTTTTGAGGCAGGAAAATTGTTACCAATAGCCATAAAAAAAGGCTGAACCGTTCGATTCAGCCTTTCCATTTGAATGGGTTAGAATATTGTGGTTAAAGTCAAATTTGTTGCCGCAGGCCGATAAATAATCCTGTTGACATGTAATTTTGGCGAAGACCATACTGATCGCGGGTAACCGATTTCGGGAAAACTTTAAAGTGGGGTTCGATCATTAAATCCAGTAATGGGTTTAGTTTGTAAACCACACCTACACTTCCGTACCAACCCAAGCCTGCCTGCTGTTTGAAAGCGGGATAAGCATCTGGATTGCCAGAATCGAAACTCACAGGCTCCAGGCTTTGTGGAGAGAGGAAATCACCTTCCTGTTTGAACAACAGATTGAGGTAAGCCCCCGCATTCACATTCAAGCTGAGCCGATCCATTTCAAACTCATAACCGAGCAAAAATGGAATGTCGAGCATTTGATACTGATTGTAAGTTACTTTGGTGCGCGTTCCAATAACAACGATGGTATCTGTACCGATCACATTGCCGTTGTTGTCGAAAATAGATTTGATTTCGACCCGCTCTTCGCTACCGTTTACATAACGGAATTTCTCATTGATCTGAGAGTAATTAATACCGGTACGCATGGTTAAGCCTGCTTCTGATACCATAGCCAGGCGCAAAGCAGCACTAAATGCGTACATCCGATCTTCTGTACTGTTGCGGAACTCGGCATACTCTTCAAATGCCGGTTCGCGTGCTTCTAAGTTTCGGAATGTCAAATCGGGCGATGCCAGAGCCTCTACATAAAATCGCCAGTTGCCAGTTCCAAAATCAGCGCACTTGGGTTCCGATGCGTCTAGTCCTTCATACATTGCCAATTCCGCTGACTGAACTGATCCAGGCATTTTAACGGAAAGAGCATTTACAGTAGAGGGGGTTGCAAACGTAGTTTTCTGAGTCGCTTGAGCGGTCTCCGATGCTACAGATGCTTCATTTGCCAATAGCATGGCAAGGGTTGAATGTTTGGGTGATTCATCAGCAATCAATGCAGCAGCTACTTGTTGGAAGTCAACGCTTCCAAAAGCAGTATGCTCTTCGATTACCGAATGTTCCTGAACGAGTACATCAGATGAGACCGTTGTGCCAGCGGCAGGATGTTGGAAAAGTGCTACAGAAACCGGAATCGGGAAAGCTTGTATTTCCTGATTCTGAGCTAACCATACCACCCAACAAATGCCTGTTAACGCAGCAACAGCAAGCAAGGTAGAGATAGGCTTACGAAGCTTGATCTGGTTGAGCACTTTGTGCTGCCAGTTGCGTTTTTGGTCTATTTGTTCCCATAGATGCATCGGCGGGTTTAGTGCCGAATCCCCTAGTTTTCCGTGGAATACCTCGTCCAGGGGATGATGTTTGTTCATACAGCAATTTTTTGCAAGTCAAAAATCATAGCCTGAAGCATTTTTCTGGCTTTAACCAATTGTGAACGGGAAGTACTTTCCTGAATGCCCAACATATCCGAGATCTCCTTGTGGCTGTAGCCCTCAATAGCGTAGAGGTTGAAGACTACTTTATAGCCATCTGGCAGTTTGGCAATGAGGTTGAGTAATTCCTCTTCGTTTAAATGTGCATACGCATCTGGCTCTAAGGGGAAATCAGGATGGGCATCCACCCCTATTTGTTCTTGTTTGAAACTTTTTTTACTATAGTGTTTGAGTGCTGTATTGATGACAATTCGCCGGATCCAACCTTCGAAGGAGCCTTTGAATTCAAATTTGCTAATGTTGTCGAAAATTTTAATAAAGGAATCTTGAAGAATATCTTCTGCTTCCATCTCATGACGGGCATAACGAAGACAAACCACCAACATTTTGCCAGCATACAGCTTGAACAATTCTTGTTGATAGTATCTATCTTCCCGGATGCAACCTTTAATAAGTTCCTTTTCCGTCACTGGAAATAAAATTGAAACCGTGCTACTTGAACTTTACGCCTTCCCCGAACAAGAGGACACGGCAGTTTGTAATTTTCTCAGGTGCGAACGATGGCTGAAAAGGACGACTACACCAATAGACCTCCTGCCAGGGGAACACGCTGCCTGAAATTTCCAAATGAACCCAATAAATTTTCTGACATTATCCGAATCCTCGGCAAAGTACGCTTTTTCTAAAAAAAATGTACGCTTTCTGTTGATATTTTTATTTTTTGAATTTGATTTATTGCCTAAAAGCCTAAAAAAATACGTTCTTTGACCGATTACAAAAATGTATAGAGAATCAAAAAATATGGATGATTCTATGTTAAATGCCAGCCGGATAGTGGACAAAATGTACGAATATGACTATTTTAGCCAATGGCTCGGGATTGAAAGATTGGAAGAAAAAACAGGCTATTGCCAGCTCCGCATGAAAGTGAGAAAAGAGATGCTCAATGGCTTTGGAATTGCCCATGGAGGCATTACTTTTTCTTTTGCCGATAGCGCGTTTGCGTTTGCTTCTAACTCCCAAGGCAGGCATGCCGTTTCCATCGAAACGAGCATTGCTCATTTTGTATCGGTGCGCGAAGGTGATGTATTGATCGCTACGGCCAAAGAAGTCCAAATAAATCACCGAATTGGCACTTATCTGGTGGAAATCGAAAACCAGCATGCTGTGTTGGTGGCTCTTTTTAAGGGGACGGTGTATCGGAAATCGGAGGGATGGAAGTAGGGATACTTTTAGAGCAACTAAAATAAGTTGAAAGTGTCGATTTTAAATTTCTCAAGTACCTTGGTGTTTTTTTATTCAAAAAGCAAACTAGGAGCGGGGCGTTTGAGAAATTGATAAAAAAAGTCGGCTTTTTTGGTGTTTGAAATTGTATTTTGTAAAATTAGTGTCGCTCCAAATTTACTTAAAACCTGCTTGCGAAAATGGTAGTGTTTTTTTGTTAAACTAGGACTATCGCTGAATTATGTTCGGTCATCCTGCTTAAAAAAATGTTAATATTTAAAAAAAAATCAATTCACCTATTGCATTTCACGGAAGATTGCCCGTATATTTGGAGCGAAAATCAATTGTTGTTTTTTCTTTTCTAAGCCAAATCGTTTTCTATCGACCATAACTTCTACACTAAATATTAGAATCCGCCAGTTTGTCTGGCTTCCCATTAACAAAACTAACTATTTAGTTATGCAAGTTATGCCGTTGAACGATCAACAACTGATTGCTCGCTATTTGGATGGCGACGAACGCGCTTTTGAAGAATTGCTGAACAGACATCAGCAAAAAATCTACACGGCCATTTATCTCTTTGTCAAAGAGCAGAGCCTGGCCGAAGACATTTTCCAAGAAGTTTTCATCAAAATCATTGATACCCTCCGCAAGGGTAAATACAACCACGAAGGCAAGTTCCTTCAATGGGCTTTGCGTATTGCCTACAACATGTGCGTGGATTACTTCCGCCGCACCAAGCGCCGCCCACAGGTTTCCCCCACAGATACCTTCGACATTTTCGACGTACTACAAACGCATGAAGACAATGCCGAGCAAAGCATCATGCGCAGCCAAACCCACGACAAAATTCGCAAATTGGTGGACATGTTACCGCCAGAGCAGCGCGAGGTCGTGATCCTGCGCCACTATGCCGACATGAGTTTCAAAGAAATTGCCAAGCTGACCCGCGTCAGTATCAATACAGCACTGGGCCGCATGCGCTACGCGCTGATCAACATCCGCAAAATGGTGGAAGAACGTGAAGTCGTGCTGCAATAATTCATTATTCTCGAAAATTCAGGCGGCAGCATCGGCTACCGCCTGAATTCAATCCTCTCCGCTGCTAATTTTTCTGCATTAGCTTCAACCAATCCCTAAGTTGCTGCCGTATCAAAGGCACAAGCTGTTTGCCAAGTTCGTTGAACGCCACCAAAGACCTGTGTACCTGTCTGCAGTATGAAATGCAGATTTTAACAATCTTTCGCGAGTCTTGCAGACATCACTACACCCAAACGGCGAATGCCCGCTTGCCACCTGGTAGGTCAAGCCAGCCTTTTTCCCAGGTTTTTTTACCACTGCGGTCGAAAATGACAAGAAAACCTTCGTCCAAGTGCTGCCGTTCCAGATAGTTGGCGAGTTGCGCCAGCCCGCGTTGGTGTGCTTCCTCACCCCGCCATATTTTCAGTTCCACCACATATTTGTGCTGGAAAAAAGTGATGGCGATATCCATGCGGCGTTCCTCTGAAATCTCTGGCTCTTTGAAGGTATAGCCCTTAGCGTTGATAATAGGCTTGAGGAAGGCGAGGAAAATAAGTCGGCCGTTGCGTTCTAGGAATTCAGCATCATTTTTGCTATACTCTTCCCGCATGAGTACCTGAAACTTGGTGAGTACTTTTTCCACGTTGAGGGCGTTGCCGGGCAGCAGGTAGGGGTCGGTGGTCTCAATGGTGAGCGTCCGGCCTTCCGACAACAGTTTGACGGTCATATAATTGGCTATTACTTCGTTAAAAATCCTGTTGTGGACTTGGATGCCATGCCCATTCTTTAATATCCCATGTTGCACACCTTTATAGACAATCGGTGCATGAACGCTGTATGGGATAGTTTCCCCTTCAATCACCAATCGGTAAGTCAAATCGTACAGTGCCTGGTCGTTTTCGAGGTTTTTGACTAGGGTGTCGAAATTGGTGTTGCTGCGCTCCGATTTGATGAGACGGTCGGCAGCGGTCTCGATGTCCTGTACCGTCCAGGTCTTTTCTTCCTTGAGCGGCATCAGTTTTTCGTCCATCAGTTTGCACAGCGCACTGACGAGAAAAGGGTAGCCGGAAGTGTAGTAAAACAGGGCTTCGGCGATGGCTGATGTGTCCATCTTTACCCCTCGCTCCCCTGCATAATCCTCAAGCATGGGTACGATTTCATGGGGATGCAGGCTCATATCCACGTCGAAATCGGCAGCGATATTCCAAGGGGAGTTGTACTTCGATTCTTCATCGGAGCGTATTTTCAACTTCAGGGTTTTGATGTCGTGCAGTCCAGCCAGGACGACGCTGTGGAAGGTGGCCTCGAACCTCTTGTGGCGGTTGAGGTACTTGTTGCGCAGCATCCCCAAAAAATCGAGAAAAATTTGGTTGTTGCTGCTTTTATCCACCTCATCAATGAGGAGTACCAATTTTTTATCGGTGCTGTTTACAAGGCGGGTTATCGTTTCTGACAATTCTTCCATAGAGCTATCTTGCATAGAAGCGTCCTTCAGTATTTTCTCAATTTCAGGGAGCTCGGCCATTGAAATGGTACGGGCAAGGAGGCGTAGGAATGACCCACAGAACTGATTGGGTGACTCAAATGGCTCGCTCCCAATGCCCTCGAAGCTGGTGTTAAATACCAGCCATTCTCCCGATTCGTTCAAATAGCGGGCGAGGACTTCCAGTAGGGTCGTTTTGCCAAACTGGCGGGGGCGGTTGATGGCAAAGTATTCCCCATTCTCCACCAATTGCAGGGTAGCCTGAAATTTGGCACTGATGTCGGCCATGTAGTGCTGCTCCGGGAAACAAGTACCTGTAACGTTAAACCTTTTTTGCATATCCAGAAAATTGACACACGGGCGTTCAGCAAATTTACAACTATTATCCGAGCCTTTCGCTATTACCTTGTTAAACGACCCGATACGGCTCACTTCAGTGCTATAAGATAAAGGCTCGCGAATTGCCCGATAGGAGTCCGGGATGACATAAGTGTACTAGCGACTGGACAGCTACCCGTCAGGCTATGAGTTTTTGGAGGCTCTATTGAAAGAAGGCAAGGCCTTCCAAGGCCGTCTCTGCTGGAAGTGTAATCTTTTCTATTGCGACAATGGATACTCGAGCACAAACCAATCGAGGTAAAGTTCCAGGCGTGTGGAAAGAAAATAGGGTAGATTCATCAAATAAAAAACCTTGCCGCTTGGGGTAGTGGCCTTTTCTACCGAAAATGCATTGGCGTGGTAACGGACGGCAAAATGGTGCGGCACCCGCTCCATAAACTGGTGTAAGGAGCGGAGCTTGCCCTGCTTGCCCGCTTTTACTTCTACAGGCATGAGCCATGAACGGTAAGCATAAACCAAATCCACTTCTGCTTGTGCATCGCTCTTTTCCCTGACCCAAAACATGGGTTGGTAGCTCGGCAAATACTGGGTGGATATGACTTGCTGCGTGACTAGGTGCTGGATAATTTTACCTCTGAAAGCATCGCTTAAATCATGCAAGCCGAGTAAATCTTTTTGAATGCCTGCCTGATAATTCATCATGCCCGTATCCAACAGTTGGAGGCGGGGCGATTTTTTGAGGTCGGGAAGTGCCGGCAATTCCAGCGCGGTGGTCGGATAGATCAACTTGAGCAGCCCTGCCAATTCTAGCGACCGCATCGCTTCCCCGACTTCTCTGGATGGATAATTGGAATTCCCAAAATGTTGGAACTTGATCCTGCTGTCTGCTTCAAAGGGCGCGGTGGTTATGATATGCCGTAGTACCTTTGCCTTCGTGGCATTTCGAGCGTATTTCCCCACGTCATCCTTGAACGATTGGATTAAACTCTCGTAGAGGGGCACTAAAGCCGTAAATTCCTGCGACTCCACAAATGCAGCCAGCACTTCTGGCAATCCGCCCACGATGGCATACTGGTGGAAATATTGCAGTAAAACAGTGTGTGCAAATGCAGGAATGGGTACCTCATCTAAAAGCCTATAGGCTTGAGGATTGGCTGCTGCTAAAAATTCCTCGAAATTTACTGGATGTAAGTTCAGATACTCCACTCTGCCTACTGGAAAGCTTTGTACATTTGACAATGCATGTTCTAGCAAAGATCCGGCAGCTATGACGTACAGTTTAGGGAAATATTCCTTGAAATAGCGGAGGCTTTGGATGGCTTTGGGCGACTCCTGTATCTCATCAATAAAAAGTAGTAGTTCAGTTTGTTCGGAGGACACCCTCTCCCGCAGGAAAAGGGCTTGCAGGAGTAGTTTTATGTCATCAAATCGTTCGAATAGTTCCCTATCTTGCGGCAGTTCAAGGTTGAGATAGATGTAGCGAGAAAAGCCTTGTCCAAATTGCTTGACCAGAGTGGTCTTCCCCACCTGCCTTGCGCCTCTGACAATCAAGGGCTTGCGATTGTTTCTTCTCTTCCAATTTTCGAGTTGTTGTGTCAGATTTCGTTGTATCAATTCTTTTTGTTATATTTTGTGGGTAAATTTAAGTTTTTTAAGTTACAAAATGACACCAATTTTATTGTATTTTGTCATATTTTGGGGGTAAAAAGCTGTTTTGAAACAGTTACGGCGGTATTTGGCCATTAAAAATGATCCAATTATTGAAGTTGTCCTATATATTCCAAGCTGCGCAATCCGATTCATTCACAATCAAACATGCTACTATGAAGCGTGCAAAAAAATGCTTCCCAATTTATCAAAGTCCTTAACCTAGTAGAGCCCACTAGCGTAAGGGCAAAATCGGGAAGTTAATTATTCTGCGTTGCGATAAGACTTATTTTTCAGTTGATGTGAATTACTGGTATTTAATAGACTAGATATAATTATGAACGGTCAATATTGTAATAACACAACCTTGTAAGGAAATTGCCCACCGCTGCGTCATTTTACCCAAGCAGTAGAATGATATACCCACAAAATTTGAACAAATCCGCTTAAAACCATAGCTTCGGGCATTTGTTCTATATCCTGCGAAACAACGATACAACATGACTGAAAAAACAATATCTATTGTAGAAGAAGCGGAAGTTCAGCTGAAAAACCACATTTATATCAAAGGGGCGCGTGCCAACAACCTTAAGAATATCAGCTTGAACATCCCCAAAAACCAGTTGGTGGTGGTAACCGGCGTATCGGGTTCCGGCAAGTCTTCTATTACGATGGATACTTTGTTTGCGGAAGGACAGCGCCGCTATGTGGAGAGCCTGTCGTCGTATGCCCGTCAGTTTTTGATGCGCATGAAAAAGCCGGAAGTGGATTACATCAAGGGTATCTGCCCGGCTATTGCCATCGAGCAAAAAGTAAGTACTGGCAATGCCCGTTCGACTGTGGGTACCATGACGGAGATTTACGATTACCTGCGCATTTTATACGCCAGGGTGGGCAAAACGTATTCTCCTGTATCCGGCGAACTGGTGAAAAAGCACGAGGTATCGGATGTCAGCGATTTCATACACTGCTTTGAAGAGGAAGACCGGGTACAGCTTTTTATCCCATTGCCTTATAAATACAAGGATCGCAAGCTGGCTCAGGAATTGCAATTGCTGATGCAAAAAGGCTATACCCGGGTGCGCGTGAACGGCCAATTGGAATACATCGAAAACCTATTGGATACAAAAGCGGATTACCTCCAACAAGCCCTGGAGCACATCAAAGACCGGGAAATAGTGATCCTGATGGATCGTTTTGTAGTCAAAAATGACGACGAAGAAAATAGAAAACGCATCGCCGATTCGGTGCAAACGGCCTTTTACGAATCGGAAGGAGAATGCCTGGTCGAAGTCATTGGCAAAGAAGAGCGGGTTTTCAACAACCGCTTCGAATTGGACGGCCTGACTTTCCTGGAACCCAGCCCGCAGTTATTCAATTTCAACAACCCTTTTGGTGCTTGTCCTACTTGCGAGGGTTTCAGCAAGGTGATGGGGATTGACGAAGATAAGGTGATTCCCGACAAAACCAAGTCGGTGTATGAAGGGGCGGTGGCTTGCTGGAAAGGGGAAAAGTTGGGGCTTTGGCTGGAGCAATTGCTGGAGACAGCGCACCATTTTGATTTTCCGGTACATCGAGCATATCAAGATTTGAGCAAAGAACAGAAGCGGCTACTCTGGAAAGGGAACAGCTATTTTGGCGGTATCGATGATTTTTTCAAGGAACTGGAAGAAAAAGCGTACAAAATCCAAAACCGGGTGATGCTAGCCCGCTACCGGGGGCGAACAACCTGCCCCACTTGCGAAGGCGGACGCTTGCGACCAGAGGCAACCTATGTGTTGATCAGCGGCAAAAACATTTCCGAACTGGTAGAAATGCCTATTGATGAGTTGCTCGCTTTTATGCAGCAAATCGCCTGGAGCGATTTTGAACAAAAGGTGGCCAAGCGACTCTTACTAGAAATCAATAACCGCCTGCAATTTATGTGCGATGTAGGTTTGAGCTATCTGACCCTGAGCCGAATATCAGCGACGCTCAGCGGTGGTGAAACCCAACGCATCAACCTGACCCGAACCTTGGGTAGCAACCTCACCAGTTCGATGTATCTATTGGACGAACCAAGTGTGGGCTTGCATCCACGCGACAGCCAACGCCTCGTGAGTGTCCTCAAATCCCTTCGCGACCTGGGCAATACTGTGGTGGTGGTCGAACACGAAGAAGATATTATTAAAAATGCGGATTACTTGATAGATATTGGCCCTGGAGCAGGCATTCATGGGGGCGAAGTGGTTTTTGCAGGCCCCTATAACGATATTTACGATACCGCGGCAGACAGCCTAACAGCCAAATACATGAGCGGGCGGATGGCCATTCCCTTGCCCAAGTTGCGTCGCAAAAGCAAACAATTCATCCGCATCAAAGGCGCCCGGCAAAACAACCTCCAAAATATAGATGTCAATATACCCTTAAATGCCATGACGGTGATTAGCGGGGTAAGCGGGTCGGGAAAGACAACTCTGATTAAGCAAATCTTGTATCCAGCGCTGAAAAAACAACTGGGGGAAGCTAGTTCCCGGGCACCGGGGCTATTTAGCAACTTGGAGGGTGATCTGTCGGTTATTACAGGTGTGGAAATGATCAACCAGCAGCCCATCGGAAAGTCATCCCGTTCTAATCCCGTCACTTATGTGAAGGCATACGACAGTATCCGCAAGCTGTTTACCGATCAAAATATATCTAAAATCAGGGGCTACAAGCCCAAGCATTTCTCGTTTAACGTGGATGGCGGGCGCTGCGACACCTGCAAAGGAGAAGGAGAACAGATTGTGGAAATGCAGTTTTTGGCCGATGTTCGCCTGGAATGCGAAGAATGCAAAGGCAAACGTTTCAAACCGGAAATACTGGAAGTAAATTACAAGGGCAAGAATATCCATGAAGTGCTGGAAATGAGCATTGAAGAAGCCTTGTCCTTTTTTGAACAGGAAAAAGATATTGTAGCCCGTATCAAGCCTTTATACGACGTGGGATTAGGGTATGTGCAATTGGGGCAATCATCTAGCACGCTTTCCGGTGGGGAGGCACAGCGGGTAAAACTGGCTTCCTATTTGGGGGTAGAACGGGCATCCGGCCATATATTGTTTCTATTCGACGAGCCGACCACTGGCTTGCATTTCCACGATATTGGCAAATTGTTGGATGCTTTGAATGCCTTAGTGGAAATTGGTCACAGCGTTTTGATCATCGAACACAATATGGAAGTGATCAAAAGTGCCGATTGGGTAATTGATTTGGGGCCGGGTGGGGGTAAGGAAGGCGGCGAGTTGCTGTATGAAGGAGCGCCCGAAGGTCTGGTAGCGGTGAAGTCGTCGTTTACTGGTCATTATTTAAAGGAAAAATTGGAGGGCTGAATACAATCTATTGATGGATGAAACGCAAGCATTTCTTAAAAACGCTGGCACTATTGCCAATAGCTGGAGCAGCCATGAAACTGAAGCAATTGTATAAGGTTACCGATTCGATGAGTCATACCCCCAAAATGCCGGTGCTGTTTTTGGGTCATGGCAGTCCTATGAATGCCATCGAAGAGAATGAATTTGTAGCTGGATTCAGAAGGGTAGGGCAGGAAATTCCAAAACCCAACGCCATTTTATGCATATCCGCCCATTGGGAAACCAGGGGCACTTTTGTGACAGCTATGGAAAATCCTAAAACCATTCACGATTTTGGCGGTTTTCCAAAAGCGCTGTTTGAAGTGCAATATCCCGCTCCCGGAAGCCCTGACTTGGCCAGGGAAACACAGCGCATCGTTCAAAAAACAGAGGTAGGGTTAGATGAAAGCTGGGGCTTGGATCATGGCGCTTGGAGCGTTATCAAGCACCTATACCCCGATGCAGATGTGCCGGTTATCCAAATGAGCCTGGATTATAGCCAAAGGCCCCAATATCATTATGAACTGGCCAAGGAATTAGCGGTGCTTCGGGAAAAGGGGATTTTGATAGTCGGCAGCGGCAATATGGTGCACAACCTGCGAATGGTGGCTTGGGATAAATTGGATGGCGGGGAGTATGGATACGACTGGACCATAGAGGCCAGAGAAAAGATGAAGCAATATATCCTCAACGACCAACACAGCAATCTTATCCAATACGACTCGGAAGGAACGGCTTTTAAGCTGGCCATTCCAACACCGGAGCATTACTTGCCCTTGCTTTATACTTTGGCATTAAAAGGAGAAAAGGATAGCATCGAGCTATTTAATGATAAAATGCTGGGTGGCTCCCTGACCATGACTTCTTTGAAAATAGATCAGGTATAGGCGCTTATAGAGGAAGGCAAACCGGACTTTTGCCAGTTTGCCTTCTTTCAACAAATCACCCGATTGATCTTAGCCTTACATGATGACGTGTACATACTAGGATGATCAAATGGGATGTGAAAAGTGTTGGGAAAAAAGAGTCAAACGAAGAACGCAGGCTATAGCTTATCGATAAAAGCTTTTAATTCTTCTTTGGTTTTGCCTACTTTCTGCTGAATTTTGCCGAGCAATTGATCTTCTTGACCTTCTTTGTACATCAAGTCGTCGTCGGTCAAATCACCGTACTCAGCCTTCAATTTGCCTTTGATTTCATTCCAGTTTCCGCGGATTTTATCCGTTAATGCACTCATAATTGGTTGTTTTTAGCGGACATAATAAAAAGCTTTCGGAAAAACTTTTTACTGGCCCAGTTTAAAAAGGAAAATCGGTTTTTTAGAAATTTGGGAAAATAAGTGGATGTTTAACCCTTGCTGGAGAATGTTTCGTCCCAAGCTTGGTCAATGTCATCAAGGACTTTTCTGGTTTCGGCCTTGAAATCAGCCCAGCCATCTTCCATATTTTGACCAACATTTTCCAATCGCTTATCTACAGATTCTCCCCACTCATCCAGTTTGTCCATCTGAGCTTGGATATCTGCTTTGGCTTCGTCGCTAGCGTTGGCCATATCTACTTTTAAGCCTTCTATTTTCTCATCAATTTTTCGACGCGTTTCTCTTAGGTCTGCTTGAAGTTCCTCCTGCTCTGTCCGGAAGGCATCACCGATGCTTTCCCCAACATCCTCAACTTCATCTTTAAGGTTCTCTTTCTTACTTTGATTTTGGCAGGATGTCGTCAGAACTAATCCGCCTACCAGCGCGATGCTGAACAAAAAAATCAACTTTTTCATATAGGTTCACTTTTGTTTAGTTGTGATAAAATGGGTTATACCCCTTTGACAATCAAAGAGCTAAATAAATGCTGACTTAAAAGGGGCTTGAGAATTAGATCATGCAGATTTGAACAGTATTCTGTAATTGCATGCTCATCACTAAAACGATTAGTCGTAGATGGTGTTCGGTAAGGCAGTTTATAAAAATTTAGCTTTTAAAAAAAAATTTGGCTTTGTTTTTAAATATCACAATTAACCCTATATTACAGCCCGGAAACCAGATGTATTATTAATGCCGTTACCCGAAAATGCAAAACTTTTAACTTTTACATTAATCACCCGTTTCCACTCTTACCACTCCAAACAACTCTGAGCAGACTAAGTAACCAGTTATGTGCTATTGGTGATCACCAATAGTGTTTTTTAGTTGGATTTTGTAAATATTTTTCCATCTCACAGCATTTGCTTGCTGATGGGTGGGCGATCTTATGCTGCTTCTAATTTTAATCACATAATTCATTCATTCAAAACCTATTGCCATGAAAAAATGGTTGACTGTTCTACTTGCATTAATTAGCCCTTTTTTGTTCGGACAATCGGGAGTTCGTCCAATTGAATTGGTTCAAACGGCCAAGCAAGGCGGAGAATCTTTCAAAGCCACGAGCTTATTTGTCCCTTCTGCCGACCGTACTAGTATTGACGTAGGAAGTATCGACGATTATGCACTGCTGGATTTACAAACTAATGGATTACAACAACTGCTGAGCCGCCAGCCGGAAAGCCTGACGCTGAGTTTGCCAGCACCGCAAGGAAATATAGAACTGGAATTGGTACGGGTGGACTTATTTGACCCGGCCTTTCAGGTGATTGAAAGTAGTACCAATCTGCCTGTACAGGTGGAATTGGGAGTACATTACCGGGGCATCATTCGGGGAGATGCGACATCGATCGCAGCGATGAGCTTTTTTGAAAACGAGGTGATGGGATTGTACAGCTCATCTGCGGGCAATTATGTGCTGGGAAAAGTGCAGGATGGTCGCAGCACCGCACCTTATATATTGTACAACGATAAGGATGTTTTGCATGACCTGGAATTGGATTGTGCCACAGAAGACGATGGCCACGGCTACACAGCCAAAGAACTGGCCGACACGCCCGGTTCCAGAGCGCTGACAGATTGTGTGCGTTTTTACTTTGAAGTGGACTACGACATTTACCAAAACAAAGGCGGCACCACAGGTGCGACCAACTATGTAACGGGATTGTACAATCAGGTAGGAACGCTGTATGCCAATGAGAGCATCAATACGTCCATTTCTGAAATATTTGTATGGAGTTCAACCAGCCCATACAGTAGCACCTCCAGTTCTGGGATGCTGTCACAGTTTCAGAACTACCGCACCAGTTGGAATGGCGATTTAGGTCAATTGCTGTCGTACCAAGCCAGTGGCGGTATCGCAGCAGGTTTTGCGGGTATCTGTGCGAGCAATCGCCGCAACAGTATGAGCTTTAGCTCGATAGATGCTTCGTATGCTACTGTACCGACGTATTCTTGGTCGGTGATGGTGGTGACGCATGAATTTGGCCATACCTTTGGTTCACGTCACACGCATGCCTGTGTGTGGAATGGCAACAACACCGCCATTGATGGCTGTGCTGGAGCGGTAGAAGGTACATGTTCCTTGCCAGGCTATCCCTCAGGTGGCGGCACGATCATGTCGTACTGCCATTTGCAGAGTGTGGGCATCAATTTCAACAACGGTTTTGGCTCACAGCCAGGTAATGTGATTCGCAATTCTGTGACCAATGGCTCTTGTCTTTCTCCATGCGGCGCAGCACCGACTTGCTCCGACGGCATCCAAAATCAGGGAGAAACAGGGGTTGACTGCGGTGGCCCTTGTCCGGCTTGCTCTTGTACCGGTCCTGATGTGACCCTAACGCTGGTATTTGACAATTATCCGGAGGAAACCTCCTGGGCAATCATGGCTGGTGGTTTAACTTATGCCTCCGGCGGGCCTTATGGATCGCAAGCAGACGGTTCTACGCTGGTGATTACCACTTGCCTCAATGACGGCTGTTATGATTTTGTGATTTACGATTCGTATGGTGATGGTATGTGCTGCAGCTATGGCAATGGCTCTTATACCTTGAGGGACGAAGCCAATAATATTTTGGCATCAGGTGGCAGCTTTACGACTTCTCAGACAACCAATTTCTGTATTTCAGGTGGTGGTGGCGATACTACACCGCCTACGGCGCCTACCAATTTGGCGGCTTCCAATACCACTACAACCACTACCGATTTGTCTTGGAACGCATCCACCGATAACGTGGGTGTGACTGGATATAACGTGTATATGAATGGTAGCCTATTAGGCTCAGTAGTGGGTACTGCTGCCAATGTTACAGGACTTTCTCCAAGTACCACTTATAGCTTTTATGTCAGGGCCTACGATGCTGCCAGCAATGAATCCAATTCGAGCAATACGGTCAATGTTACTACTTTGTCTGATGGTGGTTGCACGCCTGCTACCTTAGGAAGCTACTCTTACGAGAGCAATTTACAAGGCTGGTCAGATGGCGGTGCAGATTGCGCTAGGGTGAATTATCCTTCGAGATCCTGGGACGGTAGCTATTCGGTGAGGATTCAGGATAATTCTGGTACATCATCTTCTATGACTTCTCCTGCATACGATTTAAGTGAATACAGCTCGGTGGAAGTAGAGTTTTATTTTTATTCCTTTAGTATGGAAAATGGAGAAGACTTCTGGGTGCGGTACAATTCCGGTTCTGGCTGGACAACTGTAGCTACTTATGCCCGGGGTACTAGTTTCAACAACAATACTTTCTACGTAGCTACGGTAACGCTTAATGCGGGTACTTATAACCTTAGCTCCAATGCCCAATTCCGCTTCCAGTGCGATGCCAGTGCAGATAATGATCAAGTTTATATTGACCTGGTAACGATCAACGGCAATTGCTCGGCTTTACCCGAAACAGGTGGGCCAATTCAAACCATTGCTGAGGTAGGTAGCGGTATCAATCCGGGCAATTTGCCAGTGCTGGCTTTGCAGGATGGCGCTGCGGATATCCGGCTCTACCCCAATCCGGCGCAAAATGAGTTGAACTTGGCTATTCCAGCAAGCACAAACGTACAAGCCATTAAAGTTTACAATGCAAATGGCGCTGAAGTAAATACGGTTTCCTTCCTCCAAGGTTTCAGCACTTTGGATATTTCCAGGCTGAATCCAGGTGTTTATTTCCTTTCCATACAAAGCGATGGCGAGGTGGTCAACAAGAAGTTTATCAAGCAGTAAGTAATTGAATGCAATACAAATGCCCGGGTAGTCCTTGTGATTGCCCGGGCATTTGTATTGAATGATAATACCTCTTACCGAACGCTATAAACAAGCACTTGAATGAGCTGCCAAGAAGCGAGCAATTTTATTTTGAAACCCAAAAAAACTCAAAATTTTGTGCCGGGCATAAAAGGATTTGAGTTGTAGTGTTTTTTGTAAAAATGAATACTTTTTTTGTTTATTTCTTCGAATAAAAAGCAATGCTACATAATTGATTGTGAATTTGTTGGAATAATAATTTTGCTCAAAAAGCAATAATGCAGGGGTAAAAAGGTTACAAAATTATCCATATTTTTCTATAAAAAAGAAACAGATTTTCTCTTGTAGGGGAAGTTTTTTGAAAAAAAATATAGGTTTTTTTTTTGATTATCCAAATTAACCCTATATTGTCGATTATAAACCGAAATAATTGTTGGCTGCTATTCTGGCAGTTTTGCAAACGAGCTATTTCATCGATCATCCGTACTTTTTCATAGTACTCCAAATAACACTGAACATACTAAGAACCAGTTATACTCTAATGCATCAGGCAGTAGCTGCTTTGTTATTAGCAATGAGTGTATAGGCGATGCTAAAAGCCTTGATTTTTGGCTTATGGCCAAGGCATGTGCGATTTAAAACACCTCTTATAGAACTTATTTTTTAATCAAAACCTATTGCAATGAAAAAATGGTTAACTGTTCTACTTGCTTTAGTAAGCCCATTTTTATTCGGACAAACGGGCGTACGTCCAGTTGAATTGGTTCAAACGGCCAAGCAAGGCGGAGAATCTTTCAAAGCCACGAGCTT
>CALMIR010000154.1 GCA_937864265.1 uncultured Saprospirales bacterium | reverse complement strand
TGGCTATGTCAATTCCACAGTTCCTCCCTGCCCGACGACGAAGGAGGCGGGAAAAGCTTGGCTTTAGCCCTGCCATCAATTGCTCAAATTGTTGATCATTGCGTGAAAATAAATTTCAATAAAATGACTTATAAAAATTGGATGATTGTTTTGTTGGCCTTGGTAGCTTCTTGTGTAGGCGCTCAGGAAAACAAATTACTTCCCCTACAGGTGGACGTGGTATATCTGGCTTCTGACCTGTTGCAAGGGAGGGAAACCGGAACCAAAGGCGAAGCAATGGCAGCCGAATACATCGCCCATCGCTTTGCGCAAATGGGGCTTACGCCAAAAGGGAAGGACGGTACCTGGTACCAACCCTTTCAGTTTCAGTACAACAACAACCCGCATGGCGGTGGCACTGCGGAAAGCCGGATGGGCAAAAATGTGGTCGGCTATTTGAACAACAAAGCTGCGACAACCGTGGTAATAGGTGCACATTATGACCACCTGGGTCAGGGCATCTTTGGTTCTTTGCACACCGGAGAATCTGCCATTCACAATGGGGCTGATGATAATGCCAGCGGTATAGCGGCCTTAATTTACCTGGCAGAAGCTCTGAAAAATGGCAAAGCCTCCCACAACAATTACCTCTTCATCGCTTTCTCTGGCGAAGAAATGGGATTGATTGGCTCCAAAAATTTCGTCAATGAACCCACTATCGATTTGAGCAAAATCAATTACATGATCAACATGGACATGGTGGGCAAACTCAATGCTGAAAAAGTATTGGTAGTCAATGCGGTGGGTACCTCTCCGGCATGGAAGGATGCTTTGAATAGCATACAGGTGGATGGCATCAAATTGAATACTACGGAATCAGGCATAGGCCCATCTGACCACACTTCTTTTTACCTGAAAGATATCCCTTGTCTCCATTTCTTCACCGGACAGCACCTGGATTACCACAAGCCACAGGATGATTCCGAAAAAGTCAATTACGAGGGCTTGCTTTCGGTTTCTAATTTCATTCTGGCTTTGATAGAAACACTGGACGACGATGGCAAACTGGCTTTTTCCAAAACAAAAGATGAGAACGAAGGCCGTCAGGCCGCAAGTTTCAAAGTGTCGCTGGGAGTGATGCCCGACTACGTTTTTCAGGGTGAAGGTATGCGCATAGATGGGGTGATTGATGGCAGAGCAGCAGCGCTAGCCGGGCTGAAAAATGGAGATGTGATCATAAAAATTGGCGATCACGCCGTAAAAGATATTTACTCCTACATGGATGGGTTGAGCCATTTTTCAAAAGGTGACAAAACTAAGGTAGTTGTAAAGCGGGGTGAAGAGGAAATCGAAGTGGAGGTGGCTTTCTAAAAAAAAGAGGGCGCGAAGCTTGATGAAATGCTAGCTTCGCGCCTATGTTTTTTCCTGATTAAGGAAAGTTTGTGCATATTTTGGAATACAGTTGTTCATAGTGAGGCAGCAAGATAGAAAGAAAAGATGTATTTACACACAATTGGTGTTATTTTTATATTTTTTATTTTATAATATTTTTTAGGTGGTTAATAATCAGGGGCTTATGACCAATAAAGAACTAGCGGCAACCTTCCAGAAACTGGCTGACCTCATGGAGCTTCATGGAGAAAATCCTTTCAAAATCCGTTCTTATGAAAACGCCTACCGAACCTTGCGTTCCTGGGAGCAGCCGCTGTCCGAGATGAGCGATCAGGAAATGGCCTCCATCAAAGGGGTAGGCAAAGCCATAGCTGAAAAGATCAGGGAATTGCTCAACACCGGGCAAATGCAAACCTTGGAAAAATACAAGGGCCAGACTCCTGAAGGGGTACAGGACATGTTGTCGGTGAAAGGATTTGGCCCCAAAAAAATAATGGCCATTTGGAAGGAAATGGGCATTGAATCGGTTGGCGAACTGCTGTATGCCATCAATGAAAACAGGCTGGTGGAACTCAAGGGCTTCGGCGCAAAAACCCAAGAAGACCTACGGCAAAAATTGACCTATTTTCAATCTTCCCGCCACCAATGCCTCTTTGCAGCAGGCGAACAGGATGCTTTGGCCTTGCAAGAATTATTAGCAGGCTTCTTTCCAGGTGCTTCTCTGAGTACAACGGGTGCCTTGCGGCGGCGATCTAATATTTTGGAATCGCTGGATTTTTTACTGGCCATCGAACCGCAGGAAGCAGCTCGATTGCAAGGCTGTGATTTCCTACAGGAAGTAAGCATCAAAGAGGGCAGGGTAGAGGCCCGTTTTGGCGATAACCACCGTTTGGTAATCATTTATTGGTGCCATCCCGAAGATTTTGGCTCTAAGCTATTTCGCTATACGGCCCATCCCGATTTCTTGCAGGCTTTTGTACAACGCTACGAAGGCATCGATTTTAAACATGCGGCTACAGAACAAGCTGTCTTCGACAAAGCAGGGCTACCTTATGTCGAACCGGAGCTGCGCGAACAGGATTGGGCGCTAAATCTAGCTGCCGCAGGGCGCTTGCCTCAACTCATAGAGCCGACAGATATAAAAGGCGTTGTGCATGCCCACAGCACCTACAGCGATGGTGGGGCCAGTTTGCGGGATATGGCTTTGCACAGCCAAGCATTGGGTTATGAATACCTGGTTATAACCGATCACTCCAAATCGGCTTTTTATGCCAATGGATTAAAACCAGAACGAGTATTGGAACAATGGGAGGAAATAGCAACCTTGAATCGGGAATTGGCGCCTTTTCATATTTTTAAAGGCATTGAAAGCGATATACTTGCGGATGGTTCTCTGGACTATGAGGAAGCACTGTTGCAGGGATTCGACCTCATCATTGCGTCCATCCATTCCAATTTGCGGATGGACGAAGAGAAAGCCACCCAAAGGCTATTCCGCGCTATCGAAAACCCATATACGCGAATACTCGGGCATCCCACCGGGCGCTTGTTGCTGAGCCGCCCCGGTTATCCGATAGACCATGCGAGGGTTATTGACGCTTGTGCTGCACATGGTGTTGCCATTGAGTTGAACGCCAACCCTTATCGCTTGGATTTGGATTGGACTTGGATACCCTACGCTTTGGAGCAAGGCGTGCAAATAGCCATCAATCCCGATGCCCACAGCAAAGCCGGGATTGCAGACATTCGCTATGGGGTGTACTCGGCGCGAAAAGGGGGCTTAAGCGCCCAGCAGTGCCTGAATGCCTTATCATTGGATGGTTTTAAAAACTGGCTGGCAAAGTAGCACTATATTTGTTGGAAGAAACCTATTGCTGATGAAAAACTGGTATAGCGGATTGGTCGTATTGGCACTACTTGTATTGGTGCTTGTAGGTCGTACCCTGTGGTACGCAGGGACATTCAAAGTGCTGAAGCCCCATTCCACGTCAGAAAAAATCACCACTATACCGGGTATGATGGGTGCTGAAGACATCACCTTTGATCACCAAACGGGCGTAGCCTTGATATCTTCCTACGACAGGCGTTCCGTTCGTGCAGGAGTGCCTGCAAAAGGGGCTATTTATCAGTTGGATTTTAGTACATCTCCTCCCCGGATAGTGGACCTGACGCTTGCTTTTGAGCAAGCCGATTTCCACCCACATGGTATTGCTCTGTTTATGGATCCGGTGGACGGCAGCAAATGGTTGTTGGCCGTTAATCATCGGGATAGTTTTCATTGTGTAGAAATTTTCCGATATACGGATACCGCATTAGTGCATAGCGAGACGATTAGAAGCCCGCTTATGGTCAGTCCAAACGATTTGGTGGCTACGGGCAAAAGAAGTTTTTATTTCACCAACGACCACGGCGAACCGGGTGGCGTATCGCATTGGAAAGATTTTTTAGTGATTGGCACCGGTCAAGTCGGCTATTTTGATGGCCAGGAGGTAAAAATTCTAGCAAAAGGCATCCGATATGCGAATGGTATCAACATCAGTCAGGATGGCAAAACGCTTTATGTTGCAGCTACTACAGATGGCTCCATCATACAATATGAAGTAGCTCCCTTCCGCCGCATCGGTAAAATAAACTGCCGAACAGGGGTGGACAACCTGGAATGGGATGAACACGGGAATCTTTGGGTAGGAGCACACCCTAAAATGCTGGCCTTTTTGGGGCATTCGAAAAGTGCCCAAAAACAATCCCCTTCTCAAATTTTGAAAGTCTATTGGGAGGAAGAGCAGCAAGCCCAAGTCGAAGAAATATACCTCAGCAAGGGCGAGCCGCTTTCCGGTTCTTCTGTGGCGGCGGTTTTCCAAAACCGCTTGTTGATGGGCACCGTTTTTGAAGATGGCATACTGGAGTTGTATTTGGAATAAAAAGTAAAACGACGATTATGGGTATTGAATTTCTTGCTATACAAGAACAAAAAGAAAAAATCTTATTTCCCGGTTTCCATGCTCGTTTGGTACATGGGCAGCAATTGAGCGTGGCCTACGTGGATATTGCTCAGGGAAGCCAACTGCCGGAACACCATCACGTGCACGAGCAGATCACGAATATTTTGGAAGGCGAACTGGAAATGACGATTGGCGGTGAAACCCGGATTTGCACTCCCGGTACGGTGGTGGTCATTCCCTCTAATGTGCCCCATTCTGCCCGGGCATTGACAGATTGCAAAGCCATAGATGTGTTTTCTCCGGTTAGGGAGGACTATCGCTAAAATGGTTAGGTAGTTTCAGATTAATCCCCTTTTAGTACCTCAGCAGGATTCGACCTAAGGGCCGATGCTACTTTAATTCCTGCAGTCATCAAGGCGATGAACACCACTACCAAAGAAGAAAGTAACAATACGCCAGGATGAATACCGGCATTGATCTGGAAAATCATATCCATCAACAATTTTGTCAGGGTATAGCCGCCATAACAACCCAGTAATACGGCAATAGAGAATATCCAAACATAGCCCTTGTTAACCAGACCCAGAATATCGGCAGGGGTAGCACCCAAAACCTTACGAATAGCTATTTCCCGCATTCTTTTAACAACTGTAAGCGAAACCAAGGCGAATAGACCTGTTGCTGTCAGCAATACAGTGACAATAGCAAACCAAAAGAAAATTTTGGCAATACTGCTGGTCACGCGCAGTGCTTCTCCTGTCACTTCATTTTGGTAAAAACCTCGAAATGGCGTCAGCGGAAATAGTTTCTCCCAGGTGCTTTTTATTTCGGCAAAGGCCGCACTAAGTTGACCCGTTTGAGCTTTTACTACCAGGTTGTGATAGTTTTGTGGACGAGCCATACAAAGGGCTGCTGGCTCTATGGGGTTAAAAAGGTTGTTGCTGTGAAAATCTTTTAACACACCTACTACGGTATAATTCAGGCTATCCACTTGTATGGTTTGCCCCAGTGCCGCTTCAATAGACCAACCAAAATGTTCGGCCATTTTCTCATTTACCAATAAAGCACTTTCATAGTCAGTTTGCAGATTTGGGTCAAAACCTCTGCCTGCTTTTATGGTCATATCCATGATATTTGGGTAGGCTGCCCCCACTTCATAAAAATTGACTTCTTTTTTAACGCCTTGCGATGCTATCGTCCGCCAGCGATAGGAAAAGCCAATCAAAGAGTTACTGCCTGCTACTTGGTCTAAGCTGGGCATTTGCTGCAAAGCACCTTCCATCACTTTTAGCGTGCTGGAATCATTAGCCGGAATAATCAAGATGTTTTCATGGCTGTAGCCATAGTCATAATGGCGCTGAAAAGCAGCATTTTGAGAAAAACCTACGCCAGCAATAACTGTGATCAGAGAAATGACTACTTGTAAACCCAACAAGATGCGGGAGAAAAGATTGCTGCCGCCAAATTTTACACTGCCTTTAAAAATATGGGCAGGATTGAAACGGCTGATGTAAAAAGCCGGATAAGCACCAGCCAAAAGTGTGGTACCTGCAATAGCGCCTACCACAAAGGCCAATAAGAGATGGTCATGAAGATAATCCGCTTGGGTATCCGTGTAGAGAAACATAGAATCGAAGGTAGGCAACCACCACCAATTGATGATCACCGACAGAACAAAGGCCAATATCACGATAGCAGTTGCTTCTAGTAGCATCTGAATACTCAACTGAGCGCGAGTACTACCCATGACTTTTCGAATGCCCATTTCCTTCAAGCGACCACCTGAACGAGCGACCGTTGTGTTGGTGAAATTCAAACACGAGGCCAGCAGAATGAGCAACGCCAATACCAATGGGCCATAAACGGCGGAGTCCTCTGGCCGTTCAAACAGGTTATTAGCACCAATTCGCTGCATTTTGGCCGCTTCGTCGAGGGCGATTAATTTGAAATCGCTTACCTTGAAATCTTCTCTGGCAGCATGTTGCATCCCTAGGTATTGATCAAAATGATTTGCCAAACTTGCAGCATCATCCGCATTTTTCAACTTAAAAAAAACAGCATCTGCCAACCAAGTCCAGTCGTTGCCATCTAGTTGTTCGCCATTGCTCAATCGAAAGTTGTCAAAATGGGTCAATAAGTCGAAGCGCAGCGTTGAATTCATCGGCACATCTTGCAAAACACCCGTTACGGTCAGGTTCTTTTGAAATGGGCTACCGGCATAAATGGCAAGCGTTTTTCCCAGCGATTCGGCATCCCCGAAATATTTTTTAGCCAATTTTTCTGTCAATAAAATGGCATTTCGATTGCTTAAATCATTACTGCCTTCTAGGAGCGGAAAATGGAAACAATCGAAAAAAGCCGCATCCGTGAAGTGTACCTGCTCGGCAAATGGTTCGCCTGATTCTGGCTTTATATCCACCCCATAATGCTGATAACGCACCGTGGCCTCGATGTTTGGAAAATCTTCTTTGGCCTGCAAAGCTATGGGCAAAGGAAAAACACCCATCAACGCCTCATTGCCTTCTTTGGTGATAATACCGCGAAAAACGCGATCGCTCTGGTCGTGAAAATTATCGAAGCTGTAGCAAAACCGATAGTTTTGAAAAGCCCAAACCGTAGCGGCCATGCCTATTCCCAAGCCAAGCACATTAATCAGGGTGTATCCTCTGTATTTTAGCAGATTTCGCAGCGCAATTTTAATGTAATTCTGTAGCATAGGTATGGATTTTTTAGCAATGGAGCGATTACCGCAGGCTGGATGCTGGCATACAGCCTATCGCTTTATAAAAGATGCAACAATAATTGTGCCGTTTTTTTAAATATTTGAAAAACAAAAGAATAGCTTAAATTGAAAGCAAAGGATTGTTCATTATTGGACATTTGCCTGTACAGTAGCGTGCAGTTCGCCAACACCTATTTTGTAAATAGCCCTGGATGAGTTATTTTTGTTTAAATTTTATTTTTTTATGCAGAAATGCAACTGAATAAATGTCATTTATATAAAAACACAAAACGATTACCATGAAAAAGACATTCACGTATTTATTGTTATTATGGCTAATTCCTATGCTCCTCTCTGCCCAAGAAGACCAAAATACAGAGTTGTATCGCATCTTGTATCAATACGATAGCCTGATTTTCAATTTGGGTTTCAATCAGTGTGATGTCAGTCAAATGGAGCGCTTGATCAGCGAAAAAGCAGCGTTTTTTCACGACCAGCAAGGGCTTCTTCCGAGCAAAGCCGACTTCATTAAAAGTATCCGGGAGGGCTTGTGCACCATGGAAAACCGGCCGCGCCGCGAGCTAGTACCGGAAAGTCTGGAAGTGTTTCCCTTAAAAAACCGGGGGGAACTGTATGGCGCCATTCAGATGGGCGAACACAAATTCTTCCTACGCCCGGATGGGAAAGAAGAAATAATGACTTCAGTAGCCAAATTTACCCACCTTTGGTTATTGGAAGCAGGCGAGTGGCGACTGACGCAAATATACAGTTTCGATCATCAGGCGCCAAAGTAGATACCCCTATTGCCCCGTTAAAGGATCAATGCGGTGATGGTGTGATCAAATTGATGATTGTAAAAAAAATGTATCCTGCATCCTCGATCATCTCCTTTCATTCCTTAATTGAGGCGGGCTAATCCGAAGCGCTGGCATTTTTATGAAATCACAACTCATACTTAGCCATACGCCGATACAGTGCAGCGCGGGTAAGCCCCAATTCATCGGCAGCACGGCTGATATTGCCGCCGTGCTTGATCAGTACCTTTTTAATGGCCCAGCGTTCAATTTCAGTCAGGTTGAACGAGTCGGGTTCTTCACCAGAATTACCCGGTAAAGGGCTGCCATTGCTGGATTGGCTACCCGATTGCAGGATAAAGTCATGAATTTCTAATTCATTGTTGTCGGACAAGATGACTGCCCTTTCCACCGCATGCCGCAATTCGCGGATATTGCCCGGCCATTCGTATTGCTGGAGCAAATTCATGGTTTTGGGGTGGATGCTCAGTTCCGGTTTTTGGTACTTCTTGCCATAAACTTGCAGAAAATGCGCTACCAAAACAGGTATATCTTCCTGGCGTTGACGCAGGGCGGGCAATTTTATTTCCACGGTATTGATCCGGTAGAGCAAGTCTTGTCGAAACTGGTTTTCCTTCACCATATCGTACAAAGGCATGTTGGTCGCGCAAATCAAGCGTATATCAATGGGGATGGATTCGTTAGAACCAATTCGTCGGATCTCTCTGTTTTGCAAAGCGGTGAGCAATTTGACCTGTAAGGGTAGGGAAAGGTTGCCGATTTCATCCAGAAAAAGGGTACCACCGGAGGCCACTTCAAAGCGGCCGCTGCGGTCTTCCCGTGCATCGGTAAATGCGCCTTTTTTATGGCCAAACAATTCGCTCTCAAACAAACTTTCAGAAACAGCACCCAAATCGACCGAAATAAAAACTTCTTTTACCCGGGGCGATTGGCGGTGGATGGCGCGGGCAATCAGCTCTTTTCCAGTGCCGTTTTCACCCAAGATGAGCACGTTGGCATTGGTTTTGGCTACCTTCTCGATCATGTTGTACACCTGTTTCATCGAAGGGGATTGCCCGATGATCTCGCCAAATTGTTGGTCAATATTGCTGCTGATGGCCATTTGTTTTTCCACCAGTTTATTGACTTTTTCCCGGCTTCTGCTCAGTTTGTAGGCCGAAAGCAGGGTGGCCAGTAGCTTTTCATTGCGCCAGGGTTTTTCTATGAAATCGGTAGCGCCTAGCTTCACGGCTTCCACCGCTGTTTTTACATCCGCGTAAGCCGTCATCATCACCACACTGGCAGAGGGTTCTAATTCCATGATTTTTTTTAGCCAGTTGATGCCGTCTTGCCCGCTCGTTTCGCCCTTGCGGAAATTCATATCCAAAATAATGAGATCGAAATGCTCATGGCGCAACAATCGGGGCAGTTGGAAAGGGTTGCTCTCGGTTTTTACATCTTCAAAATGTTGGGACAAAAATAGTTGTAGGCTCAGCAGAATGTCTTCTTCATCGTCAACAACCAGTATTTTACCAGGATTGATTTTCATGTGTGTGGGCAAAAATTTCTGGTTAAATTTAGGAATTTATTGGATAATACAACAAACATATTGTCCATTATCGGACACAGCGTTGTGCATTTGCGTACATATTGTTTTCTAAAGCGCGAAGCGTTGTTTTTTAAAAGGATGATTTTCAATTGTTTGTAATTTTGGCACGCTGATTGCCATAAAATAAATAGTTCTTTGACAAATGGTGTGATTAAAGCAATGCCGTACTTAAAGCAGGTTTTAGGATAAACAAACCTACTTTAAGTACGGCAAGCGAAAATCATCGCTCCTTACAGTCACCCTGCTTTCCGCTAAGTCTTTTCCCACACCATTTGTCAAAGAAGGAAATAAATATATCACCCGATAAAAAATTGCGCTCTAGCCGTTTTTGCCTTAAAATCGCAAGAATGGTCAGCGCATCTAAAAAAACGGGCATTCGGGCAAGTAATTGTCCGAATGCCTTTATTACAGACAACAACGGAGGTGTTTAGCTGCACCTCAAAATTGAAAACCTGGAAGAGAATCAGAACAATGGACAAAAAAATTGAAAGGAAAAATAAAACACTGAAGAAAGTACTGCTTTATGGAGGAGGGCTGGTCGCGGTTGCCTTTGTCATCACGGCGCTTTACCGGGAGGCAGGTACTTCCAGACTCAATGTCCAAGCAGAACGGCTGCTGACAGATACCATCAACAAAGGTGTTTTCAAGGAATACATCACCATTTTTGGCACCGTAGAACCTATTCAAACGGTGTATATTGACGCCATCGAAGAGGGGCGGGTAGAGGAGATATTTGTGGAAAATGGCGCGATGGTGGAAAAAGGGCAACAAATATTAAGGCTTTCCAACCTGGATCTTCAATTGAATGTACTCAATCAGGAAGCGCAAATCATTACCCAAATCAACACCATTCGCAACACCAGCATTTTGATGGATCAGCAGAGTTTGAGCTTAAAAGAACAAGCCTTGGACGTAGCCTACCGCTTGGATCAAATTCAAAAACAAGCTGCCAGAAATCGTTCGTTGTACCAGGATAAAGTTATCTCGCAAGTGGATTACGAATTGACCGAAGACGAGTATGAACACCTCAACAGAAGGCAACATTTGCTAAAGCTGACCATCGATAAAGATTCCTTGTTTCAGCTGATGCAGGAAAATCAAATGGTTAATTCGCTCGATTTGATGCAGCGCAACTTGGCCATTGCCAAAAACAGCCTGGATAATCTAGTCATTAAAGCGCCCATCAGCGGACAGCTTTCCGGCCTTGGTTTGGAATTAGGGGAATTGGTCAACCGGGGCAACCGGATCGCCCAAATCGACATCCTAACCGATTATAAAATCCGCGCCAGAATCGATGAATACTACATTTCCAGAATATTTCCAGAACAGGAAGGTTCCTTCGTAATGGACGGCAAAACTTACAACCTCAAAATACGCCGCATTTACCCGGAAGTGACCGAGGGTTCATTTGAAGCGGATCTGGTTTTTGTGGGCGAACGGCCTTCCAATATCAAGAGAGGTCAATCCATTCCGCTGAAAATATCGCTGAGCGATGAAACAGAGGCGGTACTATTGGCCAAAGGCGGTTTTTATCAGGAAACGGGCGGCAATTGGATTTACGTCGTCAACCCGGAATCGGGCGTTGCCCGCAAGCGCGACATCAAGGTTGGCCGCCAAAATCCAGTTTTCTACGAGGTGACACAAGGATTGGACGTGGGTGAGATCGTCATCATTTCCAGTTATGATAATTATGGGAAGAAGGAGGAACTGGTGTTGAAGTGATTTTTTGATGGGCTGGGCTTGAAGCATAGCTGTTGAGGATTTGATTGGCTAGGCTAGGGGCTAGGCTTTTCCCGCCTCCTTCGTCGTCGGGCAGGGAGTAATTGAGGATTTGATGGGCTAAGCTTGAAGCTAGGCTTTTCCCGCCCGGGCTGCACCCGGTCGGGCAGGGAGGATTTGATGGGCTTAGCTTGTTAATAACATTATAAAACATTGAAAATTTCAACCATGATAAGCACTAAAAAGCTAAAAAAAGTATATCGTACAGAAGAAGTGGAAACCACTGCACTCAACGAAGTAGATGTAACCATCAAACAAGGGGAGTTCGTATCCATCATGGGGCCTTCTGGTTGCGGAAAATCGACTTTATTGAACATCCTGGGCTTGATTGATAGCCCTTCTGGTGGTGAATACCATTTTCTCGACCACGAAGTATCCCGCTACTCAGAGCGCCAGCGTTCCCAATTGCGCAAAAACAATATTGGTTTCATTTTCCAGAGCTTTAACCTCATTGATGAATTGACGGTTTTTGAAAACGTGGAACTGCCTTTGATTTACACGAAAGTAGGGTCGCGAGAGCGCAAAAAGCGGGTAGATGAAATGCTGGAGAAAATGAATATGATGCACCGACGCAACCACTTCCCACAGCAACTTTCCGGGGGGCAACAACAGCGTGTAGCTGTGGCCAGAGCGATAGTCAACAATCCCAAACTGATCCTGGCGGATGAGCCTACGGGAAACCTGGATAGCGCCAATGGCAACGATGTGATGAAAACACTGGTTCACTTGAACAACGACGGTGCTACCATCATCATGGTGACCCACTCCCAGTACTGCGCGGAGTTTGGCAATCGCATTATCCGCTTGCTGGATGGCCAAGTGGTGACGGAAAACATCATCAACAAGCAGTTTTTATAAAAATCAGACAAAACCTATCCTGGTATTTCCAGCAGTATCGGGATAGGTTCAAGATCATCAAAGCTCCAGGCTCATGGCATAAGCGGCAGCACCTACGATGCCAGCAGCGTTCAGCAGATATGCTGGCTCAACTGGAATTTCAACAGTTAGGTATTGCTGGTATTGTTTAAAATCCTTGCTGCCGCCTCCACCCAACAAGATGAAGTCTGGATTGATGATCAAATTCAGGTAATGAAGGTATTCGTCAAACCGCTTGCCCCACACTTCCCAATCTAAATTTTCCCGCTCCCGAGCCGAACTGGAAGCATAGCGTTCTGCAATGGCGCCGTGCATTTCAATATGCCCGAATTCGGTATTGGGCAACAAACGCCCGTCCATGAACAGCGCGGAACCCAGCCCTGTGCCTATGGTAATCATGACTACCGTTCCGTCTTTCCCACTGCCGTGTCCAAAGGTAATCTCTGCCTGACCGGCTGCGTCGGCATCGTTCAGCACATGGAAAGGCATACCGCAAGTCTCAGAAAATACCTGCTCGATATTGACGTGCATCCACGATTTGTCAATATTGGCTGCCGAATGAGCTACGCCCTTTTTGACGATTGCGGGAAATCCACAACCTACAACCCCCTCATAATCGTGGAGCCGGATTAATTCCTGCACCACTTTTGCCATGGCCTCAGGCGTTGAGGGTTTCGGTGTTTCCAAGCGGATTCGGTCATTCAATAGTTGGCCTGTGTTGATGTCCACTAGCGCTCCTTTGATGCCAGAAGCGCCAATATCAATTCCCAGTACGTTTGTTTGTTTCATGAAAATAGTTATTTATAAGCCATGCGAATGGCTTTTTTAATGTTGATGATGCGAGGATCGCGCAGCCCGAAATTCGGAAATTGGGGGAGCGTGAGGTGTGTGCCTCAACACTAAGATACTTCGTATTGACCTAAAATCCCATTGGGATTTTAGGTCAATACCTTCCCTTGGTATCTGTGTGGTTCAAAAAACAATGCTTATTAAAGCTACAAAGTCCACAAAAGGACACAAAGACTTCCTTGTATCTTTTCCATGCCTGCGCCTTTATATTCCCCGATATAGCCCTGCTAACCCGATCGTTCCAGCGGAACGGTATCTCTGTTGCCCCGATATAGCCTAGACCGCGCGCTA
>CALMIR010000153.1 GCA_937864265.1 uncultured Saprospirales bacterium | reverse complement strand
GGGAAAGATACCATAATTTTAGTTCCTTGACAACTCTTAGGAGAAAAGGTACTGGAATTGCTTGTGCTGCCCCTTAAAACGACACCAGGCAGACCGGAGTAGGCACCTCAATTTGATCAGATAAAGTCAATAAGCCATCCGTGCCAATATCAAAAATGGCAATCGTTTCCGTATCCTGATTGGCAGCCAGCAATTGTTTGCCGTCGGTTGTGATAGTGAAATGGCGGGGCGTGCGCCCCTGAGTAGGCGTATGCGCCAGTGCCTGTAAGCTATCTCCGTCTATTTTAAAAACGACGATGCTATTGTGTCCCCGATTGGAAGCATACAAAAATTGGCCGTTGGGACTGACTTCTAGGTGTGCACAAGTATTTTCGCCTTTGAAATCTGTTGGCAGCGTCGAAAACGTAGCTAAGCTGTCCATGCTCCCATTATCCGCATGGAAACGAAAAACGGTTACGCTGCTGCTCAATTCGTTCAGCACATACACCTTTTGCCCACCTTCAGAAAAGGCCAGGTGGCGCGGACCTGAGCCTGGTGCAACAGACGCAAAGCCTTTTGCAGTCATCAAACCGCTCTGTTGGTCAATGGCATAAACCATCACTTTATCCGTTCCCAAATCAGGAACCAACAGATACTGGCCATCCGGGCTGACAAAGGCCGAATGCGGATGGGAGGCTTCCTGGCGCGGGTGCGGCCCGCTACCTTCCAGGCGTATCACCTGTGGTTGATCTAGCAATGCTCCATTTTCCGCTAAGGGATAACCCACTATCACCCCGCCGACGTAATTAGCGACAAAAATAAATTTCCCGGAAGGGTGAACGCTGACAAAACAGGGCGCAAAAGCAAAAGAAGGCATCCGATTGAGTAGTTGCAGGGTACCATCTTTTACCGCATAGGCGTAAATATATCCTGTAGTATCCACTTCCGGCCCCGTTTCGCTTACGGCGTACAAATACTTTTCATTGGGCGATAGCGCGATAAAAGAAGGATTGATGATGCCTTCTGCGGTATATTGGGTTTGCCAGGTGGCTTCTTTGCGTGTTAGCCAATAGATGCCGCTGGCTTTGCCGTCCACATGGCCTTCTTTTTTGGTGTACGTGCCCACCAATAAATCCGTTGTAGGCTGCTCAGAGAAGGTGCTTTTTTGATTATCGGAAGTAGTAGGCTGGCAGGAGAGCATGAGAATGGGCAATAAATAAAGTAGGTTTTTCATATTGTGTTGGATAGTTAATGCGGGTTTTATTTCACGAAAAAAGCCTGTCAACAATATGCCAACAGGCTTTTTTAGGATATTAAAAACGGAAACCGACCGTTAGCATCAGTTGCGTTTGTTTGATGTCCTGATCTACAATTTGCTCCGGCGCATCGAAGGTTAGGTAAGGAATATAACTTTCTTTGAGGGTACTTTGGCGGTAACCAAAATCCAAAAAAGCATTTTCTCCCCTCATTCCTACGCCGAAACTAATGGAGCTATTCATCGTATCGTCATTTTCAAAAGGCGATTGTTCCAGGCCATAACCTACCCGGAAACGGAATACTTCGTAGGCCAATTCACCCCCCAAACGCAAATTCCAGGCCGTACCAAGTGTTTTGGTAATATTGTCATTGACTTCCAATTCTTCATCGGTAAAGCCATCGTATTTAAATCGATTATTGGCATAGTCCACCAATTCAATTTCAGCGCTGAGGAAGCCCATTTTTTGATAAATAAAACCAGCACTGCCAATGATGCGCCAGGGCGTTTGCAAACGATAACTGAATATACCATCGGGCGATTCAGCCGATCCGTCCAAAGGCAAAGGTTGGTTATCCAAGTCATATACGGTGTAGCGGTAAGCCATGTTGGTATTATAATTGTCTTCCATCGTGAAAGCGGTTGGGGTATGTGCCGCTAATCCGAGGCGCAACTCCTGGCTGGCTCGATAAATCATACCCAGTTTCAGGTTAACGCCTACGCCCGTTGTAGTCAGGCTTTCGCCAAATTCCAGGTCATCAAAAAACAGGACGTTACCGTCCACCCCTTCGCCAGGATCGACTTCCAAATAGGTTTTGGACTCGCGGTAACTCAAAAATGGAATACCTACCGTAGCACCGATCATCAGGCGATCTTTGTAATTACCAGCCAGGGAAAATACCAGTTCATTGATGGCGCCTCTGGCAATAACCTCTTGCTCGCGTTCCACCAAAGCGCCGGGCGACAAGTCAAAGTCATTTTCGTAAAAACCATCGCCGTCAAAATCGTAGAGCGCATCCGAATCAATGGCAACCCCCGATTCAAAATCACTGATTCCACTGCCATTGGCTTGTTCCTTGAAGCGATCGAGAATCGAACCTTCTGAAGTTCCCCGGTAAAAAAAGTCCTGATGAAAATTGGCCAGACGATTGAGGCCGATGGCAAAATTGGAAGTCCGCCAGTCCGGGTTGCGGGGCTGAGAATTGGCGACAAAACCAATGGTATTCAAATTAAAATTAGTACGACTGTCTTCATAGGAAGGCAGTGCTTCGTCATTGGTAAGGGTTGAGGCCGTTTTTTTGGTAAAAAAAGTAGGACTAAACACAAATTCACTGCTGCGGTACTGAGCTAGCCCGGCAGGGTTGGTGCTCGCCACTGAGAAATCGGCACCCAAAGCCCCCAGCGCGCCTCCACTACCCAAAGAACGGGCGGTCATTCCCACTGTATAACTGGAATAGCGCAAGGCATCGGTTGTGGTCTGCGCCAGCAGCCCCACTTGGATCAAGAGAACTGTCACGGTAATAAGAGCGCATTTATGTAGCATTTTCATTTCATTTAGTTGATGAAAGAATGGAAGGAATGTTTGGGGTGGTAAAAAAAGTTCCTGACCGGAAGCCATAACCACTTGTGGCCAAATGCCGATCAGGAACTTATTCACTCCTAAAAATTAATTCGCTGATAAAACAATACAACTAATTTTGAACCAGCACCATATAGCGTTGGCAACATCATTTTACTGCTTAGTTGCCACCACCCCGGCTGCGGCTACTGCTAGAATTGTTGCCACCACTGCTACGAGAGGAACTGCTATTGCCACTGCTGCGGGAAGAGCTGTTTCCGCTATTGCTGCGCATAGAGCTGCTGTTGCCAGAGCTGCGATTGCTGCTGCCGTTGTTGATGCTGCTGCCAGAAGAGCGATTGCTTCCTGAGCTGCTCCGGTTGCTGTTGTAACTGCCAGAAGAGTTGCTTCTGTTGCTGTTGTTGTCATAGCTACCAGAAGAGCGGCTGCTATTGGAATTGCTACGGCTGCTGTTGTTGATCGTGCCAGAAGAATTGTTGTTTCTTTCTGTGCGATTGTACGATTCCGAAGAGCGATTGCTGTTCCGATTTTCATTGGAAGAGTTGGTGCGCTCATTGGAGCCGCTGTTGTTGTTGTTGCGCTCTATGGTCGGTTCCGTATTGCGGCTATTGCTGTTATCGTTGAAAATACGGCTACGCTCGTTGGTGTTACCGCGCGTATTTTCCTGATTGCTATTGGTGCGTTCATTCGAGTTGATCTGAATGCGCGGGTTAGTGGATTTATTGATGTCTTCCTTATCGGTCGAACGATCTGAGCGATTGTTATTGGGGCTAACCACCTCAATCTCTCTTTTCTGGCGATTGGTAGGCTCATCGCTGTTGGAAATTACCCGTTCGCCAGCTCGCTCATTGGGCACATCATTACCAACTCGATCTACATTAGACTTGCGCAATTCGGCCTCCTGTGGAATGGTCGCATCCTTTGGCCCTTCTGTCAGTCCGATGTTGCGATAGTTTTCACGAGGCGCCCTTGTAGAGCCGGTCGTTCTAGGCCCGTAGTAGGTATTGTTGTTTACGTTGACGGTGTTGTAAACGTAGTTGTTGCCCCAGCTTGGCGGACAATAAAAATTGGAATAGCCACCATAGTAGTTATTTACCCAATAATTGTTGTAGGAATTAAAGCCGCCGTAAGGATTGAACCAAGGATCATAAACCGGGCTGTTCCACGGGCTTCTTCCCCAACCCCAGTAGTTCCAACTGTTCCAGGAATTCCAATAGTTCCAACGATTCCAGCGATTCCACCTGTTCCAGCGATTCCAGCTTCCAAATGAGAAAAAGCTGTCGTAGATCAAGACGGTAACGCCAGGATTGAAAAATGGATCGTAATAATAGGCATCCACATAGCAGGGATCAAAATAGTCGAAGCCATAGTAGGGTCTGTGGAAGCGGCGAATGCGCGAGGTATAGTAATAATCGTAATCGTCCTCGTATTCGTATCCGGCATCATCGTAGTAATAGCTATCCTCATCATAGTTGTTGTTGTTGTTGCTGTACGAATTGGAGTTGCCATTACTGTAATCATAGTAGTCGCCATCTGTATCCGGGTTGAAATACAGGTCATCGTATTGAGCCGATACCAAAGTACTGAAACTCAATAAGAACAGCGCAATTAAAAAGGCAGTGAATTTCATGTTTTTCATAAAGCGGTTTATTTAAAGTAATTACCGTGACGCTCTTTTCTTAAAACAACATCTAAATTATTACTTTTGTGCCTAATTTTTAGTTAAAGCACCATTAAATTGTTGTTTTAAGCCTGTTAAAGTCCTTTGGATGCTTTTTAACATCTGTTAAGACGCTTGATTTTCAGCCCTGTTACACCTTTTGAAGTTAAAATCCTGTTAAGAACAAATACTAACAAAACGTACTCATGTCGAAGGAAATTACGAGCCGAAGTGAAGACTATTCCCAATGGTACATCGATATTGTGAAGAAGGCCAACCTGGCTGAAAACTCCGCCGTGCGCGGCTGTATGGTCATCAAGCCTTACGGTTTTGCCCTTTGGGAAAACATGCGCGATCAATTGGATCGGATGTTCAAGGAAACCGGCCACGTCAATGCCTATTTTCCGCTTTTTGTGCCAAAAAGCCTATTTGAGGCCGAAGAAAAAAACGCGGAAGGCTTTGCCAAAGAATGCGCCATCGTCACCCATTACCGCCTAAAAGCCAACCCGGATGAAAAAGGCAAACTGATGGTGGATCCTGAAGCCAAACTGGAAGAAGAGCTGATCATACGGCCTACCAGCGAAGCCATCATTTGGAACACTTACCGCGACTGGATCAAATCCTATCGCGATTTGCCCCTGCTCATCAACCAATGGGCCAATGTAGTGCGCTGGGAAATGCGTACCCGCTTGTTTTTGCGCACCGCCGAATTCCTATGGCAGGAAGGCCACACCGCCCATGCCACCAAAGAAGAAGCCATCGCTGAAACCCTGAAAATGCAAGACGTCTATGCTCGTTTTGCGGAAGAATACATGGCTATGCCCGTCATTAAAGGCGTAAAAACCGTCAATGAACGCTTTGCCGGAGCGGAAGACACCTATACGATTGAGGCTTTGATGCAGGATGGCAAGGCATTGCAGGCAGGCACTTCCCACTTTTTGGGTCAAAATTTTGCGAATGCCTTCGATGTAAAATTCCTAAAAGAAGACAACCAATTGGAATACGTTTGGGCCACATCTTGGGGCGTTTCTACCCGCTTAATTGGGGGCTTGATCATGACGCATTCGGACGACGACGGACTGGTATTGCCGCCCCGTTTGGCGCCGACTCAAGTGGTGATTGTACCGATTCCCAAACCCTCTCCAGAATTGGATGAAGCGGCCAATAAAGTGTTGCAGCAATTGCAAGCCAAAGGCATCCGGGTAAAATACGACCTGGACGACAAAAAAAGGCCGGGCTTCAAGTTCGCCGAGCACGAAATGCACGGCATTCCCGTTCGCTTGGGCTTGGGCATGCGCGACCTGGAAAATGGCCAAATTGAAGTAGCTCGCCGCGACACCAAAGAAAAAGCAGCTCAACCCTTGGAGGGCATCGCTGAACATGTCGCCCAGTTGTTGGATGAAATTCAACAAAACCTTTTTCAAAAGGCCTTGGATTACCGCAATGCACACATCACGCCAGTGGATTCATTTGAGGAATTACAGCAGGTTTTGGAGGAAAAAGGCGGCTTTGTCGCTGCTCACTGGGATGGCACCACCGAAACGGAATTGAAAATCAAGGAGTTAACCAAAGCTACTATCCGTTGTATCCCTAATGATGCCGCAGAAGAACAGGGCGCATGTGTGCTGACGGGTAAACCCTCTAACAAAAGGGTGCTTTTTGCGAAAGCTTATTGATTCCGTACCCGATTTGTCCGAGTGGGAACACTTTGCCAGGGTGCGCTCAACAACATATCCACCGAAAAAGCTGTTATCGTAAGGATTTTTCTTTCCAGAATACAATTCTTATGAGAACAGCTTTTTTTTATAGCCTTTTATTGTCTTGCGCCGTTTGGGCTTGCCAATCCGGTACTTCTGAAAAACAATCCCCTACTGCGGAGAGCGTCCCCGACTCAACGGAAAGCGCCATTACAAAAGTGGACACCCTCATTCCTGAAAACCCCGGAGAGGACACAAAGGTAGAAGAGGTAAAGCCTTATACGCCGAATAGAGTAGATGATGTAGTGGTACTGCCTGGAACGGCAAAAAATAGCTCACCCTCTACCGATCCTACACCCCAGGCTCGACCGGTGCCCGCAAAACAAGGCGATGCCATTGAAAACAATAGCCAAGGCGTTGCTCCCGATGTCTTGGCAAAAGACACCCCGCCCAGTCACGAAAAATGGCAGGCCTTGCTGCAAAAGTTCGTCGATTCCAATGGCAAGGTGAACTACCAGGGGCTGGCTGGCAATAAGGCTGAATTGGAGGCCTATTTACAAATACTGGCCTCAACCCCGGTTCAGACCGAATGGTCGCGCAAAGAAAAGCTGGCCTATTGGATCAATGCCTACAACGCTTTCACCATCAAGCTCATCCTCGATAACTACCCCACTTCCAGCATCACAAATTTGCATGGCGGCAAGCCCTGGGATGTAAAATGGATCAAACTGGGCGACAAGACCTACTCCCTCAACAACATCGAAAACGACATCATTCGCCCGCAGTTCAAAGAACCGCGCATCCATTTTGCCGTCAATTGTGCGGCCAAGTCCTGCCCTCCCCTATTGAATCAAGCCTGGACTGCCGACAACCTGGAACGCTACCTGGAGGGCCAAACCCGCCAATTCATCAACAACGCTATCTACAACCAAATCAAGGCCGATGCGGCCAGCATTTCCAAAATCTTTGACTGGTACGCCGCCGATTTTGGCGACTTGACCACCTTTATCAACCGCTATTCCAATACCCCTTTACAGGAAAACGCAAAAATTGACTACCTGGAATACGACTGGGCCTTGAATAAATAGTTGTTGTGACAAATCGTTTGGTTACGACCTCTTTTATTTCCAGCCCTACCCGATTGAACAAGTGGGTCTGCCCTCGTCCGATAAAGCAGGACTTATTAAACCACAAAGTCCTGCTCATTTTAGCAGTAAGTCCCAAGCGATTTACGTTCAAAACAAAACTTTAGCATATTATCCCCCCCCTTCCGATCCCGTTGAAGTAGATATGCGTCAGTTTAAGAATGGCTACGGAGTTTACCAGATGATCTTCCTTACCACCTCATCACCCTCCCCGTCCACCAGCCCTGCTCCGTCAGCGCTGCCACGAA
>CALMIR010000152.1 GCA_937864265.1 uncultured Saprospirales bacterium | reverse complement strand
CTCCAACCCATAAATGAGGATATTTAGGCACAACATTAAAGGTGTACAAATGAACTAATTCATGTGGATAATAGGAAGAATTATTTCCAGAATATATAGTCATATTTTGCCAACTTGCTATTCCTCCTTTTCCTGTTGGATTATACATGCGGTTCATATATTCGTACCCCCAAGTTCGAGCAATGTCTCGTGCATTACTGGCAACAAAATAATCAAATTCAAGAGGTTCAATTCCGAATTCTTTTGCCATCTTTAAATTAAATTCATTCATCTGCTCAGCCTCCTCTTTCTTGAACTGATGAAAAGGGTGAACATAATAATTGATATTCCCTACTTTGTGATGTTCAAAAATTGACTTTAAGTACTCCGCAGAACTGATTAACAGATATTGGTCATTTATCTTTTTTGCATAAACTGCTGAAATAACATCAAGATGTATTTCACCAGATTCATCCACATGCGAGAATGAACTAACCAAAGACCAATGTCCATTCTCTACTTCAAAAATTCCGATTATTTTACATTGAACCTTATGGCCTCTTTCTTTTAGGTTATGTATTCCTATTGCCCACAAGTTTTCATCTGGAACTTTCATGTTTTCAAATGACCAATATGGTGAGTTTAAATCCTCAAATTTGCCATCTGAGATATAATTCTGCCAAAGTTGGATTAGCTCTTGTTCTACTTTTCCATTTGAATTTGTGACTTCTTCATGGATATAAAATTCTATTCCTCCAATACTTATAGAATCCGCATTCTGAGCATAGATAACAACGTGAATGAAAAGAAATATAATTGCAAAGAGTATTTTATTCATCTCATTTTTTTTGAATTACACAGAACGTGTGGATGTGCGCTGTGCCGCCTTTTGGCGGCATAGGCGTACATCCGGTGTTATGGGCTTCTATGGTTTCAGGTTTATCCGCTTAATTTTGCCGGTACCGTCACTTTCAAATAGCAATTTTCCAACTCCTCTAACATATTTAAGCGGAATTTTTGGATTGTTAATATCCTTGTTTCCATCTCTATACCATTTTTCCTCCCATAGAGAAAAATAAGGCTCTAAATCTTGTGGTGTCAACTTATAAATCTCTAAAATTTCAATGCCTCTATAAACGGCAAAAATCCAATCAACCTTTCTGTATTTTTCTATTATTACAGGGTTCATGTGGTGGTGGGTCGAGAAACTTTTTGTCAAAGAAATGTTTACTGATTTTAACTCGTATTCATTTCCATCTTCATCAACTGCATCATTTCCTTCTCGTCCTGGTAAATCTCTTAAGCCTGTAATCAGCAAAACTTGAAGTAATTTACCGCCATTATCTTGGAAAATATCATTTATTCCATTTTTTGTTGCTAAATCCTGCAACATCTGCAAAGAAGGATAAATCAAATTAAATACTTCAATAGCTCCGTATGCTGTTTCTGGTTCATTAAGAACATCATCGGTAGTCGGCAGCTCTTCCTTAAGCAAATCTGCAACTTCAATTTTTAATGCTATCGCAATTGCACAAAGCTTTTCAATCGAAATGTTTTGTTTTGCATTCTCGATGTAGCCGATGTAGGTACGGTCAATTTCTGATTTGAAGGCGAGCTCTTCTTGGGTAAGTCCAAGTTGCCTTCTGAACTTGACCACATTTTGAGCAATTATATGTAGTAATTTTTCTAATTCGTTAAGCACAGTTAATTTTTTTTGCAAAAATGATGAATATAATCGGAGCAATTCTCCGAATATATTCGGAGAATTAACTACCTTTGTGCCATGAAGAAAGCTTATTCAACGCAGTTCGGGTCTCAAATCATTGGTGACTCTTTGGATGTTCTAAGAAGCTATCCGGATGATAGCATTGATTTGGTATTTACAAGCCCACCGTTTGCCCTCTTGAGGAAGAAGGAGTACGGGAATGAAGACCAATCGGAATACATTCAATGGTTGTCTCAGTTTGGCAGTTTGGTTTTTGATAAACTTAAGCCAACAGGTAGCTTTGTCCTTGATTTAGGAGGTGCGTATCAAAGCGGACTTCCAGTTAGAAGTCTGTATAACTTCAGGATTCCAATCGAATTTTGCGATAAAATTGGGTTTTATCTGGCTGAGGAGTTTTATTGGTACAATCCTTCTAAACTTCCAAGCCCAATCGAATGGGTGAACAAGAGGAAGATAAGGGTCAAGGATGCTGTCAACAATGTTTGGTGGTTTTCAAAAACTCCTTTCCCGAAGGCGGACGTTACAAAAGTTTTGACGCCCTATAGTAACCGAATGAAAAAGTTATTGGAAAACCCAGAAGATTACTATACTCCGAAAGAAAGGCCATCAGGGCATAATATTGGGGCTAATTTTACTGATAATGGTGGAGCGATTCCTCCCAATCTGCTTCAAATCCCAAATTCAGAGTCAAATTCAAACTATTTGGCAAATTGTAAAAAAACCGGCTTAAGTGGGCATCCTGCAAGATTTCCTTCCAAACTCCCAGAGTTTTTCATTAAGTACCTTACCGATAAGGGAGATTTGGTTGTTGATATTTTTAGTGGTTCAAATACAACAGGGTCAGTTGCTGAAGCACTTAAAAGAAAATGGAACAGTATTGAATTAGATGCTTCTTACGCTGCCAATTCTTCTCTTAGATTCTTGCCTAAAACTTTGTCCGAGAAAGACATGCTTAATGTTTACTTTTCAATTTTGGCAGGGAAGGAAATTCAAATAATGGATTTTTTAATGAACGGACGAGAAGTTCCTTTACTTACTAAAGATTACGTACTTTCTGAAAAGTCCAACTTAGAACAGATAGGCAAACTAAATAAAGTCGAAAAAAATAGATTTCAAATTCTTGAGAAAGCCGTTTCGGTTTTTCTTTAGTTGCCGCTAACGTCGGCACTCACGCATACCGCCGCCTGCGTTGGCTTTGTGTGTTGGCTTTGGCGGCGGTTGGCGTTGAGTGCATTGTTGTCGGTTTTTATATTTTATTCAAAAACTCAATCGTTTTTTGGTTTATTATTTTACGTTTTAAATCCAAATAAGTTATCCCTAGTTGTTCATGCGCAAAGTCTGGTTCCCAATAATAAAAAGTAGTGTCATGATACAAAACCTTACTTTCTACTAATAATTCTAATACTTTTTCTCCCATTTCATTACGTAAAACCCTTTTATGCTCAATCTTGTCTCTGTACTTAGCCATTAAGCCTTTACTATGAGAGCGAAAAAGCATTAATATTTTTCGCAACCTGAGATATTTTTCAATTAATAAGGGGTCAAGTTTAGAAATGCCACTATCTACCAGATAGTCTCCAAATGGAAAATCTGGACGATTATTAGAAAAAATTGAAATTTTTTGATTGTTATCTAAATGATTAACCAATACAGGTACTTGCCCGCCCGAATAGTCAATAAAAAACTCATCACATTCGAAATGAATTCCTTCCAAATTTTGCATGCCTTTTTCAACAACAAATTCCGAAGTGTTAATCGTTATTTTTGAGCAAAGTATGCTGACTACAGGACTTACTACACTCCTTTTGCCATTTAAAACAATGCTAATAGGAGCGTTGACGCTAATATTTGACAAGAAGTCACCCAAATATAAATGTTCGTTTTTTTCAATGGAGAGGTTGAAAGAATACTTGATAGTTTCGGAAGAATTAATAGAGAACTCAACCTCACAAGTTGTTATATCTGAAGCGTCATCTTCATCGCCTTCGTTCTCAATATGCATAGTTGAAAACACCCGACTATCATCAAGAGATTTGATTGAGGCTAATAAGTACGACAGGTATTGATTATCTATTTTCCGGCTCTCTGAAAGTTTATCAAAAATAAAGAACAACATGAAGGCATCTTTATATTTATTTCTCAAGTACTCACAGATTGAAGTATTATATTTAGGGTTTTGCATTAACCTTGCTAAGATATAGCATTCGAAAACAGCATTTTGAATATTTCCGTCTTGTACAAAAGGATGCTCTTTTAACCATTCTGCAATTTTCTCCTCATATTGATGATTAAATGCTATATCATTTGTTAGAGTAAAAACAATAGGCTTCGAAATTTGACTTGACAATATCCTAGCACATTGCTCTTCGATAGAATATGCCGAATGATTGACCGAATCAGAAAAATCTTGTGGCCTTCCTTTCAATAGGCTTTCCAGCAAGAGGGGCTTAATTTTTTCTTCCTTATCTCTAACCAGTATGTATTCAACTATGGACAAGATTAAATCTATTCCTTTATTATTTTTCTTAGCAAGTTCCTCATATAAAGATTTATAGTTCTTTGTTTTTTTAAGGAGAGTTGTGATTGATTGTAATACTGGGGCATAGCCAATAAATGATTGGTATTCTTTTTTGCTTATTGCAGAAGTGCTTTTAAAGAAACCTTCTACTGAATTTATTATATAGTCTCTTACTTCTCGATACTGTTTGTCGTAATTAGTTTCCCCTATTTGCTTGTCAATAAATTCTACTGCTTGTTCAGTGGTAAACGGCTCTATTTTCAAAAGAGAAGAATTTATGCCTTTTTCCTCAAAATAAAGCCATGAATGTTCTATCACCTGTGTTCTTCCTAATAATATGAATGGTGTATTCAAAGCATTTTCGCAAATACTAACGATACCATCCAGAAAAGCATTAAAGCCTTCTATCTTTGTTTTAAGATGCCCTTCATCCAAAGCATCTATAATTAGTCCTCCGTTTCCTGTTGTGAGTTCTTCAACAAATTTGCCAAGCCCCATTGGGCCAAGCGTTTCAAAAAACAATCCCGTTAGTGAATTGCTTGCAACTGGGTCATGTTTGGATAAATCAAAAACTGGGATTTTTAGACTTGAAGATAGATATTTGGTAAGTTCACTTTTCCCTGTTGCACCAGCAGCAGATATTAGAATTACTTTGGGCAAAGTACCCTCTTTAATACTTCCCACAATTTCGGAGAAGTTTGGTTTCACATATTTTTCATTGGGGGCATTGACCAGAAAAAATGATGGTATAGCCTTTTTGATAATTGTTTCATCAAAAGGCTTCACTTTCAACAATGTTTCAACTTTGTGAAGGCTTACTATTTGCACTGCTTTCATATACTTATTTTATTTTTTTGATTACTGACAACGGCCAGGCTACGCGCCGTGCGGAGCTTCGCGGAGCATGGACGTCGTAGCATTTGTTCATCGCCGTTTTACTTTAATTGTTTCATTATTTCATGCATTAATTCTTTAGTCTCCAATTTAAGCTTTTCAAAATCTTCTAACATCATTTCTTCAAAATCATCATTAATCTTATCATCACAACCCAAATCTAATTCCTCTCCCGACAGCATTGAATTCATTTCGTTTTCTCGCTCATTTTCTTGTTTAATTATTTCATTTAAATAACTAATCGCGGCATTAATTGCAACAGGGTCTCTTTTGTCTATTTCTATAGCCAATTGTTTAATTTTATTTGAATAAGAATTCTTATAATTTAACTCAGTAAATTGTTCTCTGTATTTTGTTACATCACCAATTGGATCTCCTTTGCTTAGATTATTTACATGAAGATTTTTAATTAACAAAAATTCCTCTGCTAACACCTCTATTTTTTTTATTTTTTTTGAATTCAATGAAATAATTGTCTCAAACAATATGATACTTTTTTTGAATTTATTTATTTCGTTTTTAGTGTTGATTTTTAAGCCATTGTTTTCTATTTTCAATAATCCGTTTTCAAAAACCTCTATTTTTTCTTTGTATTCATGGATTTTTTTTCCTAATTCCTCTTGATGCATTTCAATAGTATATTTTTCTTGTTTTAATCTGTCTAATTCCTTGTCTATTGTAAAAAATACCGAACTTTTGTATTTGATGTAGTTTACTACCCAAACCACTAATAAAAATAAAGTAACAGCAATAGAGCTTATCAGTGCTGTTGGTAAAGCGTATAAATCAGGATTTAGGTCAAAACCAAAAACACTATATAGTATCATAAAAACAATATTAAACAGCATTGTGCCAATACCGAAAGAAAAAAAACCAAATAAAACAGAATAAAATATAATATAACGAATTGAAAAGCCAGACATGTCGTAGCCGTAATTGAGATTTTTTTTATTGAATAACTCCATGTTAAGTTTAATTTTTTAATGGCGATGAACGGCTCGGCTATGCGTAGTGCGGGATTTCAAGGTGCTTCACTTTCGGTTTAGTAGTTAGTTTATTTAATGTAATTACTTTCATTTCAGTACTTTCGCCCGCATTACGTATAGCCATTGTTGTGTGTAGTTTTTATTTCAATATTCCCCCATCAATTAAAATATCGGCAATGCCATTTACTTTACGGTAAGCCTCTCCTGAACCAATATTTGAAAGAACTATTATTGCAATTCCTTCATTAGGAAATCGAAATAATTGCGAGCTAATTCCCCAGTCTCCACCATCCCAAGCTACTATTTTTCGACCGTTAAAATCTCCGATGTAAAGGCCGAAGGCTTGATTATCTCTGTCGTGATTAAACTTTATAGTTTTGTGCATCAAGTCATAGAATTCCTGACCACCGAATTTTTTACTTGTCATATTTGAACTCCATTTCAATAAATCATCAATCGAAGTCACAACGCCACTTCCTCCATAATGAGGTGAATTTCTTGCATGCTGGATATATTCCCCTTCTTTTTTGAGTTTAATTCCGTATTCGTTATATCCTTCTAGATTTTCTTTTGTTCGAAGGTTATAGGGTGTAACTCTGTTTTTAATTACACTAGTAATATCGTCATTTATCAACGTATTATGCATCTCCAAAGGTTCAAATAAGCGAGTTTTTGCAAATTCACTAAATGATTGTCCGCTAATTTTTTCAACGATTTTTGTGAGTAGCATATAGTTTACGTTGCAGTAATCCCATTTGTCTCCAGGACTAAATTGAAGGGTATCTTCTACAAGAGATGTTGAAATGCATTCGTCAATATCAAAATAGTTAAAGGTTATCCACGACTTACCACTTTTTCGTTTTAGACGAGGATAGTCAGTAATTCCACTCGTATTATAAATAAGATGTTTAATCCTTATCGTATCTGCGTATTTATTTAGTTCTGGAATAAAGTCGGATACTGGTGTTTCCAGAGATACTTTCTTTTCTAAAATTAATAATGCAATACAGGCTGCGGTAAATTGTTTTGAAACAGAGGCGATACTAAATACGGAACTTGTCTCAATCGGAATATTGTAGTCCAAATTTGACGAACCATAGCCTTTTTTATAAAGTGTTTTTCCGTTTTTTGATATTCCAATGGCATAGCCCGGGGAATTCAGATTGTCAAATTCAGAAAACAATGAGTCAATTCGAGTTTTTACGGAATCAGAAATTTCAGCATTTGGTTGAGTCTGACCACAACTTGTTAAAGTAATTAAGCTCAAGACTATTATGATTACATTTTTCATTTTCCTCAAGTTTTATTTTTTTATTCCTTGCCAATATGAAATGAATTTCCTCCCTTCGGAATATGAAATACCATAAATCTTGTTTTCTGAAAAGTACCCTGAATGGAAATAAGTATTACTACTGTCATTGGTAGTAAAGGCAAATTGAATTTTATCCCAATCAGTATTTAGCATACCATTAGAAAACGGAGAACCATAAAATTCTCCTTTGAATTCTTTTCCTGATACTTCTGTAATGTAAAAGTCCATTAGGTAGGGCTCACTATTGGGTGTTGGTCGTAAATCTATTTGCCAAGTGGCTTTAATTTCATCAGTAGATGAATTTATGGTAGTATTTTGATTTTCGCTCCCAGGAATTTCTACCTCTTTTCCAATACTCAATAAATACAGATTTTCTGAAAGCTCAAATAAATTGGTGGCGTTTGTATTACTCAACACTATAATTGTTTTTCCCTTTTCCATTGTGTGAATCCAATTCGCATTAGAACCTAAAATGGCTCCTGTACGATAATAGAAAGGTTCACTAAAATTGCCCCAGCCGGCAGATCCCCAAAGTCCGTAAGCGGTAGATCCGAGTTCAGGATGAATGGTCAGTAATTTTTCGGTAAACGCTTTATTCAATAGTTTATGATTGAAAAGTGCCTGATCAAATTTTAGTAAATCTTCAACAGTAGCGTAAAGTGCACCTGCCCCAAAGTAAAGCTCTGGGTAATACGGAGCATCATTGGCAAATATTCCGAGGGAATCCTCATAAGTATAACTTGGCAGCAATCCTACATTGATTTCCTTGGATTTCACCAATTGCGTATTCTGCATTCCCAACGGTTGCAATATGATTTTAGTCAGGTTGCTTTCGTAGCTACTTCCTGTAACCGTTTCAATTATTTTTTGAAGTAATATATACTCCGTATTGCCGTACGCTGATTTCTCTCCTGGCGTGAAGACCAATTCTCCTGAACAGTAGGCTTCAATAAATTTATCCAAGGTTTTATTGGTTTGATAGGGTGTCATTCCGAGAGCATCCAGCTTGTTCTCAATTCCTGAAGAATAGGTTAGCAATTGATGTATAGTGACTTTGTCTTTTCCTTCACCTTGGTAATTTGGTAGGTATTTGCCTATTTTATCGTCAAGATTTATCCGATTTTCTTCCACCAGTTTCATCACAAGGACTGCGGTAAAAACCTTGGTCATAGAGGCAATCTTAAACTTTGATTTGGTATTGATTTGTGTACCATTTTGTCTATTCGCTATACCAGTGCTACCCAAATAATCAATTTCTCCGTTGGTAGCAACAAGTACAACGCCATTGAATTGCTTTTCAGTGTTGTAATAATTAAGCAATTCAGAAAATTGCGATGATTGCCCAAGTATCAAAACAGGCAAACTCATAAGTAAAATAGTAGTTAGCTTTTTCATTTGCTTCGTTCTGTTTTGATGTAGTTTACTCGTTATTTACTTTTTTGAAAAATAAGTTTTCAACCCCTCGATTAGAAATTTTAAAACCAGAGACTAGTCCGTTTGTTCTTTCGAAAGTTATGTTTTTAAAAAACCAAGTTTTTGAATGAAACCGATCAATTGTTATCGGATTTAGTTGAATATTTTTATTTCTTTGATGATGTGCAATTAATTGATTTTCTTCAATAGAAAGTGTGTAATAGGTATCCAATTCTTCTGAATAATACCTGCCTGCATAGTCTTTTAATGCTACATCCATCATTTGAACAAATGATAATTTTTCTTCACCATCAATAAATACCATTTCATAATTTTTATTGTCAAATTTGTTAAAATGAATTTGTATTGTAGATGGAAGCCCCTGTAAAACGAACTTATTTTTTTCTATTGGTAATAGATTTGTGAAGTTGTTATTTTGTCGCACATATCGCAGCGTATCATTCTCAAATTTTATGGCTCTTTCTAATCCTTCACTTTCATTCCAATAATTTCCAACATATTGTTGTTGTGTTTTTGTATCAATCCTAATGGGCTTACTATTTTCAATGCTTTCGGGGGCATTATTATTTTCAGTATTGGTTTTAATAAATTCCTTATCAAGATAAATGTCACATATTTTATATGCTTTCCCCTCTGCCCAAATAGCACCATCGTTTGAGAGTATTATTACTGCAAATTGTTGCTCTGGGAAACGAATGAAAAAGGACTCATAGGCTGCTTCAGAACCTGAATGCTCAAATACCTTTAAACCTTTATAAATTGAAGAAAATTGACCTAAAGCATATTCCGATTTTTCACCGTTATTTAATAATGGGACTTCGTTTAGTTTACTAATCAAAGTTGCATCACCTATAATAGGTTGGTCAAAATTTAAAGCCCACTTTGTCATATCTTCTGCTGTAGTGAAAAGGTTTGTTGGGCCTACATTTGAAATACTTAACACAGATTTCTTAAAACCTTCATCAATGTCTCCATTATAGGAGTAGGCCATATTTTTAACAATCATTTGAAAATCATCTAAAAACAATGTGTTTTTCATTCCAAGGGGTTCAAAAATTTGCTCTTTAGCAAACTCTGAAAATGTCTTACCAGAAACTCTACTTACTACTTCGGCTAATAATGTATGACCAGTATTTGAGTAACTAAATTTTTCCCCAGGAATAAAGTTGAGTTCTTTTTGACGTTTTATAAGTTTAAAAATATGTTCATTATCTATTACATCATCCATTCTCCATCCTGCCAATTTTAATAATTCCCATTGGTCTCTTATACCACTGGTATGGCTTGCCAACTGTTTTAAGGTAATTTTGTATCCAAAATCTGGAATTTCAGGAATATATTTTCTTATATCATCTTCCAGCGATAGCTTTCCTTCTTTTTCCAATAATAAAATACAAAAGGATGTAAATTGCTTTGATACGGAAGCAACTTCAAAAACTGTTGATTTTGGATTGTTCGGTATAAAATATTCTAAATTGGCCATTCCATAACCTTGCTGGTATACTATTTTGCCATCTTTTACAATTGCTACTACTAAACCTGTAGAGTTTGGGTTATTCCAGTTTTTAAAGAGTTCATCAACTTGCTCTTCGTTAGTTAAACTCTGTTTATTATTTGTTTGGTAAGTTATATTTTGAAGGTCATTACCTTGAGCTAATACTTTACTCTTTGGGACAGAACAACTCACTAGGATAAATAAAGCGAAGAGCATAGAATGGATGTGACGCATACTAAAAGGTATTAATTTTTAAGAAATAGTTTATTTTGAATACTCAAAAATACGAATTGAAAAGGAAGCAAACGGCTCAAAACACGAATTGGGACACCTCAATCCTTGTTTTGATACTCTTTTTGGTATTCGGAAGGGCTCATTCCTGTGGTAGATTTAAAAACCCTATTGAAGGTAGCTTTTGAGTTAAAACCAGATTCCATCGCTATTCCATACAAAGTATATTGCGCTAATGCTCCTTGCTGTATTTGTTCTTTCACTTTCGCAACCCTATATTCATTCACAAAGTCAATAAAGGTTTTACCAAGCCCTTTATTGATGTGTTCCGAAATAATTCGTGGTGATTCATTTAAAAATTCTGAAAAATCCTTTAAGGTGAGCTCTTGATTTAAAAAATATTCTTGAGAAAGCATTACTTGTTGAATTTTTTCAAGCAAAGTAGTATCGAGAACGGAATCTATTTGAGAAACTGTACTTTTTGCGCTTATAAGTGATTCCTTTCCACTTTGCGTAATGCGTTCTTGCAAAAGAGCTCCTGCCCCCAAAGCCAACACACACAATCCTATACTAAGGGAAGAAAATGGATTGCTGGGATAAATAGTAAACCATTCCCTAAGTATGGCGTCCACCAACCAAGTAGCACATAGTAGTAAAAATAGAATGTTAATTACCCTTAACCATTGAAGGTTTATTTTGGAAATTTCAGAAAAATGTTCCTTTATCCAAACTTGATATTTTTTTAAAAGCCGAAGGGATAGCACTAAATAGATAATAAGCGATACTAAGGTTATATTAAACTCGAAATCATAAGTAAAAGGTTTATGCACTTCTAACCAAAACCAACGTCTATATTCGTACCCTTTAAATGATAAAAAAATATACAAACCCGCTTGAAATAAGGCTGGAAGAAAATGCCATAAATGCGTTCTCTTAAATTGAAAATCTGGGTGAGTAAGTGCTTTGGTATAAAAGAAAATTAGAGGTCCAAAAGCAAAGGAATAGTATATAGGCAAAAAATACAGATTGGCATTTTGACCATAAAGATTAGCCACCCTAAAAAAGGTGTCGAGCAACCATAAAATGAAAATGAAAATCAAAACACTTAGGTACCTATTGGCTTTTTGATTAGCTTTTTTAAAAAGCAATAAGATAACCACAAACAGTCCTTGCGATATAATCGCCAATACAATAACAGTAGAAAGGTTAAAGGGTATTTGGTACATGTATTAATAGCTCTCTAATGCACTAAGAATCTTCCCAAGAATGGCATAAGCTCTTCGGTGAGCATAACCTTGTCCGTATGCACTTGACGTTAATGCGATGACCATATTCATTTCGGGAACGACGATCAGGTGATTCCCTCCGTTTCCTGAAGCGAATAGATATTCGATTTTATTGCCATTATAAACTCTCTCGGATTTATACCAAAGCATCCCATAAGTATCCGTTAGGTACCAGTAATCGGTCAGGTCGAATACTTGGTGTGTCCGTAATCTTTTTATGTAATCTGACTGAATTATTTGTTCTTCTCCCCATCGTCCATGGCTTGCTACCAAGACACCAAGTTTGGCAAAATCTAAAGTTGATAGATATAAGTTCCCTGCGGCTACTGTTTGATTAGAGGCATTCGTTTCCCAATAAAAATCCTCGATACCTAAGGGATCGAATACTTTTGCTTTGGCAAAATCCCGTAGGCTCATTCCAGATTTTTCTTCGATTATTGCTCCGATCAGCGCAGCGTTGATGTCCGCATAAACCCATTTTTTACCCGGTTCTTCAATCATTGGAATACTCAGGAGGTAACTAACCCATTCATCCCTTCCAATCCACTGACCCGCATTGCCGGGGGTTTCCGGATCATCTGAATCTGCATGCAGCCCCGAACTCATATCGAGCAGGTGCTTGATCTCGATTTTCTTGTAATCTTCGTGCAAGGAAGGATACTTCTCCTTAGGAAAGAAGGAGTAAACATCTTGATCGATATTTTGAACCAAGCCCTCTTTAATCGCGACGCCCAGGAGCAGAGATGTAATGCTCTTTCCAGCAGATCTGATATCATGAATGTGATTCCGCCAAAAAGTATTGAAATACCATTCAATGACTATTTTGTTGTCTTTGATTACCACTAAACCTCTAAAATCTTTGTGCTCCGTATTTTCAATTCTGGTGTAGAGGTTATTAATGGAATCTCGGTTAAACCCGGCCTCTTCCACTCCAGTTTCTGGAAGATTAGGAATAGGTTTTCTTTGACCATAGGAAGATATTGATACACCTATACAGAAGGCGATAATTAAACCCTGGAAAAGAATGAGTGATCGATTCATTTTACAATCTCTTTTAAAATATATTTCTCCATAATGTCTTCAGGCTGAAATCCTTTGCCGTTTCTGTAATTGCCCGAAGTAATGACAGCTGCCAATTGGTATTCAGGAATGATAAATAAATATTGCCCCCCTGATCCTCTGGCTTCTATCGATTCAACGGTCTTGCCATTAACATCGTAGCTTCTGTGCCAAAAGAGGTAGCCATATTCGTTTTTGTTCACGGTGTTTTCAAGAATTCCGTACTTGCGAAAGGACTTTTCCACCCATTGCCGTGGCATCACTTCTTTGCCCTCCCAAAAACCATTGTTCAAATAAAGTTGACCAAATTTCAGTAAAGCTCTGGGTGTCAAATACCATCCTCCGCCAAAATAAGGCTGGTCTGCATTATTCGTTTGTATTCGATAATTGCTAATTGAGAGCGGTCGGAATAATTTTTTATGTATATAAAATTCCAGTCTTTCATCTATTGAATTACTCAAAATGTGAGCAAGCAACTGTGGATTTCCAGAGCCGTAGTTGGCTGTTTTACCCGGTTCGTAAACCATTGGGGCAGAGAGAATATGTTTTGTCCAATCTTCCTCATTTTGGTATGCGCCCTCGTTGGCAAAGGAGTTTCTGTTCAGTCCAAAGTCAATCGCATCTAATCCACTCGACATAGTGAGCAGATGTAGAATAGTGATGTTTTCTTTCCCATCCTTCCAAGCTATTTCAGGATACTGGGTTTCATAAAAGTTCTTGATAGGTATATGTTCATCTTTAAGTTTTTGATCTGCAATAGCTATTCCGACCATTGCAGAAGCAAAACTTTTAGAAAGTGAACGTGTATCGTGAGGGGTATTAGATGTGAAACCATTAAAGTATTTTTCAAAAATGATTTCTCCAAATTGAGAAATGACCACAGAATGGGTTCTTTCTAGAGTATCACTTTTGATGTCCATTACAAGTTGAGAGAATCGAGTTACATCGCTATTTTCATTTTCTATTTCAGACGATTGTCCAATTTGCCATTGGTCATGGGGTAGTGGTGACAGTTCAATTTGAGTGAATTCATTCAGAAAGCGAAGCGTAAGGTCTATACGCTGATTCTTTAATACACCGTTAAATTTGATATTGGAGCGAAGGTCTCTAAATTCAATTTTGTTTTCTGAAAAGCCAAAATCTTGCGCCAACATATAATGATAAGTCGGTTCTTTAAAAAAAGTAGAAGCTGCATAACTGCCGTCATCCTGCTTATCCAAGGACAAATAGAAGGTTGGCAAAGTCGGACCTTCCATCAAGAGATTCCAATTGCCTTTCCAAGTTCCTGATGTGGACTGACTTACTTCAATATTCGACAAATGATGTCCTGTTTGAACAAATACAATTGGAATTGTGCTGGTGGTATCTATTCTTATAGTGAGCTGATTTTCGAATTTCCCAACTAGATAGTTGTTATTTTCAGGTTTAAGAAGAAGTTTGGTTGTATTGTGCTTGCCTGTAAAATTGGCAAAAATCCCATCTTCAGTTGGAATGATTTCAATGTCAAATAGGAATGGATTTTTTTCTTGGCAAGTTCCTGACCAGCCTCCTATATAATTGTCAAAGATTGGTTGAGCATCACAAGAAATGGTACTCAGCAGGTAAACTAATATGAGGATGTTTATTTTCATTTTTTCTAATTACACACAACTACCGCACTCACGCACTTCGTCTTTTACTTAGTCACCTGAGGTGCGTGTATATTCGCTATACCTACACCTGCCCTTCCTAAGCCTAGTGCTTAAAACCCAGTCAAATATACAAGCAAAACATTGAAAAGTCAAGCCTTTTCTTGGGATTTTTCACGCTTTTGCGAGGTGCTGTTTTGCCTTAGGAATATTCCCCAACAAAAAGCTTCCGCTGAAAAGAAAAAGCAGGGCGCTACGAGCAAGTGGTATTCGGCGAACCTGGTATAAACAATTGATAGGTAGAACTTTAAAAAAATAATCGATCCGATCGGATCATGATCCGATCGGATCGGATAAAATCGACCCCGCCCCCCACTGCCCACTCAAGCGATACCCAACACATCCGTCAGCCATTTACGGGAAATGGCGGGGTATAAGGGCGGCCATCCCAGGACACAACTTACAGGCAAGGGTGACGGACAACCAAAACTCAAAGTTTCCCCTTTACTTATAGGAAAAACTCCTATTTTCGTGGCTGTGTAATTTCACTACCAAAAATTTGTAATTCCAGGCGACATGGAACAGCAATATAAAATAGCCGTACTCGGGCCCATTCCTTACGACCACATCACCACCAGCCGCGGGCAAGTCATTGTCAAGTACGGCTGCGCTACCCACCCAGCCATTGGTTTGGCCAAATTGCTGGAAGACATCGGTACCGTGATCCCGGTCACCCATATCCGCAAAAGCGACGCAGCAGCCGTCGAAAACCTTTTCAAAGCTTATCCCAATATCGATTGCCGCGCGCTGCACAGCTATGCCGACCAGGGCGATGTCATTCAATTGCGCTTTGTGGATCAAAACAATCGCCTGGAAAAACAAACGGCTTTTATGCCGCCCATTCGCCCCAACGACCTCGCCGATGCTATGGATGCCGACGTGTTCGTTTGTGTACCCATTTCCGATTATGAGGTGCCGCTCGATACCCTGCAATACATCAAAGCCAACAAAAAACCGGGCGCCCTTTGTATTTTTGACGCGCATGGCCCCACCACCGCTGTGACCACTACGGGCGACCGCCTGCGCCGCTTTTGGGTAGAGCGCGATATGTGGCTGCCTTTTATCGATGTGCTGAAGATGAACATCGAAGAGGCCGGCTGCTCTTGGTTTCAAAAAGAATACGAGGCGGAGGACTTGCAGCAGGAATACCAGGAATTGTCGGAAGAACAGCGCCGCTCGTTTGCCCACCACGCCCTGGAAAATGGCGTCAAAGCCCTCTACATTACCCTGGACTCACGCGGTGCCATGCTCTATCACAAGCAAAATGGCGCTAAACAAGAAACGTTTATTCCTTCCGTCAAGGTGCAGGAAGTCATTGACACCACCGGTTGTGGCGATTCTTTTGCTGGTGGGCTGGCGTTTGGGCTACTCGAAGACCGGGAAGACTATGTCAAAGCCGCGCAATACGCCAATGCCTTAGGCGCAAGGCGCACACAAGGCACTACCTTCGACGTGTTTTTATCGCTGGATAAAACCAATGAATTGATCCGCCAAAATTACCTGGATCAGTCGAGGGTATAGCCATGAAAGCGGCGTTTTTACAATATGTCCAGACATCGAACTTGTTGCACGCCAGCGAAAAAACCCTGCTGGCCGTCAGTGGTGGGCTGGATTCCTGCGCAATGGTTCATCTGTTTCATCAGGCTGGTTTTCCATTCGGTATCGCCCATTGCAATTTCCAATTGCGCGCTAAAGCTTCGGATGAAGATGAGGCATTTGTCCGCCAACTAGCCATCCAGTACGGGGTACCTTTTTTCAGCATTTCATTTGAAACAGAACGGATAGCGAGCCAAAGCAATGAATCTATTCAAATGGTCGCTCGTCGTCTGCGCTACGAATGGCTGGAAAGTATCCAGGATTACCTTTGGATTGCCACTGCCCATCACCTCAACGATTCCATCGAAACCCTTTTTCTGAACCTAATCCGGGGCTGCGGCATAGGTGGTCTGCACGGCATTCCGTCAAAAAGCGGCAGGATCATCCGCCCCTTGTCTTTTGCCAGCCGAGCCGAACTGGAGGCTTACGCCAAACAGGAACAACTCCTCTGGCGGGAAGATGCTTCCAATAGCTCGGTCAAATACCGGCGCAACAAAATCCGGCACCAGGTCATTCCCACTTTACAGGAAATGAATCCGGCTTTGGAAAACACTTTCGCTGAAAATTTCCGCCGCTTTCGCGAAACGGAATATTGGTACCAACGCGGATTGGACGCGGCTATCCTGGAGCTTATTTTGCCAAAGGAGCGGGGATTCAGCATCGATAAAAACGCTTTGATCCGGTATGCTCCAGGGCAAACATCCCTGCTGTTTGCCATTCTAAATCCCTTAGGCTTTAGCGACGATCAGTTGGAAAAAATACCCCATTCAGTTGTAGGTGCTCGTTTTTTTTCCGAATCCCATTGTCTATTGAATGACCGGGAATTTTTTCTGGTTGAGGAAAATGAACAACCGGAATGGTCGGAATTGCAAATACCAGCAAGCGGTATTTACACCTGGGACAAGTACCAAATCCATATCGAGCGCATAGAAGGTATTCCTGAACGATGGCCTGATTCCCCCCAAGAAGCGCTGTTGGATGCCGACCAATTGGACTTTCCGCTCACTTTGCGCTATTGGCGGGAAGGCGATACTTTTCAACCATTGGGCATGGGAGGACAGCACCAAAAAGTGCAAGACTTTTTTTCCAACCAAAAAATTGACCGCTTTGAAAAAGCACGCATCCCGCTCCTGATAAATCGGGATGGGCAAATCGCCTGGATTGTCGGATGGCGCATTAGTGAAGCTTTTAAGATCAATTCGTCCGCAAGCCGCGCTTTCTACTATTTGAAATTCGGCAAAGTCTGAACAATTTTGCCCCCATAAACCTTTTCTTATCAACAAAAGCAACCATGGTCATGAAAAAAATGCTACTCACTGCCCTATTTGGGGTCGTATTTGGCTTACTACTACAAGCCCAGGAAATCGAAGTTCCTCAAAGCAATCGCCCGCTTATCACCAAAAGAACAGCAGAATGGTGCCCACATTGCGGCACTTGGGGCTGGACGATGTTTGAAAACCTCCTGCTCGACAACGAGGACGACGCCTTGGTCCTCAGCGCCCATTACAGCGGTTCTTACATGAATACGGTTTCCCTGGAGATCACCAATAATTTTGGCGGTTTTTCTCAACCCCGCTTCTACCTGAATAACCAGGATCAAAACGCTACCTCTTCTAATGGAACTACCGTTCGAAACAATGTGCGCAGCCAAGTATCCGATTTGAACACTCAACCGCCGGTTGCACAAACCGGGCTGCGTGTATTCATCGAAGACAACCAGCTTCGCGTAAAAACCCAGACCCAGTTTTTCCAAGAAGGCCAGGATGGCGATTATTACCTGGGTATTTACCTGATCGAGCGCAGTTATGTGGGTTCGCAGGCGGGATACTCCGGGCAAGCCAACCACAAGAACATGCTCAGCAAAAGCCTGCTAGGCGGCTCTTTTGGCGAATTGCTGCAAAGCGGTACCATTGCCAATGGCAGCACATTTGAAAAAGAAGCGGTCGTCACTTACAATGATATTGCCGCTGCATTTGAAAATGGCACTTATAATGAAAATAATGTTGAAATAGCCACCATCATCTGGCGCAAAGAAGGCAATACCTATCGGGTAGTCAATACCAACTCTTCCAACGAACTGGAAATTGCTTCTGGCACAACAGCGCCAACTCTGCAAGCAGCAATAAAAGTATTGCCCAATGTCGTTCAGCAACAGGCAGAGGTTTTCATCAACTTGCCAGCAGCGCTGTCGCAAGCGGAATTGTCCCTTTGGAGTTTAGATGGCCGACAGGTTCAGCTTATCCACAAAGGCAATCTGGCCAGTGGTGCTTCTTTTTTCACTTTGGATAGGGCCAACCTGAGCTCCGGTGTTTATTTCCTTCGTTTGACCGATGGCACAAAGGTGGCCACTAGCAGGGTTATTTTACAGTAATTCCCTTTGGCAATAGGGTTTCCTGAAATGTCTAATGTTCATCCTCATACGTTGGGTACTGAGCATTAGACATTTCAAATTTTCGTATCTTCACGCCATGAAGTACCCTATCGGCATACAGAATTTCCGCAAGCTCCGCG
>CALMIR010000151.1 GCA_937864265.1 uncultured Saprospirales bacterium | reverse complement strand
GGGGCACTCGAAGTGACCCGCTAATATCCCTTAAATTAGCGGGGCACTCGAAGTGACCCGCTAATATCCCTTAAATTAGCGGGGCACTCGAAGTGCCCCGCTAATATCCCTTAAATTAGCGGGGCACTAAGTGACCCGCTAATACTCCTCAAATTAGCGGGGTGACCCGCTGATTTGGCTTTCCTTCTCCTTGGGATTTGTCGAAGCCCTTTTTTTTAAACTCCATAAAAAGTTCATTGCCCAAGCGAGGCTGGATGGAATTGTCTGCCGTTTTGAGTTGCAATAAATCAAAATAGGGATGAAAAAGCTGCTGGTATTCCTCCTTTGTTCCGCCAAAAGGCGGGCCTTCAAAACCAAAAGGAGAAGCGAACAATAAGCCGATCAGTCGTCCCTCCGGCGCCAGTAATTCATGCACTTTTTGAACATACTTCGAACGCAAAGATGGATCGATGGCACAGAAAAAAGTTTGCTCGACAATCAGGTCAAAAGTCAGGTCAATGGAGAAGAAATCCATGACCAGCAGGTGGTGTTCAGGAAAATCCGGCGCTTCCTGCTTTAAATGGGCAAAGGCATCTGCTGCCCAATCGCATACCCAAACCTCCCGAAAGCCTAAGCGATGCAAGTAAATGGCTTCATGGGCTTTTCCTGCTCCGGGAATCAGCATGCGGGTATTTTTGTCCTTGACCTGTTCAAAATAGTGGCGAATAGGGGGCGAAGCATAACCTATATCCCAAGGGGTTTCCTGAGTGTGGTATTTTTCGTTCCAGTAACTTGCGGTGAGCCTGTCCATGAATGCCAACGAATTTTTCGCTTGATTACTTCGGGTAAAAAACAGTTCAGTCGTGTATCCATTTATCCCGGTCTTCCGCGATGGCCCAGGCCGATCCGCTGTTTTCCATGCTGTTGAACAATGGCAGCCATTCCTGTGGGCCCTGCGACAAGGTGAGGATTTCGTAGCGGCGCATCTTGAGTATAGGGTCCAATGGACTGATGAGTACCGGGCAAGCTTCTACACAGGCATTACAGGTCGTGCAGGCATGCAATTCCTCAGGGCTGATGTAGTCGAACAAGGATTTTCCATCGTCGTAATTGGTTTTAGATACAGGGGCGGATTTGTCTTTTGCAAAAGCATCTTGGCCGGAGGCGATGTTCAGGCTGATTTCTTCGGTTCGGTCCCGGATGTCCATCATAATTTTACGTGGAGAGAGCTTTTTCCCGGTGAGATTAGCAGGGCAAACGGCAGTACACCGGCCGCATTCGGTGCAAGTATAGGCATCCAGCAGGTTTTTCCAACTAAGTTGAAAAATATCGTTGGCACCGAATTCGGGCAATTCCTCTCCATGGGAGGAGGCTTCCACTTCTAAGCCCATCATGCTTTTTACCTCATTCATAATAGCAGGCATGTTTTCCATTTCGCCGCGAGGGCGCAGCGAGGCATACCAAGTATTGGGAAAGGCGAGAATGATGTGCAAATGCTTGGATTTGGGGAGGTAGTTTAGGAAAACAAATACCATTAAAATGTGCAGCCACCAACCAAACCGCTCCAAAATCACCAAGGTATCCTGACCCAAATGCCCAAACAAGGCCGGCCCAAGCCAGGAGCTAACAGCCAGGTTGCCTGTATCGGGATAATGGGTCGGATCGAGGCTTTGCAGCAGTGTATCGGCGCCATTCATGCTAAAAATTCCAATGAGCAGGATGATCTCAAAAATCAGGATCAGATTGGCATCGCGGGTGGGCCAGCCTTTCATTTCCGGTTTTGTAAAACGGGGCAGACGCAACACATTGCGCCGAATGAGAAATATGACAGTTGCCACGAACGCCAGCAAGGAAAGTATTTCTATAAAACTGATGATAAAGGTGTAAAAAAAGCCCAGCTTATCGGCAAAAACGCGGTGTCGGCCCGTAAAGCCGTCGATGAATATTTCAATCAGTTCAATTTGAGTAATGACAAAAGCAGCGTAAATAAAGAAGTGAAACACCGCAGGAATCCAGCGCTTAAACATCTTTTGTTGCCCAAATGCGACCAGCAGCACATTGCGCCAGCGTTGGGAAGTGTGGCCCGAAATGGATTCGGCTTGCCCTAAAAATATTTTATTCCTGATTTGCCAAAATTGCCAACCTGCCCATCCCAAAGCGGCCAGGCTGATCAATGTGAACGCTATTTGTTGTACCATAAATCAATTGTATTGCCTTTATCGCTGCATTATTTTGGCGAATTTTCGCCAGACGCATCGGACAAAATTAAAGAGATTATTGATAATTTTTAAGTATATCCCTGATTGTTCCTACCTTAGGGCAAACTTTTACACCATGAAATTTTCGTTGGCTCGCCGCTCTTATTCCAGCCTGAACACTTGGCTGCCTTTTGGCTTTATGCTCTTGTTGTTGTTTTGTTCACCACCCAAAAAAAACAACAATAGACAAGCTACTAATCAGAGTAGTGATATAGCTGCCTTGTACGCCAATAATTGCGGTGGCTGCCACGGCAATCAATTGCAGCGCTTTAAATCGCTCAAAAGCTATCAGCAGCCCGAAGAATATTTGGTCAAGATGATCAGCCAAGGGAATTTGGACAAGGGCATGCCTGCATTTGGGGAAGCCCTGAGTGAGGCGCAAATTCAGCAATTAAGTCAGTATATTCGGACGTTTGACTACAATAAGAGCCACGATGCCAAACCCCACAACGACAGCACTTATACGTATGAGGTGGTCGTTGGTGACTTGGAAATTCCCTGGGGGATGGAATTTTTGCCGAACGGTGATCTTTTGATTGCGGAGAAAAAGGGCGTGTTGTCCCGTTTTTCCAAGGCGAAAGGGAAGCAGGAAATCAGCGGCGTTCCTGCTGTAAGGGCAGATGGACAGGGCGGCTTGCTCGATATAAAACTTCATCCCGACTATGCGGAAAATGGCTGGATTTATATCGCATATTCTTATATTGACGAAGCGAACCGGGGCAGAAGTAATACCGCCATCATTCGGGCGAAATTGAGCGCTGAAAATAAATTGCAGGAGATACAACCGATTTATCGTGGTGTGCCCACCGTGTCGGCGGCGCATCACTATGGCACCAGGATGGTGTTTGATTCTGCTGGTTACCTGTATTTTGGTATTGGCGATCGGGGGCAAAGAGATGAATTTCCTCAAACATTGAATAGTTCCAATGGCAAGATACATCGTTTGAAAGACGATGGCAGCATCCCGGAAGACAATCCTTTTGTTGGGCAAGCCAACAGCGTTACTTCCATCTACAGCTATGGCCATCGGAATCCGCAGGGCTTGGCCATCCATCCCTTGACCGGGGAAATTTGGGAGCACGAGCACGGGCCCAAAGGCGGCGACGAGATCAATATCGTTCAAAAAGGCTTGAATTATGGATGGCCGGTCATTTCTTACGGCATCAATTACAGCGGCACCAAGTTCACGGATATTACCGAAAAGGAAGGCATGGAGCAACCCATTCACTATTACGTTCCCTCCATCGCGCCTTGCGGCATGGCCTTTTTGGACAGCGATGTGTATCCGCAATGGAAATACGATCTGTTCATTGGCTCGCTGAGTTTCAGCTATTTGGAAAGGTTGGTGCTGAATGGCAATCAGGTCGTCTATCAGGAAAAACTGCTGGAGGAACTAAACAGCAGGGTGAGAAACGTCAAAGTCGGGCCGGATGGCTACCTCTACGTAGCTGTTGAAAACCCTGGGCGGATTTTGAGATTGCTACCCCGGTAGGGAATGGCGGTTTTTGTCGATCCTTACCCTAGCGGACACACTTTAAATGAACCTTTTAGCCCGCTAGGGTAAGGACAAAATCGGGAACTTAATTTTTCTGCATTACTTAAAGACTTTTGTTGTACTATTGTGTTACTACTTTCCGTCGTACATCAGCATTCAACATCCAAATGGCTCGTTTAAGTGTCAACATCAATAAAATAGCACTCATCCGCAATTCCCGTAAAGGCAATTTGCCGGATTTGTACCAAATTGCCCGCGATTGTGAAGACTTTGGAGCACAAGGCATTACCGTACATCCCCGACCCGATGAGCGGCATGTTCGCTATGCAGACATACCTGTATTAAAAGAATTGGTGCGTACCGAATTCAATATTGAAGGGAATCCTACGGAGGATTTCATGCAATTGGTTTTGGAAAACCGGCCTACCCAATGCACCCTGGTGCCGGATGCCCCGGGGGTACTGACTTCCAGTGAAGGCTGGGACACCATCGGAAATGCGGCATTGCTCAAAGAGGTCACCAGTCGTTTGCAAGGGGCAGGTATTCGCGTATCCGTTTTTGTGGATCCGCTCGAAAAAATGGTAGAAGGCGCTAAAGCAGTAGGCGCCGACCGAATCGAGTTTTATACCGGCGATTATGCCCTACAATATGCTGCCGATAAAGCTAAGGCCATCGAGCCATTTGTTCGTTGCGCCGCTCTGGCCCGACAGATTGACATCGGCATCAACGCGGGTCATGACCTGAATTTGGACAACCTGGCTTTTTTTAAACAGGAAATAAAAGGACTGCTGGAAGTCTCTATTGGCCATGCGCTGGTTTCGGATGCCTTGTATTATGGGCTGAAAAATACGATACAACTTTATTTGAAGAAATTGAGTGAAGAAATTGAGTGAGGAAATTGAGTGAGGGTGAGAAGTGAGGAAATTGAGTGAGGGTGAGAAGTGAGAGTGAGGGTGAGAAGTGAGGGTGAGAAGTGAGGGTGAGGGTGAGAAGTGAGAAGTGAGGGTGAGAGTGGGTGTGAGCATGGCTTAGCCTCGCCGTCAATAAGATTTTTTACTAGACCCTCAAAAATCCCTACTTTTACCAAAACAACCCTTCCACGCCAATGAGATGTACTGCATTAGCGCTCGTGTTGGTAAGCAGCCTATGGTGCTGCCAACAAGTATCCAAAAAAGAATCAGCAACCAGCAGCGACTGGGCATTTCCCTATTTTGAAAAAGTGGACAGCCTCAATCCCATTCTAAAACCTGCGCCCGAACTGGAATTTCGCGACCCCATCACGGGGCAGTTGGTCAAATGGGAAGAAAGGAATGTGTTGAACCCCACAGCCCTCGTCAAAGACGACAAAGTATATCTGCTGTACCGGGCGCAGGATCAGTATGGGACTTCCCGGATCGGCTTGGCCATCAGCGAGGATGGGCTGCATTTTGAGAAAAACCCGGAGCCGATCTTTTATCCCGATCAGGATTCGATGAAGGTATATGAGTGGAATCAGCAAAAAGCAGCCGATTGGCCGAGCAATGCGGCGGACTGCCACAATTGCTATTTCGACGGGGTAGAGGATCCCCGCGTGGTGCAAAGCGAAGCTGGCGATTACATCATGACTTATACGGCTTATGATGGGAAAACAGCGCGCTTGTGCTTGGCTTCTTCTAAAGATTTAAAAAACTGGGTCAAGCATGGGCCGGTATTGTCAGAAGCAGCCTATCGGGATATTTGGTCTAAGTCGGGCGCTATTGTCGGAAGGCTGCGGGGCAACCAGATCATAGCGGAAAAAATCAATGGGAAGTATTGGATGTATTTTGGAGACACCCAACTTTTTATGGCGCAATCAGAAGACCTGATCCATTGGCAGGTAGCCCTGAATGAAGAATCTGGAAAGCCCATCGCCGTTCTGAATCCGCGACCGGGCTATTTCGATAGCCGCTTGGTAGAGCCGGGGCCTTACGCGCTGCTGCGAGAGGAAGGCATACTGCTCATTTATAACGCTAGCAATGCCGCCAATTACAGCGACCCGCAACTGCCGCGCTTTACTTATGCCGCCGGGCAAGCGCTTTTTGATGGTTCGACACCCTATAAATTGCTGGAACGAACAGACAGCTACTTCATTCACCCCGACAAGGACTATGAAAAAGTAGGCGAGGTCAATGAAGTGTGTTTTGTCGAGGGGCTGGTTTTTTTTAAAGGAAAATGGCTGCTTTACTACGGTACAGCGGATTCTAAAATTGCGGTGGCACAGTACTAACTAACTACCCGCTGCCTTCAATATTTCAAGCCCAGGGCATCGCAATAACCCTTGTTGGGGTAGCAATTTTCAAAGCGGCTGTTCACTACAAACTGATTCAAGATGGCTGTGATTTCTTCTGGTTTGATACCGGGTATGCTGTCCTTTAGCGCCCGGATTTGGGCAAATGAACTGCGGTCGCTATCGGCATATTGTACCAACTGATCGTAGCCATCGGGCTTGGGGAAGTTCATAGGGCCGCGGGTATTGTCCATTTTTTTGTAGGGCCAGAAAGTCCAGTGGATACCATTTTTATCCAGCAGATCCCGGAAATTTTTCACCCATTCGTCCTCGTTTTCACCGCTTTCGCCCATCAGAATAGGCACCCGATGTTTGGCCCTGAAATCGACATACTGCTGGATTTCTGCTTGCACCGTGGGCATCCAGTATTTGTGAAAAGTATAGGCCAATTGCGGATCGAAAGGCTCAGAAAATACCGAAAAATCGGTTTCCCAGACCGCCCCTCCCAGGAAGATAATATGATTTTGATCCACCTCCCGGATGGCTTGGGTAATTCGTTTGTACAATGGTTCCAACTGGGGTTTGAGCGGGTCTTTCTCAAAATAATGCGGGATCGGCTCGTTCAACAAATTATAACCCAGGACGATTGGTCGCTTTGCATAGCGCCGTGCAATATCCTGCCAGATGTCACAGGTGAGTTGTTTCATCCCTTCATCTACCATGAGCCAAGGATAGCCATCGCTGTTGTCTATGTTGTCGCCGGTTTGCCCGCCAGGTGCGCCGTGCATATCGAGCAAAACATAGATATCATATTTTTCGCACCAAGCAATCGCTCGATCCAGGTATTCGTACCCGTGTATGTCCCGACCTAGAAAATCGTCGTGGGTCAACAAGCGGTAATCAAAAGGCAAACGGATGAGATTAACACCAGCTTCCGACAACCACTTGATATCAGCCTCGGTGATATAATTGTCCAAAAAAGCATCCCAAAAGGCGGTGGTGGCGCTATTGCCAATCAATTCGCGGATGGCCTGATCTATCTTTCGCGGCGAGCTGCAATCGCTCATTTTAAACATGTAACCCTCCGGCAACAGCCAATTCCCCAAATTCACTCCTTTGAGTTGGAGTACCTCCCCGCTTGGCGCATGAATATTTTGCCCATCTACATAGGCGTATTTCTTTTTGGCTGGCTGGCTGGCTGTCAGCACCAAAAGCAATAAAAGGTATAATCCGGTAATTGGCTTGATCATGTTACCATCGTTTTTTCGTATCGTACAAATTTGGGATTTATTTCTGGGTGTCCAAGCATCAAAATAAAAAAATCGATTTGTTGGAATAGGAGAAGGCGTCGGCATCAACTATCCTCCCGACACCGAACCATCGTCAAAATTACTCCCCTGGCCACCGTTTCCCCAACTTGGTCATACACCTCCACCAGCCATTTTACGATACCTTTTTTGATGTCATTTTCCTCCCGCTTCTCTTGGCTGATTTTTTCCTTCACCGTCAGGCGCACGCCGATGGTTGTGCCGGGGTACACCGGTTTTGTAAAACGAAACTCATCAATCCCGTAATTCAGCAGCACAGGCCCTTTTCGGGCATCCACAAATAAACCGGCAGCTTTCGACAAAATGTAGTAGCCATGAGCTACGCGTTGTTCAAAAATAGTGCCATCCAGCGCGGTCACGTCCACATGTGCGTAAAAATGATCGCCGCTCAAGTTGGCAAAATTGACAATATCCGTTTCTGTAACGGTGTGTTTGGCAGTGGTATGCGTTTCTCCGATTTGCAAATCCTCAAAATGCTTACGGAAAGGGTGTATTTCGGTTTCTTTGTACGCACTACCGGGTAGAAAAGTACCCGTCACAGCAGTGAGCATGCTCGGATGGCCTTGTACGGCGGTGCGTTGGAGGTAGTGCATGACACCCCGCATGCCCCCCATTTCCTCGCCGCCGCCCGCTCTGCCCGGTCCACCGTGCACCAGCATAGGCATCGGCGAGCCGTGTCCTGTACTTTCTTTAGCACTGGCCTCATTGAGCATCAGAATACGACCGTGGAAAGCAGCCGCATTCAGGACATAGTGCCGGGCGGCGTGCTCATCGGCTGTAGCAATGGTACTCACCAGCGAGCCTTTGCCGAGATTGGCCAGGGCGATCGCTTCGTCAAGATCGCGGTAAGGCATGATGGTGCCTACCGGGCCGAATGCCTCCACTTGGTGGCTTTCCAACTTATTGAAGGGGTCTTCATTGAGGAATAACATCGGCGTCATGAAGGCCCCCTTTTCTGGATCAGCACCTAATACATCGATGCCATTTGGATGCTCGTACACGAGTGTAGAAGCCTTTTTAAGCAGTTCAACCTGTTGGAGGACTTTTTCTTGTTGGGCTTTGCTCACCAAAGCACCCATGCGCACCTCTTCCAGTTCGGGATTGCCGATGGTGATTTTTTGCAATTCCTGGCTCAAGGCCAGTTGCACTTCTTCTATCCATTGTTCTGGTACGATGATCCGGCGAATGGCGGTGCATTTTTGCCCACATTTTACGGTAATTTCTTTGCGGACCTCCCGGATGAATAAATCAAAAACGGCAGTCCCCGGTGCTGCATCCTGACCTAGAATTGCTGCATTTAGGCTATCGGCTTCCATGTTGAAAGGCACTGCGTTTTCGGCGATAGCCGGGTGGTTTTTCAGCATACGCCCGGTGGAGGCCGATCCGGTAAACGTGACGATATCCTGGGCACAAACGCCGTCGAGGATGCCATGACCTTTCCCACAGATCAGTTGCAGGGCGCCATCTGGCAGGATACCCGATTGAATGATGTCGCGCACTACGGCTTCCGCCAAAAAAGAAGTAATCTCAGATGGTTTGACGATGGCTGGAACGCCGGCCAGCAAGTTGACAGCCAGCTTTTCCAACATGCCCCATACCGGGAAATTGAAAGCATTGATGTGGATGGCCACGCCGTGTTTGGGCACCATGATGTGCTGGCCGATAAAGGTACCCTCTTTGGATAAATTGGCGGGTTCTCCGTCGATATAATAAGGCAGATCGGGAAATTTGCGTCTCAAGCTGGCATAGGCAAATAAGGTGCCGATACCGCCGTCCACATCAATCCAGGTGTCGCCTTTGGTGGCACCGGTCAGGTAGCTGATGGGGTAGTACTTTTTGCGGATGTTGTGCAGGTGTAAGGCTAGCTTTTTCAACATCAGACCCCGCTGTTGGAAGGTCATTTTGCGCAGATTAGGGCCGCCGATCTGACGGGCATACTTCATTAGCGCTGCATAGTTGATGCCATCGCTGCCGCAACTGTAAATGGGGTCGCCGGTTATGGCGTTGTACTGCAAAAATCCAGATCCTTCATGGGGCATCCATTGCCCCAGAATGAAATTATTGAGCTTGTTAGACATGCCAGATTTGGTTGCTATTTGGTTGGTAAAATGGCTGCTAAAGTAGTCATTATTTAGAGCAACATCAAACCATTAGGTTTTTGTTCACCATTTCTTTGATGCTTTCCAGTTCTGTCTTGATCCTCTGCTTGGTGTTTAGTCTTTGTAAAGCCACCGGAGGCGCAGCTCTGGCCTCGCAATCGGAAATAGGGCAACGCTCGCAAGTAGTGTGTACATCCCTAATGGGCAATTCCGAATCTTCTAAAAATCGAAAGAGTTGTTTGAGTTGGTCATTGACCAGCAGGCCGATGGTGACGCTGGTGCTGTTGTCGTGTTCGTGGTGGGCGGGTTTGGCGATAGACAGGCAAAGATAAGCGTTGTCGGTGCCCCAGTAACGGGAGACCTGTGCACCGGCCAGTTCTATCGAAGTATTTTCCAAACTATTGAGCGCTTTCATTTTGCGTATTAGGCTGATGGAAACCCAGCGGCGGCAGTAGTGTTCATCCAGGTGATTGGCATGCGGGTTGTGCAATTGCGACAAGTGCATTTCTTTGGTCATTTCAAATTTTTGCTCGGCTGCATCGGTGAAAAAACGCAAAAAAAACAGGTCTTTAATCCCAAAATGGCGGGGTAGAATATTGGCCAATCGCTGCAGCAACATCTCCGAGGTGAGGGTGTATTTTTTCATCAACCCCAGAAAACGGTCGGCATCCCATTTTTTCCAGGCAGCCATTTTTTCTACCTCTTCCACTACAGCCGCTTCGTCCATCAATAGAGCGACCGAGAAATAGGATGCCTTGAAATTGTTGAGCAGTTTATCAAATGAACCTACTTCTAACATACGGGTTTCGAGGGGTCTCTCCTTCAGCCCCAAGCATTGAAAACCAATTTCTTTGGCCAACAGGAAATTCTCCTGAGCCTGCGATAAGCCCTGATTGATGTACAGCGTTTTTTGCTCAGGCAAATAATAAGAACGTATGGCTGCTAATCCTGCTTGTTCGGGCAGCAGTTGTCGATTGGTATGGATGCCAAAACTGCTGAGCAGGAGGCGCTCCAACTGACGCGTAGAAACCAGGTTCAACTGGTTGTTGGATTTAAACTCGCGCACTTTTTGTTCGATATCTTCAAAATAATTGTCGTGAATATCCTGGTAAGAGCGCAAAGCCGCTTTATAAAAATCTTCCCCCCGAAGCTGGTAATTCCGTATGATTTTGATGATGGTGCTGATAAAGGCATTGACCCGGTCGGGCGTATCGGAAATCAGTTCCACCAGTTTGGGCATATTGATGCCAAAAAGCTCCAGCGGGAATATTTTTAAAAAATCCGAATGGAGCAGGTCTATGATGGGCTTTAGTTTTTTACCAGCATCCAGCGATACCAGGTAATTGTAATCCGTCCCCAATGCTTTGGCCAAGGACATGATTTTGTCGGCCTTGGGGTATTTTTTGCCCTTTTCAATATCGTGCAAATAGGAGACAGCCAGGCCAGTCAGTTCCGAAAGCTGCTGGTAGGAAAGGTTCGCCTCCCGGCGTAAATACTGGATTTTTAGACCGAATACAAGTCGGAGCGTATCAATATCTGTTAGCATAAAACAAAATTAAGAAAAAAAATCTTTTAGAGAAATTTTCTCTAATGGAGAAAAAAGATATTTTTGTCCTCGATTTCACTATTGTCTTTGATTTTTCGAACACCGCAGGAAGTCTGCCAAACCGATCAATAACAACAAGCGACTTGTGTTTTTGGCGTATTTCTTGTTTTAAAAAAAGACCTATGACCAACTCCATCAAGCTTACATTGGACAACATCAACCAGCTTTTCCGGCAGGTTCACTGGAATTTAAGCCCTCAAGCGCTGACAGAAGCCGCCATCCAATACCATCAAGCGCAATTGGCCGACAACGGCGCCCTGGTTGTATCTACCGGCCAATTCACCGGACGCTCTCCACAGGATCGTTTCATCGTTAAAGACACCATTACTGCTACAACGGTTGATTGGGGCAAGATCAATTTGCCCATTGAACCAATGTATTTTAATCGCTTACGCGAAAAAATGCTCGAATACTTGGCGGATAAAACGGTTTACGTGCGCGATGCCTACGCCTGCGCCGATGAAAATTACCGACTGAATATACGGCTTATTTCGGAATTTGCCTGGAGTAATCAGTTTGCTTATAATCTATTTTTACGACCGCTGGCGGAGGAACTGAAAGGTTTTCAAGCAGACTGGACCATCCTTTGTGCGCCCGGTTTTGAGGCCGATCCGAATACAGATGGCATCAGAAAACCAAATTTTGCTATTCTAAACTTTTCTGCCAGGGAAATTTTGATTGGCGGGACGGCTTATACAGGCGAGATTAAAAAAGGTATTTTTTCTGTTTTGAATTACCTGCTGCCGATGGAGCGGGGCGTTTTCCCCATGCACTGTTCTGCCAATGTAGGAAAAACAGGCGACACCGCTATTTTCTTCGGACTTTCCGGCACTGGCAAAACCACCCTTTCTGCCGATCCGCAGCGACAACTGGTGGGCGATGATGAACACGGCTGGTCGGATGAGGGGGTCTTCAATTTTGAAGGCGGCTGCTACGCCAAGACCATTGATTTGACCGAAGAAAAAGAACCGGATATTTACCGTGCCATCCGGCCTGGCGCGATTTTGGAAAACATTCCTTTTGTGGCAGGTACTCGTCATCCCGACTATGCTGACGATTCCATTACAGAAAACACCCGCGTATCGTACCCCATTCATCATATAGCGAATGCCCTGGAAAAATCGATTGCAGGGCATCCCAAAAACATCTTTTTTCTTACTTGCGATGCTTTCGGCGTGCTGCCTCCCATTAGCAGGCTGAGCAAGGAGCAAGCCATGTATTATTTCATTTCCGGCTATACGGCTAAAGTGGCCGGAACGGAAGCGGGAATAACCGAACCCGAACCCAGTTTTTCGGCTTGTTTTGGGGCACCTTTTATGCCCTTGCACCCCACCCAATATGCGAATATGCTGGGCGAACGCATGGAAAAACACCAGACAAGTATCTGGCTCGTCAACACGGGATGGACAGGCGGCCCGTATGGGGTAGGGGAGCGAATTCGGCTCAAATATACCCGGGCGATGATCCGCGCTGCTCTGGAGGGGCATCTGGAAGAGGGGCAAACGCCTTATCTACCACAGGATATTTTCGGTCTTAGGATGCCGATGACTTGTCCTGGAGTGCCCCATGAATTACTGAACCCGCGCCAATGCTGGGGCGACCCGCTGGCTTATGACCGAATGGCGGAGCGACTGGCTCAGGATTTTAGACAAAATTTTAGGAAATATGAAGAGAAAGCAGATGAAGCAGTAAAAGATGTTGCCCCCGGGGCTTTGGTCTTTTGATCCTGATTTGTACCTTAGCGCTAAGTTTTTTACGTCCAACTATTTAAAACCAAATTAGAAGGCTATCTCTGTTTGTGGGATAGCTTTTTTTGTTTCTGTTTTTTTACCCGGCTGATCCCGCGAAAAACGCGGGAGAAGACGGGCAAGCCGAGCTAAGTCTAGGTGTAGTTTCTGGTTTCAAGTTTCAAGCTAGGCTAAGTCTAGGTGTAGTTTCAAGTTTCAAGCTAGGCTAAAGCTAGGTATAGTTTCAGGTTTCAGGTTTCAAGCTGGGCTAAGTTTAGGTTTGGTTTCAAGTTTCAAGAGAAGTTAAAGCAGGTTTTATTTCAGGGCAGGTCAACCTGAAACTAGAAACCAGGAACTAGAAACCAGAAACCTCCTCACCCCTTCAAATATCCTTTCAAAGACGAGCGCAGCATTTTCAGTGCTTTGCCCATCTGATTTTCCACGGTTTTGATAGAAATGCCCATTTCATCGGCAATTTGTTGGTAAGAAAACTCTTCAAAACGGCTGAGTTGGAATACCGTGCGGCATTTGGGAGGAAGCTGGTCGATGGCTGCTTTAATTTGATGGTTCAACTCTTGGTGCAGCAATTTTTCCTCTGTACCGCCGGAATTCATGTCGATGGGAATCCATTCGGATGGTGCTTCCTTTAAGTCGAAGCGTTTGTTGCGGCGCAGGTAAGCTAAGGCTTCATTGACCGCCATGCGTTGGAGGTAAGCAACAAGAGAGGTGTTGATTTCGATTTGATGGCGCTTGTTCCAGAAACGGATGAAAAGCTCTTGTGCCAGATCTTCCATGGTGTCGGGGTCGGGTACATAACGGCGGATCACCCCGCAGACGACAGCGTAGTACGACTCAAACAATTCTTTGAGTGCCTCCTTGTCGTCGGATTTTAGGCGGGTTAATAGATCTGTCGTTAAGCTGGGAGACATCGGGTTTCTTTAAGCTTTCCAAAAGGCGTTGCAAGGTTAAAGTATATCGGCCACAAAATATAAAGCGTTCGACAGAAATTCTCCATTTTTAGAGCGAAAAGGCATTATCACAGGACGAATTGTCTTATTTTTCCCCCAATTGTAAGCAATCAATGGCAAAAACGGTTCTGATTTTATCGCTAAGCATCTTGCTGGCCATTCTACTGGTCAATCCGCAAGGCGATTTTCCGCTCAACGACGATTGGCAATATGCCTATCCGGTAAAGCAGTTGCTGGAAACCGGGCAGATGTCGTTTCAAGGATATTTTTCGCCCAACATCGTTGCACAGGTGGGGTGGGGCTATCTTTTTTGCCTGATTTTTGGAGGATTTAGTTTTACCTTTTTAAGGTATTCAACTTTGGCGGCAGCCTTGGTGGGGGTCTTCTTATTTTGCGCTACAGCCCGCCATGTTGGATTAAAGGACGCACCAATTCGGCTGGGTGGATGGCTTTTGCTGTTCAATCCACTGTTCTTTTCCCTCGCCTTTAGTTTTATGAGCGATGTACCTTTCCTGGCGTTGATGCTTGCCTCAACGTACTGTTTCGGGCGGTATTTTAGCAAAAAAGATGCCTTGTCGTTCAGTATCGCCGTTTTATGTTGTCTATTGGCCTTTTTGGTGCGCCAGCCAGGTATTGTATTATTGCCAGCGCTAGGCGCCTGGCTACTTTGGGAAAAGGGGATCAATGGCCGGACTGTGGCCAAGGCATTTGGGCTTGTATTGTTGGCAGCGCTGGTGTATTGGCTTTTTGAAAAATGGGGCAAACCCTGGCTGGGCATCGAAAAAAACTTCGTTCCGGTGACCCAAATCTACCTCGATCAAATCGTCAACTCCCCGGGACATTTCCTGTTGGAATTGGCTAAAAAAGCGCTGAAAACCTGGATTTACATGGGCTTTTTTGGTCTGCCCTTGATCCCTTTTTTGTGGCACTTGGTACCGAAGAACGGCTTTTCGCTTCAGAAATGCTTGATTGTTCTGGCGGTAAATGGCGTATTGTTGTTGGCGCTGCACTTGGGGGAGAAAATATTTCCTTTTGGTGGCAATATCCTGTTTAACTTTGGCCTGGGGCCTGAATTACTGGCAGATGTGTATAGTTTTGGCGTGAAAAACACCCCTCAATTACCAGCAGGGATTTTCTATGGATTGAATTTCATCAGCCAGCTATCGGCGACGCTGCTGACTTATATTTTGTGGAAACAATCGTATGAATACAGCCCTCAGTTGCGTACTTTTTTGCGCTTTCTGTTGCTGGCGAATCTGCTGTATTTACCATTGATGTCCATTACTGCTTTTTTTGACCGCTATTTACTATTTCCATTAGCGGGTGTTTTTTTAGCACTATTGCCAGGTGTTAGGATACAGGGGCATCCATTCAAATGGGGCATTTTGGCTGCCCTGTCATTATTTAGTTTGTTGGCCACCAAAGACTATTTATCCTGGAATCGAGCCAGGCAACAAGCTTTTCGGTATTTGGAAGAACAGGGGATTTCTATACGCCAAATGGATGCTGGCTATGAATACAATGGTTGGTACAACTACCACCCCAATCCGATAAAAAATGAAGATCGCTCCTACTGGTGGGTGAGCGACGATACCTGGAAGATAACATTTGGTACCTTGCCCGGGCATCAGGTGCTGCACACCGTTCCCTATCGGCGCTGGCTATGGGGCGGGCAGCAAGATGCCATCCTGGTTTTACAACAAATAGAACAATAAAAAATGGACACCTTCAACCCAATTCAATTGCCCATTTCATTTGATCCTTCCGCCTTAAAAGCGGATTTGGCAAAAATTAGAGCAGAGGAATGGATCAACCATTACAGTACCTCTCACCACCAGGGGCGCTGGGGGGTGGTGCCGCTTCGTTCTGTGGGTGGCCATCCACAAATCATTTATGCCTCTCCCAGTGGCATACAGGCTGACTTTTACAAGGACACCCCCATTCTGGAGCGTTGCACTTATTTTCAGGAAGTGATTGGCTGGTTTCAATGCCAGGTCAACGCCGCCCGGCTGATGTTGCTGGCTGCGGGAGCCAGGATATTAGAGCACACAGACGAAATGCAAATGGGCGAATTGGTAGAATGGCGCATCCACGTACCTGTGTTGACCCATCCAACGGTTCGCTTTGTCGTGAACCAAATATTGATTCCCATGCGGGAAGGGGAAGTTTGGTTGGCCGATTTCAATTTGCCCCATTCCGTGGATAATGATAGTCCTGTAGATCGTGTACACCTGGTTTTGGATTGCCTGCCCAATGATTGGCTCAGAGAGCAGTTGGAAAAAGGCCATCCCATGCTCTACGATCAAAAAACAGGCGCTATTAGTGGGTGAAAACTTGGCGTTTTCTACAAAAAGGAGAACCGGGCAGGGTTACATATTGAAGCCCCTGGGAATAAACATCAACACCTAAAACTTATATTATGAAACGATTGGCAGACGTGGCTATCGCCCTTTGTTGTATTGGCTTAGCCTCGGCGATTCCCAGTGCTTTGATTGGGCAATCACCCAACACTTTTCACTTCAAACTGGTGACCGAGGCACCCATGTACGAATGCGATATCACGGGGAAAACCTTGTCGGATAAAGTGGTGGAAGCGCCCGTGAACTCCGTTTTTACCACCATAGGGGAGTTGAAAGACAGTGTCATTATCCGCTTTTGGGAATGGAACGATAAAGAAGAAGATAAGCAATTGACACTTAATTTTATGGACACTTCCAAGCAGGAATACCGCTACTTTTTGCTGCCCAAATCGCATTTTAATTCTGGTCGGGTAATTCCGCGCTACCGCACCAAACCCACCTTTTCGGCAGGAACGATCGTCATTCCGGTCAAGGTGCGATCCTCTCCTTTTGATTTTTCAACGGATATTACCTTGGGCCCCTCGGCGGGTGCCAAGTGGCGTTTGTCGCCCTATTCGGATGAGAACTTTTTCAACGCGATGATGGGTTTTGGGGTCACCCATATTACGCTCGACAGCCTTTCAACAGAGGGGGTGATCCGGCAAACCTCTGATCGCCCAGCATTAACCCTTTCCTTTGGCGGAGTTTTTGAATTTTCCAATGCCCAGATTGGCTTTTTTGTGGGTTGGGATTACATTTCTCAAAACGCGCAAAATCAATGGATATATCAGGGAAAGCCCTGGCTCTCTTTGGGGCTGGGCTATGCCATCATTTCCAGGAGTACGGAGCAAGTACCGGGACAAGCCGGAAAACAATAAAGTGCTTCTTTTTTCAATAACTAACAACAACGATCAATAGTATGGATACAACGATTAAAAATTTGGCCTTTGAAGGCGGAGGCGTCAAAGGCATTACGTATGCAGGCGCATTACAAGTGTTGGATGACAAAAAAATATTACCAGGCATCGAACGGGTAGCTGGGACTTCGGCAGGTGCTATAACAGCGTGCTTGGTCGGCCTTCGTTATGATCCGGAATACATCACCCAAACCATCAAGTCGATGGATTTGGGCGCTTTTGACGACAGAGAAGGGCTACTGAGAAAGCTGCATTTTTATGGTTTACATCCAGGCGACACCTTTCTGCATTGGATAGAAAATCAGATTGTCAGTGCTGGCCTGGGATTGGAGAAGGAAGCCACTTTTGAAGCATTTCAGGCAGTGGGCTGCAGGGATATTCGTGTATTTGCATCAGACATTTATACGCAATCGGTCAGAGAATTTTCAGCAGAAAAAACACCCAAAGTCATTGTGGCAGAGGCGGTAAGGGCTTCTATGTCGATCCCGCTTTATTTCAACGCCTGGCAGTTTAGCCACAACAATCCGGACGATCACTTGTATGTGGATGGGGGCATGGTGTACAATTATCCCCTGACAGCATTTGACGAAGGGGCCCCCAATTGGGAGACCATCGGTTTTCGATTGCAAGATGTACACGGCGCCCGTCAGATTAAAAAATTTGGCTACGGGCATTGGGCAGAATATGTGAAACATACCTTTATGACGCTGTTGCAAACCCAAAGTATTGACTATGCCAAAGACCCGGAACAGGTGAAACGCAGCGTGGTAATAGACGATTTGGGTGTGCCTGATGTGGACTTTGACATCAGTGAGGCCATGAAGGATAAACTGATTGAATCGGGTAAAGCGGCAACAGAACAATTCCTGCGCGATAGGGGGTATTGATAAAAAGCGCTTTGCAGGGCGGGTTATCTCCTGAGCTAATCGGCTGTTTTTAAGTCTTGCATTTCAGTTGTTGAAATAAGGCTGTCGAGCTTCATTTGCCCGTACGGCCTAGCATTTTCTTTTGCTCATGGGGAATATACCCTCCATTTGTCGCTTTCGACCGGGTCGCAGTGGTGATGGAGCGGAGGCTTTAGATGCTGAGCGAAAAACAAAAAAGCGTGCATTTGACTAAAATTAACCTAAAAAGTAAATTCTATTGACTAAATTTAGCTAAATTTGGCTAAAAAAAATGAATAAACTCATTAAGCGGTCTATAGAAGATCAACTCATTAAAAACCTTGTCTCCAATAAAGTAATTGTGTTGCTTGGACCAAGACGAGTTGGCAAAACAGTTTTAATAAACCAAATCATTGAGCAAATTACCGAGCCCTATCTCCTTTTAAATGGAGAAAATATGGATATTAGAAAAATCCTTGCTCACAGAAGTACACAAAACTATTTAAACTTACTAGGAAATAGAAGGTTGCTAATAATTGATGAGGCTCAAAAAATTACAGACATAGGTAACATTTTGAAATTAATGATTGATGAAATAAATGGTTTGAAAATCCTAGTAACAGGTTCTTCGGCTTTCGATATCAATAAATATACAGGCGAACCGTTAACGGGCAGAAAAAAGACATTTAATTTATTTGCATTATCAGAGGAAGAATTAGATCAAACCGAAGATGTTATTCAAAGATTTTCCAATTTAAAACAAAGATTAGAGTTTATTAAGATCAAAAAGTTAAACGCACGCTCACACGTTGCGCGCCAC
>CALMIR010000150.1 GCA_937864265.1 uncultured Saprospirales bacterium | reverse complement strand
ACTTTTGCCCTGAGTTACGGGGTCACTTCGAGTGCCCCCGTAACTTTTGCCCTGACGGGGTCACTTCGAGTGCCCCCGTAACTTAAATCATAAATCAGTGCTGACACTTGTTTTTACCCGACCGTTTTCCAATATTGCATAAGAAAATTGAATTGAGCGGGGCACTCGAAGTGACCCGCTCAATAAAGAGAAAACCATGCAATTCTACGCCAACCAGATGTTCCATATTTACAACCAAGGGAACAACCATCGCCAAGTATTTTTCACCGATGAAAACTACCAGTATTTTCTATGGAAAATGCGCGCCTACCTACTACCCTTCGGAGACCTGATAGCTTGGTGCCTGATGCCCAATCATTTCCACTGGCAATTTTTTGTAAAAGAGGAAACCATTAAAAGAAAAGTATTGCGGGCACATGTAAATGCCGTCGAATTTCAGCGGCGGTTGGAAAAATATGGCCATAAAGCGCGCCCTCTAGACAATACGAGTAACTGGACTGAGGATGGGGAAAGCCTGATTACCTTGAACGATGCCATCGGCGATTTGCTGAAAGGATATACCCGTGCCATCAACAAAGAGAAGGGCTGGTCGGGCAGCCTGTTCAGAGAAAAAAGCAAAGCAAAAGACGGTTGGATCGACGAATTTGTCACTTTGGAAAAAAATAAAAGCCCTGACTGGCACTTTTCGCCCGGTACCGACTATGGGTATCGGCTTATGTGGTATATCCACGAAAATGCGGTAGAAGCCAATCTAGTGAAGAAAGCTATTGATTACGAGTGGTCTTCGGCCAAGGATTATGCAGGGTTGCGAAAAGAATCTCTGTGCAATCTAGAAATGGGACGACGGATGTTGAAATATCTTTGAACCCTCTGTTACGGGGTCACTTTCGAGCGCCCCCGTAACTTTTGCCCTGAGTTACGGGGTCACTTTCGAGTGCCCCCGTAACTTTCTGGAAAACTTCTATTGCCAAATAAAATCCGTACATTCGACCAGCGAAAAAACAAATGGCTAAAAAAACATGAAATACTTCCTCCTCCTTGCATTGGCCTTTACGGCATGTACCCATCCGACTTCGACGGAGCATACTGACACCAATCCCTGGCTACTCGTAGAAGACCCTGACACAGGACAAACAGGCTACCGCGACGATAACGGGGAAACCGTCATACCCACAGGTAAATATGCCATGTGTCTCACGGACACCTTCCGAACACATGCCGTCGTACTGCTCCATAATGACGGAAAATGGGTCGTTATTGACCGACAGGAAAATGTCCTTTATGAAGTATTCCCTTACGACAACGGCCCGGACTATCCTTCCGAGGGTTTGTTCCGTATCGTGCAAAACGGCAAGATAGGCTATGCTGATGCCGACACCTACGCCGTTGTTATTGAACCGCAATTCGACTGTGCTTATCCATTTGAAAACGGCAAAGCAAAAGTCAGCCAGCAATGCCAAACCATAAAGGACGGTGAACACAGCGTATGGGAAAGCGACACTTGGCAGTATATTGATAAAGAAGGAAAGATAAGCGCGTACTAAAAGAAAAGCCTCAATCTTCGAAAATCTCCGTTACTTCAATTGCCAGATTGGGAATAATCGGCGTGGTGGCTGTATCGCCCTCCACCTTGGGCTGGAAACCGATGTAAATGCCCTGTTCATTTAACTTGAAAACCTGGATGGTTTTCTCGATAGGCGACACGATCCAGTATTCGAGTACACCAGCCTCTTGATAGAGTTCAAATTTGTCTTTCATCTCGGTACGGCTATTGCCGGGCGAAAGGATTTCGATGATCAGATCGGGTGCACCGTTACAGCCGCGATCGTCCAATTTGGAGGGGTCGCAGATGACAGATAAGTCGGGTTGGACGACAGTAGTCACTTCTTTATCATTGCGGGTACGGGTCAAGCGTACGTCGAAGGGGGCGACAAAAACCTGACAGGGTGTTTTCCACAAGGCATTAGCGATGGTGCGTACAAGCCGGGTTACGGCACGTTGATGCTTCATCGAAGGCGCAGCCAATTTGCGGATTTTTCCGCGCAACAGTTCCACGCGCTCCTCAAACTGCCAGCGCAAGTAGTCGGCGTAAGTGTAGGTGCCGTTTGGGTCAAGTTGATCGAGCGAAGTGATGGGCATAAGCAATAAAATGGTTATTTTCTTCAACAAATATACACCATATTATTGCGAAAAATGAATGGCTTGTCTATATTTGTGCCTCAAATTTTATCCACCCTTGTATATGGGCATCATTACCTGCCCAATTTTCAATTAACCTGAAAGTTATTCTGCATCAGCACAAGCTTTGTGCTTACATGCTTGTGCGACAATTTTTCAAACCCTTGCGACAACGGTGATAACAAGCTTTTTATCAAGGCTTTAGTTTTGCATTACTATCTTATTGGTAGCTGAATGCTTGAGATCGGTGTGCTAGGTATTCATCGGCATCTCAGGATTTTGAGCAGCCATTGAGCATAATTATGAACAGGGCCAAGCTGTAGCTTTGTCCATGTATCAAACGAAATTTATATCATGTTCAATCATTTCAAAATGAAGAAATCCATTTTAGCCCGGCTTTGTTTCAGCTTGGTTTTATTCGTTTTTTACACCCATACCGCCATCGGACAAACTACCCTGAATGTCCATTTCGACACCATCACTTTTTCAGGTTTACCCGGGCTGCATTCGTTCGCAGCGGCTCAATATGAAGACAAGTGGCTGCTGATTGGTGGCCGCAAAGATGGGCTGCACCCCAAGAATGGAGGTTTCCATACAGGTAGCGCCAACCAACACATTTATGTGGTACAGCCTTCCAGCGGACAGGTTTGGCAACGCGCCTTGGCTGAATTGCCCGATACCCTACGCGAGCAATTGCACAGTGCAAATATGGAATTTTGTCAATGGAGCGATTTACTGCTATTCGCAGGTGGGTATGGCCGCAGCGAGGTCATTCAGGATCACCGCACCTATCCCTACCTTACTTTAATTGATGTACCCGAGCTAGTATCGGCGGTTATTGATGACACCCCTCTGATGCCCTGTTTTCAGCAGGTACGCGATACTTTTTTTGCGGTGACAGGCGGGCAGCTCCAGGTCATGAACGATACTTTTTACCTGGTTGGAGGGCATCGGTTCGAGGGTTTATACTCCTCTAATGCAGGCACCAACAATATTCAGTTTTATACGGATGGTATCCGAAAATTCACCCTCGAACCCGATAGTTTAGGCTGGCGCCCCCAACGCCAGAGCGAGATAAAAGATGAATTGAACCTGCATCGCCGGGATTACAATCTGATACCCCAGATTTTTGCCAGCGGTGAGGCTGGCTTGGTCGCTTTTTCCGGAGTCTTTCAACCAGGCCTGGCACTGCTGCCCTTTCTCAATATCATCGAAATCAGCCCAGAGGGGCATGCCCCCGTCAACGATTTTAGCCAATTTTTGGCCAATTATCATTGTGCCAAAGTTCCGCTTTATGCCGAAGCCGAAAATAGCATGCATACCCTCTTTTTTGGCGGTATGAGCCAGTATTATCTGAATGAAAACGACAGCCTCATCAAAGATAACCGGATTCCCTTTGTGCGAACAGCCAGCCGGGTAAGCCGCCTTCCCGATGGCACTTATGAAGAAGTGGGATTTGATGCAGAATTGCCTTTTTATACGGGTTCGAGTGCCGAGTTTCTTTTGGCCCACAACATACCTGTTTTTAGTGAAGGTATCGTTCAGTTAGATGAATTGGCCGATGGCGAAACTTTGCTGGGTTACATCGTAGGTGGTATCGTCACTGCCCCCGACCAACCCAACCCATTTATCAATAATGTAGCCAATCAAACCACTGCCAGTACGCGCATCATCCGGGTGTTTTTACAAAAAAACGTTCCAAGTGCCAGCCCTGATCTCCCCCTGAATGGCCGCACTGGCCTGGGCATGGCCGTTTTTCCCAATCCAACCAGTGATGTTTGGAACATCCAACTGACACTGCCCCGCAACGGCGATTTGATGCTGGTGCTACAAAATGCCCAAGGGCAAATCGTGTGGCAACACAAGTACGGGCAGTTTTCCGCAGGTGCAAGCAAGCTGAGGCTGCAAGCTGAGGCATATCCTCCCGGTTGGTATTGGCTTACGGCCAATGTGGATGGCGTTTTTGTGGAAACAAAGCGCATAGCTATCATTCGATAAGCTATTTAAAGCATTAATAAACCTTTTTTTATCATTAAAACCTTTTTACAATGAAGCAATTTTTTACGCTGACAAGCGCATTTTTATTCATTCTGAACCTCACTCAAGCACAACCTATTATCGTAGGGCAAGGTTTTGTAAACGGCCTTATCGGTGTGGACGTAGATGCTGATGGCAATGTATGGGTTACCGAATCGGGTGCCGGCAATGACGATGGCAAAGTGTCCATTATTGCACCTGATGGTAGTGTAGCTACTTTTATGACAGGTCTGCCCAGCGCCCTCAATCCTGCCACTGGAGAAATTGCGGGATCAACCCGTACCTGGCAGTTGCCCGACAACAAGGTAGCTGTATTGGTTGGCGAAGGACCACACCCGCAAGGTGAAGCGTTGTTGATCGTGGATAAGGGCGACTATTCGCCTGGTTCGCCCCTCGATTTGACCGACGTAGAACAAACCATGAAGTTTGGTACTTTTGTGCATGACCAGGGCTTACCACAGAGCAATCCCTACAATATCTACTGGGATGAAAACGGGGATATGTACATTGCTGATGCTGGTGCCGATGCCATCGTGAAATACGAAGTGGCAACCGAGCAATTGAGCTTTTTCGCTGAATTGCCAGGCGTTTCCAATCCTACGCCAGTTGGCCCGCCAGTAACCGATGCCGTGCCTACGGATATTGTACCTAAGCGCGATCACAGTGGTTATTATGTTTGCCAACTTACGGGCTTTCCTTTTCTGGACGGCGCGGCCACGATATACGATGTTGATCTCAACGGCAACCTGACACCCTGGCAAACGGGCTTTACCCTGCTGACCGATATGGGTTATGACCCACGCGACAGCAATTTGTGCGTGTTGCAATTCAGCCAGTTTGGTTTTATCAACGATTCGACCTTGAATTTTTTCCCGGGTGCTGGCAAAGTCATTAAAGTTTTTTCAGATGGAAGCCAAGAAGTGCTGGCAGATGGATTCATTGGACTAGCCCCCAGCTTTACTTTTGATGCAGCTGGCGATCTGTACGTAAGCGACCTATTCGGGTTTATTTACAAATACGATTTGCCATCGGGCACTCGCGAAAATAACTTGAAAAGCATTCAGACAACTGTTTTTCCAAATCCAGCAGCTTCACAGGCCAATTTCCGTTTTGATTTGGAAAATACCGCTGACGTGCAGCTCAACATTTACAACATGCACGGCCAACGAGTGGCATCTGTTGATGCAGGCACACTACTTGCGGGCGAGCAACAGATCAGTTGGAATACAGAAGGTGTCCCAACAGGAACTTACCTCTATCATTTATTGGTGGATGGGTATGTTTCAGCGGGCTTGCTCCAAGTCGAGAAGTAACATAAACGCGGAATAGTTTGCATTAAAAAAGGAGCAAAGCGCTGATTGAAGTGCTTTGCTCCTTTTATTATTAACGATTAGTTCAATAAGAAGCCTTTAATCGGCACCATCCGCCTTGGCTACATCCAGCGTATAACTGGCTACTTCAATACCTTGAGTCGTACCTACTTCGGCATCAAATATCCAGTGGATGCCTCCATACACTCGCGAGATGGCGGCTTCTACTGCATAGTCTCGGAAAAGCGAACCTTCTTCCGGGAACATATAGGTCATTACCTCAGCCCCGGCAGCGGAGAAAACGCTGTGCCCGGAAGTATAGCTGGGGAAGTTTGGTGTACCGGCTATCGTCTTATAACCTGGTATTAGATTGATAGGACGCGGATAGTGATAGTAATATTTAGCATCCCAGCAACTGATACCACCATCCATCATAGCCATGTTCAAGTAAGCAAAAACGCGAACCGTCCGCAAAGGATTGAGTTTGTACTTGATGGCATATTCCTTAGCGTAGCGATTCCAATGGCCTGGAGGCGTGTAAGTGCCCAATCCATCCTGCCAATAATTGGCGATGGCCCGCCATTCCTCTGTCATGTTGTCGGCATAATTTTTTAACGCCACAACGCTTTCTTCAAACTCTGCTGATCCTGGAGCGGGAGGCACTGGAGGCCGCACCACTTCTACGTTGGGTACATTCCACAACTTGACCTGCCCAAATAGAGGCGTCAACCCTACTGGGCGAGCGGGAATTTCTATATTTTCCCATTTCCAGCCGAAGCGGTCAAATGCAGCTGCCTGCAGCGAATCGGAAATGGGCTTGGGGCATTGCGCTTTGCTCATACCGTCGGTAGAAGCTCTGGCAAGCGCTATTTTAGCAACCTCTTCACCTATGAATGCACCGGCGCTGATATCGCTTTCTACATTCGCTCCAGCCCATATCAAACTAGACATGTGCTCTTCTGCCCTTTCTGCCAGATAGTCTTTTTCTAGCGGAAACATAACGGACAGAATATCCCTGGAAACGGCCGCAATTACAGCCCCGTCGGAAGGATAAGAAGGAATATTGTTTTCGACATAAGCAGCCGTAATGGAGTTGTCCGCCAAGCCTGGAGAAGGGCGATTGTATAGATACTTGTAATGCCACGCGCTGATCAAACCATCAAATTGAGCTACGCTCAAATAGGATAAAGCTCTGACTGCATATGGCGGGTGGGCGAAGGGAAAGTAAGGAACTTCCCCAGGGTTGGCCGGATTGGGCAAAGTATAAGTATCGTCCGCATTGGGGCCTGGAATGAGATTGTATTTGGCAATCAGTTCCAAAGCTATTTCATTCCAGCGCAAAGCAGGGTTATTTGTCCAATATTCAACGGCATCCAATTGTTCGCCGCTGAGGCTGGATGATTCTGATTTTACAAAAGCCAACTCTTCCTGAAAAGCACTGGAGCCAACAGCCTCAGGCACAGGAATCGCTATTTGGTCAGCGGATGAGAGCAAGACGGGCGTCCAGCTACCGCCGTTTTCATCAATTTTAGAATAGGTATAAGCCAGGTAATTGGCCTGTGTTGGGAGGTCTTTTTCGCAAGAGCTCAAAAAAACACTGATCACCAGTAGGCTAAATGCGAATATTTTGGAAACTATATTTTTCATGTTCGTTGTCTTTGAATTTGTGATGAAAGGAACATTAGAGCTTAAACTGGTAAGTAACACCTACTCCATATTGGGCGGATTTGCCCACGTTGCGGCCGCTGAGCGTATCGGAATAGTAGGCCAGTAAGCCTAGCCCTTTTAGCTTTTTGAAATAATACTGGCTCGATACCCCCAATACGCCCATATCCACCTTATTCGTAGGCTGAGCGGCATTGTAAGCACGAATGTCGTCGCCACTGGTAGATACCAAGCCCATATAATTGGCTTCGATTTTCCAAGAAGAATCAAAAAGCCAGATTCCAGCAACGGCATTATAATTCCAGGCACTTGGCACATCCATCCAAGGTGTGTAATAGCTGCCGTTGTTGTAGTAGTAATCCCTTTCTGCTTTTGTTTGTCCACGGAACAAATAAGCCAAAGCGCCGCGAATATAGATGCCGCTGTTGAGTTGGTATTGAAGGATACCTCTAACGCCCAATTCATTGGCACCAAATCCAATGCTGTATGGCCGATAATCGGACAGGTAATTGGTTATAGGCGTGGAATAGCTCACCGTCCCGAGTAATGCCAGCTTGCCTTTCCCCATTTCTTTATTGAAAATTTCGCCTTTCAGCGCCAAACTGAGGTCCTGAAACCCTTTGGCACCCTCAAATTTACCGCCATTAGGCTCACGGGATGCTGTTTTGACATACGGTGCAGCCACAATCAGGTTGAGCCTATCGACAATACCAATGGCGGCCATGGGCATCACCATATGACGATCTACCGTGGCTATGGTCTCATTGTGTCTCAAGTAAGTGCCCTCCCAATATTCGTCGAACCAACTGTGCTCGTACATGGCAGCAATACAAATTTCTTTTTTCTTCATCATGAGGGCATCCGATGGTGTCTGTGCCATCAAGGTGCTGCCCAGTATCGATAACAGTGCCAGAATAAATCCAATTTTATGTTGATTTTTCATTGAAAGTTCAATTAGGTGATTAATAAAAATCCATTCCAGAGCAAACAACTGCTGCTGAATAGATAAAAATTAGCGTTTGAGTACGCGCAGTAGTGCTTTAAGTAGTGTGCAAAAAATTTCTTCCCGTTTGATCAGCCTCCTTACCATAGTCGATACACGTCAAGTGAGCGTTTGCCTCTATGGCATGGGTAAAATCGGGAACTTAATTTTCTGTGCCCCTAGGCACATTCCGGAGGAGGAGAATAGATAAATGGCCAGATAATGCCCTGGAATTGAGATCGTGTGTTACCAGGCATGCTTAGTACAGCTCTATTATTGGCGGATAGAGTCGGCATCCAAAAGTAAAAAACTGGAAACAAGCGTTCGTCAATGGAAGGAAACTGACTCCTAAGAGGTTTAGTATCGAGGGGTTCTTCTACACAATAAGCCTTTTCAGGCTCTTCGACTGACAAGTGTCTATCTGATTGATGGTATAGCTGGCTATCCAATGTTTCGAAGGCTATAAACGCCAAAGAATCGGCTGAGATTTCATGAACTTTTAACTGCCCTGTACCATCATTGTTGTGTTGAAGGTTGTTGATGCATTTTTCGAACCACTCATGGGTCATAATTTGTGCTACTTTTTCCATTCGCCGTTCTACCACATTAGAAAAAGCAAACTCCCTCCCCACAAAACCGATAATTCTTTGCAGGCAAAAGATGGTTAGAAAAAACCAAGATAAAAAAAGTCTTGCTCGATCTAGGTGTCCTTTCAAACTTTACTCAGCGTTGAAAATAATCAATTTTTCTATACAAAACCACCACAATTTGTAGTTAGTCAAAAACTATGTCATAGCTGTTTGATGTTGGTAATGGCGGATTTAAAAAAGAGAAAATGTCTAAAAATAGCAGAACTCTTTTTCAAAGGTAAAAATATAATTGAAAAGTAGGTATAAACAGCTAGAAATAATCGACAGCTTGAAGCGGCTACAAGATCAAGTCTGAATCACTCCAGGGTTGAATCGCTCTACAGGAGCATTATTGGCTGCTTCTATGCCCATAGAGATGATCCGCCGCGTATCCAATGGATCGATGATGGCATCCACCCATAGCCGGGCAGCAGCGTAGTAAGGAGTGGTTTGATTGTCGTATTGAGCGGTTATTTTATCCAGCAGTTCTTTTTCTTCTTGCTCGGAAATGCGCTCGCCGCGCGCCTTCAGCGTAGAGGTTTGGATTTGAAGCAATACTTTAGCGGCTTGTTCGCCCCCCATCACGGCAATTTTGGCCGTAGGCCAGGCTACGATCAAGCGGGGGTCATAGGCTTTACCGCACATGGCATAATTGCCCGCGCCGTAGGAGTTACCCATGACGATGCTAAACTTGGGAACGGTAGAATTGGCTACTGCGTTCACCATTTTGGCGCCGTCTTTGATGATACCACCATGCTCCGAGCGCGTGCCTACCATAAAGCCAGTGACATCGTGCAGAAATACCAATGGAATTTTTTTCTGATTGCAGTTGAGGATAAATCGGGTAGCCTTGTCGGCAGAGTCGGAATAGATGACACCGCCAAATTGCATCTCGCCTTTGGCCGTACGTACCACTTCGCGATTATTGGCGACAATGCCTACTGCCCAACCGTCGATGCGGGCATATGCACAAATGATGGTTTTACCATACTCCTTTTTATAGTAAGTCAATTTGGAGTCATCCACCAGGCGCTTGAGCAATTCTTCTGTCTTATAGGGCGTAGCCCGACCTTCAGGTAGGTGGGCGTACAATTCTTCTTCATTGCTTTGAGGTGCTTGTGCCGCAGTCCGATCGAAGCCGGCTTTCTCAAAATGCCCTATCTTGTCCACCAAATCGCGAATAGTATCCAGGCAAGTTTTGTCATCGGGCATCTTATAGTCGGTCACGCCCGATACTTCACTGTGGGTAACGGCGCCACCCAGGGTTTCTTTATCCACCGACTCACCTATGGCTGCTTTTACGAGATAAGGGCCTGCCAAAAATATAGACCCCGTCCCTTCCACGATCAGTGCTTCATCGGACATGATGGGCAAATAGGCCCCACCAGCCACACAACTGCCCATAATAGCCGCAATTTGAGGGATGCCCATGCTGGAAAGCTTGGCATTGTTTCTAAAAATTCGGCCAAAATGCTCTTTATCTGGGAATATCTCATCCTGCATGGGGAGAAAAACACCAGCGCTGTCCACCAAATAAATGATCGGCAAGCGGTTTTCCATGGCAATTTCTTGGGCGCGCAGGTTTTTTTTACCCGTCATGGGAAACCAAGCGCCGGCCTTAACCGTCGCATCATTGGCCACGATGACGCACAATCGTTTGCTGATGTAACCCAGCCCTACTACTACGCCTGCTGCAGGGCATCCGCCGTGCTCCTCGTACATATCATAAGCAGCAAAGGCGCCTATTTCCATAAAATAGGTGTCTGGATCAATCAAATAATCGACCCTTTCGCGAGCGGTCATTTTACCTTCCTGATGCAATTTGGCGATTCGCTTTTCGCCTCCCCCTTTTTTTATCTTTTCCAGCCGATGCTGCATCCTAGATAGCAACAGGCGCATGCTGTCGTCGTTCTTATTTTTCTCAATATCAATCTTGGGCATTGTCGTGTTTATTTTACTGGAAAGGCGTAGTAATATTCTCCGGAATAATTTTCATAAATCCCTTCCAGCATCACTTTTCCGTTGGCATTTTCCAATTCTTCCACCAGTTCTTCAACGGAAGTTATTTTCTTATTGTCCATTTTAGTGATAATGAATCCGGGATCCATATTGGTTCTTTCTATTCGGCTACCCCGGTAAATACTGACCACTTTTACCCCTTCCACATCCAAGCGTTTTTTCTCCTCGCGAGTCAGGTCACGCAATTCAAAGCCCAAATCGAAAAGAATGTCTCTGTTTTCAGCTGTGATGATAGAGGTGCTATTGCTCTTATTTTTCAGCACTACATTGGCGCGAGATTTATTCCCATTCCGAAAATAATCTACCGATATGGAATTGCCCGGCCGATAACGCCCTACCTGCTCCTGCATTTCAGGCATGGTTCGAGTTTTAGTGCCATTAATACCAATGATAACATCGCCTTCTTTCAGTCCGGCATCGTCTGCACCGCTACCTGGCGTAACCCGCGTGATATAAACGCCTTCTACGGCCTCCAATTGGAGTTCTTTGGCCAGTTCACTGGTCATTTCATCGATGAATACGCCCAAAATACCGCGTTGAACGACCCCAAAGTCCATCAAATCTTTGATGACTTTGCGCACCAAATTGACCGGAACCGCAAAAGAATAGCCCTCGTAACGGCCTGAGCGGGTTATGATGGCGGTGTTGATGCCAATGAGTTCGCCGTTGGTGTTGACCAAAGCGCCGCCGCTGTTGCCGGGGTTGACGGCAGCATCGGTTTGAATGAATGATTCGATCCGATCCTGCCCTTCTAAAATATCGATACTGCGGCCTTTGGCGCTCACAATACCGGCCGTTACGGTCGATTCCAAATTGAAAGGATTGCCCACAGCCAAAACCCATTCCCCTACCCTAAGGGAGTCGGAGTTGCCAAATTCAATATGGGTGAGATTATTGGCTTTTATTTTGAGCAAGGCCAGATCGGTAGAAGGATCCGTGCCAATGAGTTCTGCTTCATATTCGCGCTTATCATTCAGGGTAACACTGATGTGATCGCTGTCTTCAATGACGTGGTTGTTCGTAACGATATAGCCATCGGAAGAAATGACGACACCAGAACCCGAGGAACTACTTTCTGCATCGTTGCCCCAAAAATCAAATCCACCTTTGCCCTGAATGGTTTTGATGTTTACAACGCTGGGGGTGATGCGCTCGGCAGCCGCGATGAAATCGGTGGGGGAAGCAGACAGAAAAGCACGTTGTTTGCTGACCTCCAATGGGTCGAAGTTGGTGTACTGCGCTGGCACCGTCTCCCGGATGACAATCTCCTTTGGGCCTTCAAAGAAACGATACCCAACAACAGCCAATAGTGCGCTGAGTAGGGAAGACAATACAATACCAATGTGCTGCTTCATTCTTTTGTGAGTTAAGAGGCATTTTTTCCAAATATAGCTAAAAATCTAAACCCTGCTACTTATTTTAGGATTTTTCGTTCTTTGCCAATTTTTGTGATTTATAAACGCCGTAAACTTACTGGGAGTTGTGGAAAGACTGGTAATTGTATGTCGAATGGTGCCTCCTTTTTCATTTCGGGTCAGATGACTGACCAAAATCAGGCTATTTTATTCGTCCAGATAATCAATCGTGATGACGGGCAATCCGGCGTGATTGATCAATGCTTCTGCACGGCTGCCTACCAGCATGCGTTTCAATGGATGCCGATGGTGGTTGGAAATACCGATTAGTTTGGCGCCAATTTTTTCTGCAAAACTTCGAATGCCGTGATCTACATTCCAATCCTGCAATACATGCGTCCTGCAATAAAAAGGGCTGGCCAGGTGGCGAAACCGCTCCATGGATTCTTTACTCAAAAAATAAGGCGGATCGAAAAGAGAACCGGTTTGAATTTCTACCAGGTGAATTTCAGGCGCAAAATGCTTGACAAAATCTTTAAAATGCAAAAAAGCTGCCACTTCGTTTTCGTGAAAACTGGAAGCAAAGACCACCTTGTCAAAAGACCAATCGGTCAGCGGTTCTTTGACAACTAGCACCGGGCAATGTACTTGTCGAATCACTTTTTGGGTAACAGAACCGATAAAGTACTCGCTTTTGCCGCTACGGCCATGTGAGCCCATCACCAAGAAATCGATGGCGTGTTCTGCCGCATATTGTGCGATAGTAGCAGCAACTGTGCCGCTGGCATAGCCTGTTTGAATGTCAATTTCCGGGTATTTCCCACGGTAGGCATTTAATGTGTCAGCTACTTGATCGACCTCTGGAGCGGTATCAGATGGGCTATTTTCCAGACAATGAAAAAAGAAGAGTTTTGCCTCAAAGCGCCGGGCTAATTCCGCAGCCGCATCGGCTGCCAAAGTCGCAAAGTCAGAAAAATCGGTTGGTACTAAGATGCTTTTCATGCCTGTGTGTTATTGTCCCATTAAATATACGGAAATTGTAACGTTTCCTACAACTATTATTATCATGCACTAAGCTCTCCTACTCGACTTAAAAAGGGCAATCATCCAAAAGACGATTACCCCTTGTTCTAGTCGCAAAAGCCAATTTTTATAAAAAAACTCTTCATTCTCTGCGACCAAAAGTAGGAGGTAAAAGGCGGATATGAGCTGATAAAAGTCATGGAGCAGGATGATATTGATCATAGAGATCAGCCCCCACCATTTGAGCTTTCAGCTTATTTTTCAAAAAGGGAATCTACAAAAGCCCGTTTGTTGAATATCTGCAACTGTTGAATGCCCTCTCCCACCCCGATGTACTTGATGGGAACTTTGAACTGATCGGAAATACCAATAGCTACCCCCCCTTTTGCCGTTCCATCCAGCTTGGTAAGGGCTAGTGCGCTCACGTCGGTCGCTTCGGTAAAGTGCCGGGCCTGTTCGATGGCATTCTGCCCGGTAGTAGCATCCAAAACCAACAACACTTCATGGGGAGCATCTTCCAGTCTTTTGGAAATGGATCGCTTGATTTTACCCAGCTCTTGCATGAGGTTGATTTTGGTATGCAATCGGCCTGCTGTATCAATAATGGCCACGTCACATTGATTCGCTATGGCGTAATTGACTGTTTCGTAGGCCACAGCAGCCGGGTCGGTATTCATACCTTTGCTGAAAAAGTCGCAGCCCACCCGTTCTGACCAGATTTTCAACTGATCTACCGCAGCAGCCCGGAAGGTGTCGCCGGCGCCGAGTACCACCTTTTTACCTTGCAATTTGAATTGGTAGGCCAATTTGCCGATGGTCGTTGTTTTTCCTACGCCATTTACCCCTACTACCATGAAAACAGCGGGCTTGGTAGTGGTAGCTGGGCTGAAATCCTCTACGTCCTGGGTATTGTTCTCGGTGAGCAACCGAACGATTTCATCGCGCAATATCTCGTTGAGTTCGCTGGTATTGAGGTACTTATCCCGCGCTACCCGCCCTTCGATACGCTCAATGATCTTTACGGTAGTTTCCAGACCGACATCAGAAGCAATCAGGATATTTTCCAATTCGTCCAGCACTTCTACATCAACCGTAGATTTGCCGGCAACGGCTTTGGATATTTTTTCAAAAAAGCTGCTTTTGGTCTTTTCCAGGCCTTTGTCCAGCTCTTCTTTTTTGTCCTTGTTGAAAAACTTATTGAAAAAACTCATTTCTTTTCTGACTTGAATTAATACAAAGAGGCTTTTCCCGCATGGGAGAAAAGCCTCTTTGTAGTGAAAGAACAGCAACGGAATGCCAATAGTTTACTTTTTAGCAAAAAACTCCGCTACTTTATCTTTGTGAACGATTACTTCTTTGTAAGAATATTTGCCCGTTTTAGGGTCTTTAACGCTCTTGATCACTTTTACATGATCCCTACCAGAGCCTGCGTTTTGGCTACGTTGAGCTACCCGCGCGTTTTTTGATACCTTAGCCATGATGCGTTCCTTTTAAAAGTGATGATTGATAAGTTCTCCCCAAAGATATGAAAAAGTTTGTCAATAGGCGTACCGAAAACTAAAAGATCGGTTTATTTGATTTCCCGGTGAACGGTAACTTTTTTCAAAATGGGGTTGTATTTTTTCAACTCCATACGATCAGGAGTATTTTTGCGGTTTTTCTGCGTTACATAACGAGAAGTCCCAGGCATACCAGAGTTTTTATGCTCGGTACATTCTAAAATGATCTGAAGGCGATTGCCTTTACTTTTCTTTGCCATTTTTTTCTAATTTGAACGTCTTTAGCCCAAGCAAGAGGCATTAAAATTTTACTCCAACATCCACACCCTCGCTTTTCAATTGGCGGAGGTATTCATAGATACCCAATTTATCAATGGTGCGAATGGCTTTGGAAGAAACTTTCAAAGTGATCCATTGATCGGTTTCGGGAACATAAAAGCGCTTGGTATGCAAATTGGGCAAAAACCGGCGCTTTGTTTTGCGATTGGAGTGCGAAACGTTGTTTCCCGACATTGGACGCTTTCCCGTAAGTTGACAAACCTTTGACATCGTCGTATTAGCGTTTTGAAAAAAAAATAAAGCTCTTGTGAAGCTTTGAAAAAAGATGGTGACTCTGTCAGGATTCGAACCTGAAACCTCCTGATCCGTAGTCAGGTGCTCTATCCAGTTGAGCTACAGAGCCAAAGTATGTTTTTTGTTACCCTGCCCGAATCACGCTTTCAGCGGGAGGCGGGTGGTTTCAAAAGGGTAAGGATACCTACTTTTTTGTATCCGAATGAATCCGCCTTTTGCTAACGGAGTGCAAATATACAACTATTTATTTTCCTGAACAATTCCCTTTTGAATATTTTTTTTATTTTTTGAGCCTATCCTGTATAAAACCTCATTGAGCGCCGGAGGGCAGCAAGATGGCCGGAATAGGCTGTTGGCGATACATCTCATTAAATAAAGCGATGTCTTCATCGATGATCTGCCGCAATTGACGGGAATATTCTCCCCAATGTGCGGTAAGCTCCTGCCATTTCTGGCGGGCGCCCTGGGTAAGTCTTGGATCAGGGCCATCAATCAATTCCTTTAAATGGAGCAATTCGGCGCTTAGCCGATTGGGGAAATTGATGACATCTTGATACGTCTGTTGTTTGCTTTGAATCAACTGGGCTTCCCACCCTTCTATATCTTGCAATATTGCTGCTCCTTTATCCGTGAGTTCTTTGTAACATTCTTGCTTTTTCAGGTTTTCGTTCAACAGGTTGAGTTGTTGTTTTACATTCCTAATTTGGCTCACTTTGGTATGGATTTCACGGATGGTGGTTTCGATATTGAGCAACACTTCTTGTTGCTCCTGATAGTCGCTTTGGGAGAAATGCAAGCGCGGGTCTTCCAAAATTTGGCAAGGCTCTATCAAAACGCCTTGAGGTGTAATCAATCGGAGTTGGTAATTGCCCGGGGCAACATGACTGCCCCTGTAATCGCCCAATACAAACACGCCATCAATACCGGGCAGGTTCTCCCGGCGCATATCCCAATAAAACCGATTGAACCCTCGGTGTGCTGGTAAAAGGGTTTTGGCATCTGGCCCACCTTCGTATTTTTTATAGGTGCTGTCGGCAATATTAGCGTATGAGCGCAATATGTTGCCGTATTCATCCAGAATTTCCAAGGTCAAGGCAACCTTGTCATCAATGGCCTCCGGCAAATAGTAATCAATGACCAAGCCATTTTCTGGATTCTGCCCCATACCACTCGGCGCTTGGGATGGCAGATCTGCCCAATATAGTATGCCGGGCCGAGGTGGGATAATGGCGATCTGGTTGCGTTTTTTTACATCCAATTGCTGAATCGGGCTGAGATCGTCCAATATCCAAAAGGCGCGCCCCGATGTAGCTGCGATGAGGTCGTTGTTTTCAATGGCAATATCCGTGATGGGGCAAATTGGTAAGTTCAATTGAAAGGGATGCCAATTGATGCCTTTATTATAGGAGATGTACATCCCAGTTTCTGTACCGGCATACAACAGCCCCGGTCGTACCCGGTCTTCCCGAACGACCCGTACAAATGATTCGCGGTCGATACCAGTTACTATTTTCTGCCAGTGCTCGCCGTAGTCATCCGTAAAATAGACCATTGGCTGCAATTGATTCCACTTGTATTTGGTAGCTACTACATAAGCCGTGGCGGGATTGTGCGGAGAAATTTCGATGCAATTGATGAGTACTTCTCCGAGGTTGGGCGGGGTGACGTTCTCCCAGGATTTGCCGTTGTTGCGGGTCAAGTGCAACAGGCCGTCGTCGCTGCCCACCCAAATCACACCTGCTTCGTGCGGAGAACAAGCCAGATATGAAATGGTATTGTAGTTTTCGCCACCGGCGCCTTCATTGGTGTAAGGCCCGCCCCCATCCACCTGCTTATCCGCTTCGTTGCGAGTCAGATCCGGGCTAATCACTTCCCAACTTATGCCATTATTGTTGCTGCGGAACACGACCTGTGCGGCATGGTATAAAATTGCGGGATTTTGGGGCTGAGCTACAATCGGAGCGTTCCAATTGAAGCGGTATTTCAAATCTTTGGGTGCTGTGCCTAAAGACAATTTCGGATAGGCCATGATATTTTTTTCTATGCCGGTCTCTGTATCCAACATAGAAATAATGCCTTGGTAGCTTCCGCCAAATACCAATTGAGGCTGATCGGGGTCAAATGCGATAAAAGCGCTTTCTCCCCCCGATACGGGATAACAATCACGGGACCTTATCCCGGCGTCATTGGTTCGGCTGGGCACGGCAATGGTAGAATTATCCTGTTGCCCACCATACACATAGTAGGGAAATCGGTGGTCAGTAATGACCCGATAAAATTGCCCGGTGGGCTGATTGTATTGAGAAGACCAGCTTTTTCCGGCGTTGTAGGTGATGCAGGCTCCGCCGTCGTTGCCTAGTATCAGGATGTCTGTATTGCTGGGATTGATCCACAAATCGTGCTGATCACTGTGCGGATTGGAAATGGCCTGGAAGCTGTGACCGCCATCTGTCGATTTGAGCAAAGCATCATTCAGGACATACACAGTTTCTTCATCTTTGGGATCTGGAAAAATTTCGATGTAATACCAAGCGCGGGCTACCGTACTTCGGTGGTTATTGACTTGTTCCCAGTGTTCGCCACCGTCATTGGATCGGAAAACCCCGCCATTTTCTGCCTCTATATTGGCGTAAATGAGTTCTGGATTGGCCGGAGAGACCTTGATGGCGGTTTTGCCCATAGCCGCGGGCAGCCCCTCGCTGAGTTTTCGCCAGTTCAATCCCCCATCCGTCGATTTATACAGCCCCGAGCCAGCACCACCGCTTCGAATCGTCCAGGGAGTGCGGCGGTGATCCCACATACCTGCGTACAGGATACGGGGGTTGTGGACATCCATGCTCAGGTCACTGGCACCAGTGCTGGCATTAATGTAGAGTACCTGTTCCCAGTTTTTCCCACCATCCGTACTGCGATAAACGCCGCGTTCTTCGCTGTCTCCGTACAAAGCGCCTTGCACCGCTACAAAGACGATGCTGGGATTTTGAGGATGAACTTGTATCGATGAAATATGTCGGGCCTCTTGAAGCCCAAGGGGCAGCCAGGTTTTACCGCCATCCATCGACTTATACACGCCATCGCCATGAGAAGTCATTACGCCGCGAACGGCATGCTCTCCCATGCCGACATATATGATATTGGGATCGGAGGCGGCAATAGCCATCGCTCCAACCGACCCTGTGCGGAAATAGCCGTCCGAAATATTGTTCCAACTGAGGCCACCGTCATCCGTTTTCCACAGCCCGCCACCCGTTGTGCCCATGAGGTAAACCAACGGATTGTGGGGCAATCCGGCCACTGCATTGACCCGACCGCCGCGGAAAGGGCCTATGTTGCGCCACTGTAAATCAGGGAAGAAAGAGTCATTGAAAACCTCCTGCGTGAAAAGGATGCTGGGCAAACAGAGGATCAAAAGTGCCGTCCATGCAAAGGAATGCTTCATCCTGATGCGTTTTTGTAGGTTACTTGATCGGGGGGCGGAGGCACGTTTTCCCGTAGATAGTTTTCTCACGTTGACGTTGCTTTGGTACGACTAAATAGCAGGACTTCCCAAAACATGGCGTGTTGGAAGACCTTTAGTTAAGTCGTCTCAGTTTTCTCAATAGTATTTGTCGGCCTAAAGATAGCACTTATAGTAAATTTTTTAACTATACGTAAAATGGATGTGAAAAATTTGTGTCAAGCTATTTATTTATACGGATAATCCTGCGATAAGGTTACAAGGACTAAAAGTGTTTTTGTAAAAAGGGTTATGGTCAGCCCTTTTCCGGCTTTACCAATTCAAAAAACTTGAAACCAATAGTCAATCATTGCTGCAATGGCCATACCCAATCGCCATTTTCTACTTTTACATAACCAATTTTACCGCCTTTTTCTAAGCGATACAAGTTACCGCTCATCATCTCTACATAATCATACTCTGCCTGAACAATGATCTTGCCAGAACGATCAGCTATGCCAAATGAAGGTGGGCCAGCCATGATGGTGTTGTCCGGTAACAATTCGAGGTAAAAATATTTAGGCCGTACCACTACCAGCCCCCGTTGATTGATGACGCCTTTACGGCCATTGATGCGCACAATGGCCAAATCTCCAAAAAATGGTTTTATCTCCTCAAAATAAGTGTCGAACAAATTTTCGTCCTTCTGATTGGCATAGTAAAAATTGGCGCCATGCTTGCCCGGCTGAGCTGAAAACATGCCAAAAATGCCTTCCGAAAAAAACTGAAAACGGTCGGCATCCAACTTGATTGATTTTCCCCTGTGATCGATAAGTGCTTTTGTATTCGGATCGTGCTCATTGTGCTGAACCCTGGCAAATTGATATTGAAATGATGCCGCTTTGTCGTACTCCTGTGGAATGGCTCTTGCGCCGGTAGTGTCGATGAAAAACCAGGATTGGGTCCAGGGCTTTTTGACGGCTGCCAGTCCTTCGGAAAAATCTTGTGCTGCTTCGTATAGCAAGGGAATAATCTCTTCCCCGTGGCGATTGATGAATCCGTATGTTTTCCCATCGCTCACTTGGGCAAATCCTTCTTTAAACGGATCGATGACAACATATTTTGGAGGCACGACGATTTCGCCTTGGGTGTTGATCACACATAGGCGGTTATGGTTTATGTTGTATTTGGCCATAGCCAAACCCCATTCGTTGAAAGGGAAAATGAGGTCAAATTGGTTGGGTTCTAACAAGAATTGGCCGCTTTGGTCAATCAGCCCGGTTTTGCGATTGATAACGACTCGGGCTATCCCATTTTGAAACTCAAAAGCGCGATCGTATTTCGGTTCTATTGCGATATGACCTAAGGTATCAATATATCCGTATCGCCCATTTTGAACGAACATACAACGGTTTTCGTGAAAAGTACCCAGACTATCAACGGAAATGGCGTTAATATCCGTGACTATATCACCGGACGGGTCTATTATTTTCCATTGCCCGTCAAAAACAGTGGCGCGGCCCTCCGAAAAATCGTTGGCATAAATATAAATGGCTGGTGTTATTTCCTCGCCTAGTTCATTGATATAGCCCCAAAGGGAGTCTTTTTTTACCCGACAAAGCCCTTCCCGGAACAGCCCCTTTTCCTTAACGCCGCGTTCCAATATCTGCCAACTTCGGGCGTTGAAGTAAATCGGGCCTTTTGCCCGCTCCAGTATTCGCCATTGTCCGTAATAATTGGATACATAGGCGTACTCAAATGGGACAATGACTTCATTCTTGAGATTGATGACGCCCCAATTATTATCTTTCATTGCAACGCACTGCCCTTCATCATTGTCTTTGATGAAACCATATTGAGGCGCCACTAAAACCCGCCCCGTGGAGTCAATCAGCCCCCATTTGGGAAGATTGCCCGCCTCGTCTGCAGCCAGCAGCATTCTTTTTTTATAGTCCCGAGATGCATCTATGGCCGTAAACCAAAATTTTCGGGCAAAAAGAGAGAGCGGTTCCAGGGTAAATTTATTTTGAGCAGGATCTTCTGCTTCTTCGAATTTTCCACCTACGCTCACGCGTGCTACACCGTCAACAAACTCTCCGATATAAGAATAATATTGAGTTTGGCCGTTTTCATCTTTAAGCAAATTGCCGGAAGGGTCAACAAGGCAAAAGCGCCCCAGTGTATCTACCGCTGCCGCATAGGGCAACCCGCGCTCAAAGTCATGCCTGCGCAGGCCGATGAACTGAAAAGCTGTAATAAAATCCCCCTTTCGGAAGCTAAATAAGGCTGCCCGGCACAGGCCACTATAATGGGTTCGCAGGAAAACAGATAACCCGGTCTTGATCGGTTTTTCATACTGATAGACCATGCCTAATAGCGGTTCCCGAATGTGCCGAACCAAGCGAAATTTGGGCGCGATAAGGATGGAGGAATCCTGCGTCAAATACAGCCCCCATTGTTTCGTAAACTTATCCCTTTTCCAAAACCATTTAGCGTCTCTAATGGTAGCTGGCGAGGGATAATTAGTGAAATAAAAGGCTTCGTTCTGTACCGCAGGCGCTCTTTTTATGGCTTGCGCGTCAAAAACTGGTCCTGTATCTTCTTTGCGTATGCGTAGCGTAGAAACGTTGGAATAGTCTTCGACACCAATGATTTTACCGGTTTCATCTGTTTTGAACAAAGTAACCTTGTCTTCTTTAAGGGCTTTGATATGGCGGCCATCGCGGTATATGGAGTTATAGTTGGGCGGAATGACGACCTGGAAACTGGTATCCATCAACCCTATTCGCTGCCCCATATTTATTTGAGCATAGCCCTGATAAAAAGAACCGATGTAGCTGTAGAAGCTAGGCAAGATTTCTCCCGCGCCTGGCCGGTACAAGCCTATTAAACCCGAAAAATTGGATACGGCATACAGGTTTTGCTGATAGGGTTTGATGCTATAATAAGTTGGGACAAGCACTTCTCTTGCCAAGCTATCCAATAGCCCTTGTCTATTACCCATGATACAAATGACAAAGTATTGATCCAATGCTTTGAAGTCATTGTAACGATTGTTTAAGGAAATCGTATCACCAGTGGCGTACCGCAACAATTGAGCGCCGTGAAGCTTGCTGATGAGCGCTCCAAAATGGGCATTTAAGGGAAAAGCGCGGTGGTAAATGGCAGGATATTGTAAGGCGCCCGTACTATCGTAAATGGCGAAGAGCGAATCGGCTTTTTGCGCAGCTATATAGTTGGGATGTATGCCTCTGATGGCTTGAAACTTGAAAGGCAAGATGACTTTTTCTTCGCGATTGATGAGCCCCCAGCGCTCTCCCGATTTGGGGTGCTGAACTTTCAGCAATGGGGTGTTTTTGTGGATGGGGGAAATGTTTTTGTACTGCATGGGCAGAATGAGTTGCTCTTTCTCATCCATTAAGCCCCACCATTTTTCTTCGCGAACCAGAAAAAGATGTTGGCCTAAAATAGCACTCGTATCGGCTATTCGAATGTCTTTGTAGCGTTGTTTAAAAATGATCTCCTCCTTTTGATTCACTACAGTAACGCGGCTGTCCAACACCACCGCAAAAAATTCATGGGACAGCGGGTAAATGCGTTGGTAGCGCGTAGATAGCACCTCTTGTTTTTGGTCATTGATCAGGCCCAATTTTTTATCCAATTCTACAAGGCGATAAGGGGTATTTACACTATCTCGGTCATCTAAGGTATGCCAGGCAATATTTTTATCGCTGATGATGTCGTATCTGGGTTCAATGACAGTTCGACCTTTTGCATTCATATATCCCCACTTTTGATCGACTTTGATGGGATAAAGCGCGTTGGATTGAGCGCCTAAGTCGATGGCCAAAAGCAGGCAAACCGCTATTAGATAGGTGGGGAGGATCAACTGCCGTTGATGGGGAAAATATTCTTTCATGCTGGGGTCATTTTTTTGGAAAAAGAAGCACGGGAATAAGCGGGTGTACCATCGCATCCGATTACCTTATTCCCATGCTGAATAAGAGGTATTTAGCCTAATGACATGGCCTTTTTAAGCGCACCTAAGTCTTTAATGGCTTTTTCTTTTACATTCATTTTGAACGTGTAGTCAGCGTTGCGGGCTTTTTTCATCGCCTCTTGTTCGGCTTTGAATTGAGCCGGAGAAAAAACGGCAAGCATATCGCCAGGCAACACAGCAACCAAAGTATTTTCTTCTTTGGGGTCAAAAGCAAATTGTTCCCAGGTACCGCGGGGGTATTTGATGATAGCCCGCTGATTGCCTGTAATTAAATATACTTCCAAATCGGCTAATCCTTCCAATAGAGGCATATCGAACTCAAATATAGCGATCAGCGGAATGGTATTGTCTCGCTTCCAATACAGATCGTAGTTGTAAATGCCAAAATTATTGATGGTGAAGGAGCGAAGGAATTCCGCCTGCGAACTTTTAAAAGCTGCCCGATCTTTGAGCGCTGCTTGTTGCGCCTCGAATAGTTTGAGTTTTTGTTGATAGTCTGCCTGTGCTTCTTGCAAATCCGTGCCACTCAAACTAGGGCTTACCAATACCTGGTATGTTTTATTGGGCGATTTTAGCGTAAGCTGATAACGGCCTTCTACCCCGGCGCTGGTCAAGCTAATATCCTCCCAAGCTTCATCGAATATCCAGTCATTATTCTCGGGTGCTTCCGCTTGATCCTTTCCCGCATATTGCCAGATGATGCCCGACTTGGCCTTTAGTTCTGGAAATTCTTCATAGTCAAGCTCAAAGTTGAGCTTCTTTTTGTTTTTGTTGTAAGCCACAGGTGCTACTGGGCGTGAGATTAGATCATCGGTATATATGTTACTTCCTGTAGCAGCACTTCGATTGCCCGAAGCAGCCAAGCTTGCAGCGGGGTTGGGTTGGGCGTCAGCGCTTCCTTTTTTCTCCCAATTGTTGGTATTTTCGTTGTAGTACCAAAAGTCGTATTGTCCATCCACATGAGAGGCCATATCCACTTGCAGGTTTTTGCCTGGTGCAATAAAAACCGCCTCTCCTTTGGAAAAAGCATGTATTTCAAACATTCCGGCAGTTTGAAACCATTCCATGCCGCCATCTTCGGTCATCACACGCATGGGAATGCCACTGGCAATGACATCCGCAGCATCGTGAAACTCCCGGTAATGCAATTGGACTTCTCCTTTTACAGCGTTGCCGTTTTTATCTACAAAGGCATGTTGCGGAATGCTGATGACGGTTCCATTGCTCATCTCGATGCGCTGTCCTTTCTGTTGGTTAACGGCAAATTTTTGGAAAGGCACCTGAATTTTTTCAAAAGGTGGCTCGACTTTCATGGCTGCAAATTGAGCCATGTTTTCCTTTGTTAAAGCATCTTGCAGCGATTCGGATGATTCTGTTGTTTGACCTTTGTCGTTTTTTTGCTCTTGTACAGCAGGCTGGCATTGAACCAGAATGAGGGACAATAAAAGCCCTAAAAAGGGGATAAATGGTCTGAGGTTCATACTTTAAGGTATTAATATGGTGAATAAAATAGATGATTCTCTATGACCTGAATAACAAGTGTGCAAAAAATCACTTCCGATTTATCAGCGTTATTCCCGTAGAGGACACCCCTGAAGTGACCCGTTTAGCCCGCTATTGTAAGGACAAATCGGAAAGTTCATTTTCTGCGTACTAAGACAATAATACCTTGATCTGTATTTTGTTACGCATGGACAGTTCAAAAATTGTTAAAATATCAAAATAATCCTATTTTATACTAGGCCTGATGGTACGCGCGCAATATAGCGCTCCGCTGGAGCGCGCTAGCTGGGCTATATCTGGGCAACAAGGATGACACTCCGCTGGAGTGTTGGGGCTTGGGCTTATATCCGCGAAAATCCGTCCAATCCGCCTAATCTGCGTTCCCATACTAGGCGTGATGGTACACGGATGACACGGATGAACACGGATTAGCATTTTCCGAGAGATAACGCTGCGCTGGAGTGTTGGGGCTTGGGCTTATATCCGCGAAAATCCGTCCAATCCGCCTAATCTGCGTTCCCATACTAGGCGTGATGGTACACGGATGATGCGGATGAACACGGAAGGTTCTTTCCGCGCCTATCCGTCCAATCCGCCTAATCTGCGTTCCCATACTAGGCTGCACGGATCACACAGATAGCTTTTTTCCGCGCTGATCCGTTATCCGCGTTCCCATTCAGCGCTTAAACCACATTTTCACCCAAAATAGTGGCTTGGCCAGTTGTTCCCGTAAGGAAAAGTCATTGTACATGCCTGAAATAACGGCGGATATCCTTTGGTTGCCGGCAATGATGCGGGCCAACAGGTTGACGAGGAATGGGTAGGCCAGCATTTTTTGCAGTTTGTAGCTCAGCCGCATCTCCGAGCCAAGCACGCGATCCACCCGTTGGTCGTAAGCTTTCAAAAAAGCAGCCGAAAAATCATTTTTCAGCAAACACTGCTGCACTTGTTCTGCCGCAATAAAACCGCTGTAAAAGGCATTGCCGATTCCCTCGCCTGTTAGGGGGTCTATCAAGTGCCCTGCATCGCCTACCAACATGTAGTGATCGCCAGAAATGGAGCGGCGTTTGGAACCTAGAGGAAGTCCATACCCCATAACTGGCCCAAGTCGTTCAGCGTGTTGAAATCGCGCTTTGATGGCTGGATGCTCGTTAATTACCCATTCTAGTTCTTTGCGCAAATTGAATTTTTTCTTGCTCAAAATATCGCTGCGCATGCCCAACCCTACATTGGCCAATCCATTGGGCAAGGGAAAAATCCAGAAATAGCCCGGAGTGAGGGATTTTATAAAATGCAGTTCTATAAACCCTCGCTTGTCCAGGCCACTCACGCCTTTATAATAGGTGCGTATGGCTCCTGCATAGTGCTTACTGTCTTTTTCCAGACCCGCTATTTTCCGGCTAAATTGGGAATGTGCACCATCCGCAACGATCAACATCCGGGTCTTTACCTGCACCTGTCCACTGTCATCACTCAGTAGCCAGCCATCGGGTTGCTTCTCGTACTGGGTAATTTCCACCTTTTCCAGCCATTGGATGTTGTCTCGCCGTTGAATTTCCTGGATTAGAAAATGGTCGAAATCCACCCTTTTGGCGACATAGCCAGGTGCCATTTGGGTTTCCTGAACCATATTGGGATGGAAAGGGATATGTATTTCCTGATGATTGGGCGCTACAAAGGTCATACCCCATACATCCACTTGCATGGGATCGGCATCAAATCGCGACAGGATATCGGGATCCAAGCGCTTGAGCAGTGTAGTCACTTTGCCGCTGATGGCATCGCCGCATATTTTATCTCGTGGAAATTGGGCTTTGTCGATCAAAACCGAAGGTATGCCAAGATAGCTTAACTTCAGCGCCGTAGCTGCGCCTCCTGGGCCGGCTCCTACAATACAGGCATCCGTTTGGATCATTCGTATGTTTTTGCCTCAAATATACCGAACCCCTATTAAAAACGTACGCCCCCCGGATAAATCCGGCGGGCGTACCATTGATTCCCCCTTACGTAACAGTGATTTATGCTGTTACTAAATTTGCGTTATTAATAGCCGGTACAAAAGTAGAAGTAATTCTATCCTTTGCCAACCCCATAATAATGGGGTATGAAATTGTGCTGCATTTTTCACCCAGAATAGCTATATTGCCGTGAAAAAAACAACAAAACAGTATGAAAAATAACCAACCCAGCAGGAGAAACTTCATCAAAAAATCGCTGGCAGGAGCCGCAGCAGCTGCAGCTAGCCTACCGATGCTCCGAGCAGAAACACCCGCTTCTTATCTTTTCAGAAAGACTAATTTCAGCCCGAATGACAACATCCAAATCGCCCTTATCGGCGCGGGTGGTATGGGCACTGAAGACACCAAAACAGCATTGAGCATCCCAGGTGTTAAGCTGGTAGCCGCATGCGATCTGTACGATGGTCGCTTGAAAGAAGCCAAAGAACGGTGGGGAAAAGACCTTTTTACTACCCGTCATTACAAGGAAATATTAAGCCGTCCGGATATTGACGCGGTGATCATAGCGACGCCCGATCACTGGCACAAACAAATATCCATCGAAGCCATGCGCAGCGGCAAAGGCGCTTATTGTGAAAAACCCATGGTACACCACATCGATGAAGGCCATGAGGTGGTGAAGGCGCAACAAGAAACCGGACGCATTTATCAGGTAGGCAGCCAGGGCGTGAGCTCCTTGGGCAATGAAAAAGCCAAAGAACTATACGAAGCCGGTGCCATTGGGCAATTGATTTATGCAGAAGGCTTTTGGGCCAGGAACTCCCCCATCGGCGCTTGGCAATACGCCATACCCGACGATGCCTCTAAGGAAACGGTGGACTGGGATGCTTATGTATCCAATACCACCAAAAGAGATTTTGACCCGCTGCGTTTTTTCCGCTGGCGCAATTACCGCGACTATGGCACTGGGGTTTCTGGCGATTTATTTGTGCATTTGTTTTCCAGCTTACATTTTGTTACCAGTTCAAAAGGTCCCAATAAGGTGATGGCTACTGGTGGCTTGCGCTATTGGAAAGATGGCCGGGAGGTACCCGATGTGCTGTTGGGTATGTTCGATTATCCAGAAACGGAAGCCCATCCTGCCTTCAACCTATCGCTGCGCGTCAATTTTGTAGATGGCACCTCTGGCAGCACGTACTTGCGCATGGTAGGCAGCGAAGGAGCCATGGATGTCACCTGGGACGACGTGTATCTGCGCAAAAACCTGGCTTCCGACCCTATGGATGCTTTTTTGACCGCGAAAGGCAATGAACTAGACCAAGCCCGCGATAGCCGCAAAAAGATGTTACCTCCACAAGAAGCGCATTACACCGTGGAAGAAGGGTATAAAGGCGCCCATTTCGATCACTTCAGCAATTTCTTCTATGGCCTGCGCACTGGAAAACCAACGGTAGAAGATGCCGTTTTTGGCTTCCGCGCTGCTGCACCTGCTTTGTTGTGCAACGACAGCTACTTTGGAGAAAAAGTCGTGTATTGGGATCCAGTGAATATGAAATTGAAGGGTTGATGCCTTGATCAACGCCTTAACAGTTGTTGTTGTCCCGATAGGTTAGGATTATTCAGGGAAGCCCATTTCAACCTATCGGGACGACTAGCATTAATCCCAATGCGGGTGTTCAATAAGTTCTTCTTTTTCGGTGCGATAAACCAGATGGATGCCAAATTTTTCCAGTACGATGTACAAGAGGATTAAAAAAACGACAATCATCCAGAACCAACTCCAACGTGATAAGACTTTTTTCTGAGCCATAATGATCTTACGCATTAAGTTTTGCACGCTACTAACGCAGAAAAATTTACTTTCCGATTTGTCCTTACCCTAGTGGGCTAAACGGTTCATTTTAAGTGTGTCCGCTAGGGTAAGGACTTTGATCAATCGGAAAGTAATTTTTTGCACGCTAATATATAACGAAAGAATCGATGATCTTTAAAAGTAATTTTCTTAAAAATCCATCCTCAAGCGCAAATTAATCCTCCGAGATGTCAGGTAATTCGGGATGGCATACTGTTGCAAGAAAATGGTTTTGATCCAAGTATTGCCCGCCTGATTTTGCACCTGCATCAGGTTAAAAACCTCCAGGCTGAGCCAGGTAGATTCGCTGAAACGCAACAAATGTTTGGGGCGCTCATTCAAGCGGCTGCGCTCCCATAAGAGCAAAGAAAAGCCAATGTCCACCCGATGGTAGGGCGAAAACCGGTAGGTATTGCGAAACTCCCGATTGTTGCCCTGTACCCCAAATGGCAGGCCGGAGCCAACGGTGAAATTGAGGTGCATTTTGAAATTCTCGTTTTTGGGCAGATAATCCTGAAAAAACAAAGCCAGGGTGAACAATTGATCGGTAGGTCTGGGCACATCTTTGACGATTTGGCCTTCTGCCTGCCCCAATTCACGTACTTTGTGGTCGATGCCGTCCAGGGCTTCTCTTGCCCGCAAAAAGGACAGGTTGATCCAGGATTCCGCGCCGGGCACAAACTCTCCATTGAGCCGCAAATCCAAGCCCGTTACATACCCCTGCGCATCGTTCTGACCGGAATAGCGAATGCGCACATTTTCTATTTCATAGGAAACAACATCCCACAGGCGCTTGTAATACACCTCGGTAATGAAGCGAAATTTTTTAGGATTGCGCCGCCCCATATAAAAATCGTAGGTAAGCCCGCCTACCACATGGATGGATTTTTGCGCTTCCAGGTCGGTATTAATTGAGCCGTCAAAGCCGCGCATTTCTCGGTAAAATGGTTGCTGGAAGTAATAGCCGCCAGCCAATCGCCAGGAGACGTCATTTTTTCCCGAAAGGGGCTTGTACAACAACTGCACACGAGGTGAAAACAGCAATTCGTCGTTCAAATCCCAATAGGCTGCCCTGACACCGCCCGAAAGTCGCAGCTCTCCTTTGCTTTCGCGACGGAAAGTGTAGGTATCCTGGATGTATGCTGTAAATCGGTTGGAGCTGATCTGATTTCTGGTTTTCAATACGCTTAGTAGTTCCACCTCTTCCGGGTCGTAGGGCAGCGAATATCCGGCGGAGTCCAGGCGTTCCCATTCATTGATAAAGTCGTCGAAGCTTTCCTGCTGGGCTTTTACACTCCATTGAAAAAAGTGGCTGCTGCTCACTTCTTGGTCTTCGTGGTATTTTTGGAGTTCGATGCCGCCTTTATGTTCGATATTGGTCACGTTGATATTGAGGAAATTACGGACAAATTGATGCTGGGTACCCGTTCCTAACTCGGACAACACCTCGCCAAAATTGTCACTGCCTATATCCGATTCTATCTGACGCAGGCTATACCGACCGATGATGTCGATGCGCTCGTTTTCATCGCTGCGAAAAGCCGAACCTAAAAATTTCAGGAAATACGGATTGCGCTTTTTATCTGGCAGATAAGTCAGGGAAACGCCGCCCATGGAAGTCGTAAAATCGTCAATTTCCTGGCCTTCAAAAACGCTGAACAATTCCAGGGCAAAATTAATCAGCCCCAAGGCCGTACTGCGTTCTGCCGGTATGAACTGATAAACACTTCGGTTGTAATTGCCCATAAAGCCCAATTGCCAATCCCGGTTAATATCATAAGTGATATAGGCTTGCACATCGGAAAAGTTGGGCGTATATTCTCCACTGACGTCTAGGGTACCCAGTAAGTAACGGGTTGTCTTATAGCGCGCCCCGGCTAGATAGCGCAACTTGCGGTAGCTGTCTTTTCCCAATTGCGTACTGCCTTCTATATGTGCTGAGCCACCCAGGAAACTCATGCCGAAGGAAGCACGGAGGCTATCCGGCCTTTTGTATTTGATGTCCAATACGCTAGAAAGCTTATCGCCATAGCGGGCTTCAAAGCCGCCCGAGGAAAAGGATAAATCCCGGATGAGGTCGATATTGGGAAAAGTAAGCCCTTCCTGCTGGCCTGCGCGGATGAGTTGGGGGCGGTATATTTCAAAATCATTGACATACAATAAATTTTCGTCGTAGTTGCCCCCCCTAACGTTGTACTGCGAACTCAGTTCGCCGCCCGATCCGCTGCTGACCCCCAGAGCAATATGGGGCAAAATACTTTCCAGGTTGCCGGTGGTGGTAGGTAATAATTTGAGTTGCTCCGTACTTTCCCGAATGAGGCCGCCATCTTCTAGCTTGCTTTCGCGCACGATGACTTCCAGACCAGAGTTGGCAGGCGCCAGGGATACGTCGATCTGGCGAGCGCTGCGGGCAGGCATGGGGTTGATGGCCGCTTTGGCTTCCTGGTAACCGATACGGGTAAATATCAAATTAAAGGTTTGGTTAGCGGGGACAGCTATGCTGTATCGGCCATTGACGCCTGTTTCCGTAGCGGTGTTGCTGCCTTCTATATAAACAGTAACCAATTCAACCGGCTGGTTGCTGATACCATCTGTAACCATTCCTGTTACTGTAGCGGTAGAACCATCTTGTGCCAAGATGGCTCCCCTTAATAGGAAAAAGGGTACCAACCAGAGATAGCGCATGTGAAGTGTTTTGATGTTGAACGTATGATTGAATTTGTTGGTATGTCGGTTTTGTTAATCCTGCCTTAGCAGGGCAGCGCGGTTTCAGGCAAATTTCAACACCTCTCTGCCCAATTCTTTCATTTGGCGGATGGTTTGAATGGGATCAGTTGATTTGAAGACGCTGTTGCCGGCTACCAGTACATCGGCTCCGGCTTGTAACAGTTGTTGGGCATTTTGAAGCCCCACCCCGCCATCAATTTCAATTTTAGTGCCTGTGTTCCTAATAGTGATCATGTCTTTGAGGCGCTTGATTTTTGGGATGGTCTGGTAGATGAATTTTTGCCCGCCAAAGCCGGGATTGACCGACATCAGGCACACCAGGTCAATATCTTCCAACACATCTTCTAGTAATTCAACAGGAGTATGGGGGTTGAGTGCGACTCCTGCGCGGGCACCGCTTTCTTTGATCTGATGGATCACCCGGTGCAAATGAGGGCATGCTTCATAATGCACACTGATATTGTCGGCGCCTGCTTCTCGGAAGGCATCAATGTATTTTTCCGGTTCTACGATCATCAAGTGGACATCTATTGGCCTGGTTGACAAGCGCTTAACGGCCTCAAGTATGGGCAGACCAAAGGTGATATTGGGCACAAAACGGCCATCCATCACGTCGAAATGCAACCAATCGGCCAAACTTTCGTTAACCATTGTAACTTCATCGGCCATCTTGGTGAAATCCGCTGCCAGTAAAGAAGGTGCAACTAAATGTTTCATGCAAACAAAGGTAAGCAAGGGTAGGGACAAAAAAAAACCGGTCAGTTGCGCTGACCGGTCTCCAAAAGAGCTTTGAGAGGCTATCTACATACCAAAATGTGGGGATTTCCGTCGAAACCCCCGAAAAAAAATTCATGAGATTATAAATGCATTCGTGGGATTACAATTGTCGTTGTTGTCAATGGAATACGATTTTGAAAAAAATTTGGATTATAATTTGTTGGTAGTGTTTCGTATTCCTTAACTTTGTGTTTTCAGTTGTTCCTCATTTCTTTCTCTCACTTTCCATTTCCAACTGATTACGATACAAATGTCGGCCTAAATCCAGCGCTACGTAAGTACATTTTCATAGATTACTGGTTTTCTGAAAACCCATCCATTTTTTAAAACTGCTTAATATTCAATCTGTTAACGTTTTATCTCTCCGCCGATTCTGATTTTTGATATATTTTTTTCAAACTAATATTTGGGTATTTCTGAAAAAAAAATGCCTCAAAAACGGGTTTGAGGCATCATTTTTTGAAAAAAAATCCTGCATGAACTTTTTTTTCTACCAAAAAAATGAAACAATCCTACGACAGGATCGTATAATCCTTAATCTGATATTATCTGAAATTATAATATTGGAGAGTTTTGTAAGGCTATACTTAAAAAGGGCGCTGTTTAAAAACAGCGCCCTTTATTTTCGTGACCCAATAGTTTGAAATTGGTTTGGTAACCCAAAGGCTACTGGCGAGGCCCGCCTAATTGTAGTTTTGTAATGTGTTTAAATGTTTGCGATACTTGTTTAATGCCCTTGGCAAAAGGCCGGGCCTCCGGTTTTAACGTGGAATTACAATCTTGCTGAGTATAGTTTATGAGTCACGCTTTAAGAATCGGTTTTGCAGAGATAAAATTGTGTATAGTGTTTCATCGTGAAGACGGTACAAATTTGAGGCTAAAAACCAGTGCAGAATAGTACAATTTATCAGATTTCTGAGGATATTTGCCCTTGCTTCCTACATGCAACCCGTTTATTTTCAATTTATTTAGATTCTACATTTTAAAAGTTTCTGGAATCATGTATAACAGCAGGCTAGTCAGACAGATCAAAGAGTTATCGTCAAAAGACCGGGAACGTTTTCAGCAGTTTGTTGCATCGCCTTATTTTAACCAACATGAGTCAACGCTTCAATTGCTGGATTGGATCATAGAATACCTGGATGCCGATGCCAAGTATTTGGAAAAAGAACACTTGTACAATAAGCTGTTTCCGGGCGCAAAATTTGATGAACAGCAGATGTACAACTTGATGTCTAACCTCAAAAAGCTATTCCACAAATTTTTAGCCTATCAATATGTTGAAAAATCCCCATTTATGGAACCGATAGGCGCTTTGGAAATGGCCTTTGAAAAAAGTCAATTTGATGTGCTGACCAATCGCGGAAAGCAACTTCATAAAAAACTGGAAGCTACGCCAATTCACGATGCCAATTTTTATTACGCCAACTACCGCATGAGCTTCCTACTCGGTTATTATGGTGCTCAATACATCGACCGGACCGCTACAGATACCTTTCAGCGCATGTTGGATAGCCTGGATAAATACTACATTCTGGAAAAATTAAAGAATTGCTGCCACCTCACGGCCAATATTCTGATGATGAATACCAGCTATGAATTTTCCATGTTTGAAGAATTGCTCAGCTATGTAGAGCGAAACTGGCATCAATTTGAATCGGAGAAATCCATTGTTCTATATTATAAAAGCTTGAAAAGCCACACAGATGAAAATAACCCGGAGCATTTTCAAGTGATGAAACAACTGCTGGAAAAAGAAGCCGAAAAATTTTCCTCGGCAGAATTGAGGGACCTCTATGGTTTTTCCAATAACTATTGTATCCGAATGATCAACCTCGGCAAAAGCGAATACCATAGGGAACTGTTGCAGCTCTATCGGCAAGGCTTGCGGCGGGGGCTTTTGCTCAACAACGATATGATTTCGGAATGGGATTATAAAAATATAGCAACCCTGGGCGGCAATTTGAAAGAATTTGACTGGACGGAGCGCTTTTTAAACGATTACAAAGACAAATTATCGCCTGCTAAACGCGAAAACGCCTACAACTACAACCTCGGTAATTTTTATTACAACAAAAAAGAATACAATGAGGCCCTTTCCTACCTGCTGCTTGTTCAATTTACCGATGTCCGCTATCACCTAGGTACTACGTTTTTGCTCATCAATACTTACTTCGCACTGAAAGATACGGAAGCCTTGCTTTCCTTGATCGAAACGTTCCGAATTTACATCATCCGCAACCGAAAAATGTCGGGCGAACAAAAAAGAGGCTATACCAATTTCCTGCGCTTCACCAAAAAACTGGTGTCGCTCAAACACCATGCCTCTACCTTTTCTCGGCAAGCGCTGGCGGATAAACTCAACGATCTGGCAGCTCAAATCCGAAAAACGGATAACGTCATCAATAAGTTTTGGTTGCTGGAGGAGTGCAAGCCCTGATCCGATACAGTAACCATTTGAGAAATCTTCATTATTCACCTAATCAAACCTTTATACTTATGAAAATCAAACTTGGCGTATTTATACTTTTATTGAGTATGCTGTTTGAAAATAGTTTTGCCCAAAGTGGAAAAACAGGTGACGCACCCAAACACGAATTCCGTGGCGTGTGGGTAGCTACGGTGAACAACCTGGATTACCCCAGCAAATCGACGCCCTGGCCAACGGCCCATAAAGAAGAATGGAAAAACTTGATTAGCAAATACAAAGAATTGGGATTCAACGCAGTAATTTTTCAAATACGCCCTGCTGGCGATGCCTTTTATCCATCTGAATTTGCCCCCTGGTCGCGTTATCTGACCGGAAAGCAAGACTTGCCTCCAAAGCCGGAATACGACCCACTGGCCTTTATTATTGAAGAAACCCACCGCCAGGGCATGGAATTTCACGCTTGGATGAACCCCTTTCGCTTGAGCATGGACCTCGACTCCTCCCAACTTTCCATCCGACATGCTTTTTACCAACACCGCAACTGGGTAGTCCGATACGGCAAACGCTATTACCTCAATCCGGGACTGCCCGAAGTGCGCAATCATTTGCGGGATGTCGTTGCCGAGGTGGTGCAAAAGTACGATGTGGATGCGATCCACTTCGACGATTATTTCTACCCCTACCCTATCGCCAACGAAGCTTTTCCAGACAGCCTGACCTATAAATATTATGGCGCTGCTACCCACAAGGACATCGGCAACTGGCGCCGGCAAAATATTGATGAATTTGTAGAATTGATCTCTACAACCATCAAGGCCATCAAGCCGGAAGTGCAATTCGGTATCAGCCCCTTTGGCGTTTGGCGCAACAAGGACAAAGACCCTGCCGGCTCCGACTCCAGGGCCAGCGTTTCTTCCTATGACGACTTGTATGCCGATGTGGTCAAGTGGCTGCGGCTGGAATGGATCGATTATGTAGTACCCCAGATTTACTGGAACATTGGCTACGAAGTGGCCGACTACAATAAATTGGTGAACTGGTGGAGCCAACACCAGTACAATGGAAAGGTTTATATCGGTCATGCCGCTTATAAAATCGGGCAAGATGCACAGCCGGGCTGGCAGGAACCCGATCAAATGGCGCGGCAAATCAGATTGACCAGAAGGAATCGCCGGATTGATGGCAGTGTCTTTTTCCGTTCCGGCTCGGTTTTGGCCGACCCTAAAAACTTGAAGGATACTCTGCGTTATTATTACGCCAATTTGGCGTTGCCGCCTAAAAATGAAAACCTCTCCTTACCCATTCAGGCCGAACCAGCGCAGGTAAAAGTAAAAAATAAACGGGGAGACGCACAAATCCGCTGGAAACCCAATAAAAATGACGTGGCAAAACCACCCCATTATTACGCGGTTTATCGGTTTAAGGGCACCACGGTCAGAGACTTAGAAGAGGCCACCAATTTGATACACCTGAGCAGTTTTGCAACGAAGGATAAAAAGTATGCCATTTTAGACAAACGAATTGAAGAGGGAGAGACCTATACCTATGCCATTACAGCGGTGAATAGGGCCAATAGCGAAGGAAGAATAAGTGAAGCGGTGACCATACAACGCAAAAATGGGCGCATTGTGAAATACAAGAGCCAGGCAGCTAAAGCCAGAAAACGCAAGAAAAAGTAGTCGGCTACTTACAGCCGGTACCTTCTATACGGTATGTTCCTTGTTCTTTGTAAAATCGGATGGGAAGAGAAGCCTCCAGGGTCGTAATGACCGTTTGTAGGGGCTTATTGTCAAAGCTGCCGCTGTAATTGCAGGACAATAAAACATCCGGCATTTCGATGCTTATGTTGTAATATTTTTCAAGGGCTTTTTCCACCTCGGCTAAACTGGTGTTGCGGAAAAAAAGCTTTTGGGTGCGCCAGGCATGAACATTGGCATCATTTTTATGCCTGGTCATTTTGCCATCGGTATAGATGGTGCCCTGCATGCCTTTTTCCAGCTTAATGCCGGCGTTCTTTTGGAGATCCGTCAACTGCACCAAACCTTCGGTGACAGATACGGCAGAAAAAGCTTCTTCCTCGTAAGTACGCAAGTTAAACGCCGTACCTAAAACTTCTACTTTGACATTGGCACCATAGATGATAAAAGGACGAGTATCAGGCTGCACTTTGAAAAAGGCTTCTCCTTGCAAATTGACTACTCGTTCTCCGTCTTGGCTCAAATCACTGGTTAGGGTCAATTCAGAGTTCTGATTCAACACGACTTCTGTACCGTCTTCTAGCGTGATGGAGGTTTGCTCTCCGCTACCTGTTGAATAGCTGTTAGCGGCAACGGGGTTTACGGAATTGCCGCCCATTTGCCACCAAGCCAGCCCCAATAGCAGCGCTAAAGCAGCTGCCGCCGCCCAACCCCAGGACAATTTCCTGACCTTAACTTTTGAAGTGCCTTGGGTGGGGGACGATTCTGATTGCATTTTATTTTTGAAGCGCTCCCAGCCGCGGTCTATATCCGGTTGGTAATTGCTTTTATAAGTCGCACTTTTTTCCCAGGTTTTCTCGAATTTTTGGGCAAGAGCATGTTCCTCCCGATGACGGGACAAGTCCTCCAACTTTTTACGATCTTCCTCATGCATGCTTCCGGTCAGTTTTTTATGAATCAATGATGCCAATTGATTTTTTTCCATTTTCGTTTTTTCAACAAAGTGGCTGCTTTTTCAACAGCCAGCGATTGCCATTTGCTTATTAAAACGCTGTTTTTCCCAAAATGACACCATTATGGAACGATGCCCCCATGCGAGCATGATCCATTTTCGCGCATAAGCCGTATTTTGTCATACAAATGTCAAATAGCTGCATTATGGCTGTGGATCATTTTTTTTGCAGGAGGCTATTTTCTTACACCTCAACAGCTAAAGAACGAAACTATTTTACGAATCGTTCAGCTCAAAAAGCCTTCCAGCCGATCCCGCAAGATTCTTAGTGCCTTTGTTATTTGGTTCTCTACCGTCTTTACGGAAATATCCAAAGTATCGGCGATATTTTGATAACTCATGTCCTCAAAACGACTCAACACGAATACGACCCGGCATCTTTCCGGTAAAGCATCGATGGCTTCGTCGATTTTTTGTTTCAACTCTTCAGCTTCCAGTTCCTGTGTAACTGCAGGCGTTATGGGAGCATGGTATTCCAAATCGGCGTCCTGATCAAACTTCATTTTCTGATCTCGCAAATAATTCAAGGCCCGATTGACCCCTGCCCGGCGAAGATAGGCTGCTAAAGACGTATTGATCTGCACTTGTGCTCTTTTGCGCCAAAGCTCCAGCAATACGTCCTGACCTATGTCTTCTGCAATTTCCGGGCTAGGGATAATGCGCAATACCGCTCGGCACAAATCCGCGTAATGCAATCGAAATATGACCTCCATGGCCTTTTCTTCACCCCCTTTTAATGCGGCTAGCAGCGCTGCATCTTGCTTATGATCTGGAAGGATTTGCGCCATTATAAAGTTGCTATGAGCTTACTGGGTAGCCCTTGTAGAAATAGGTGTTAGTTCTTGTATTGCTTAGCCAACAAAAATAACAGAGTTCGCCTGCATAGTTGGAGAAAGTTGTACTTTTTTATTGCTGGCTGACAAATTTTTGAATAAATTGGCGCATGACGGACTGCTGGAGAAAAAGAACCAAAGAAAATTGGAAATTATTATGTCAACCAAACCTTATTCAGTTTACTAGACTTTGACGAGCGCTGCTTCGTAGAAGAATCGTTCCTCCAGCAATTACAAGTATTAGCCTGGCAGGTGTTGCGCCTGAAGTAGCAAACGAAAGCAAAATCCATGTCGAAGCCCGCTAAAATATGGCTTTATCGTATAACGCATATAGATAACCTGCCGCATATCCTGAGGCATGGTCTTGTCATTGCTTCATCGCCTAATGCCGACCCGAATTTTCGAGCTATTGGCGATCAGAGCCTAATCGGGGTTCGCAAAGATCTGGACGCGCCTAATCCGCCGGGCGGCACATTCAGCCAGTATATCCCATTTTATCTGGGTCATCGCAGCCCTATGCTATACCAGATTACTACAGGTTATGAGGGCGTAGAAAAAATACCACAGTCCGACATCGTTTATATTGTAGCCGATCACGAATGCATTGTGCAAAAGGGCTTGACTTGGTTTTTTACTGATGGGCATGCACGACACGGGATGACCCAATTTTATACCGATGAACGTGGATTTAATGATTTGGATTGGGACGCTATTTATGCCACTCAATGGCGCAATACAGAAGATGACTCCGATCGGCAGCGCAAAAAACAAGCAGAATAAATGGTGAAAGAAAAGGTTCCTGTTACGTGTATTGCTTTTTTTTTGACTTTTGATAAACAATGTAAACAGAAAATTGAATCTTTGCAAACCGCCAGACAACCAAAGATACCCGTAAGAGTTTCAAAACAAGCTTATTATGATTACATATAAAACTGGAAACATGTTGTCTGCACCCGTAGAAGCATTGGTCAATACGGTGAATACCGTAGGGGTAATGGGTAAAGGTATTGCGTTGCAGTTTAAAGAAAGTTTTCCTGAAAACTATAAAGCTTATGCTCTAGCCGCAAAACGGGAAGAAATAAAGACAGGCAAAATGTTTGTAACAGCGTTGAATAGAATCGATCAGCTTCGTTATATCATCAATTTTCCAACTAAACAGCATTGGAAGGCGCCTTCGCAATTATCTTATATTTCTGAGGGCTTAGTTGATTTGCGCCATATATTATTAGAATTAAACATACAATCGGTGGCAATACCGCCCTTAGGCTGCGGAAATGGGGGCTTGGATTGGGCTGTGGTCAGACCCATGATAGAGCAAGCACTTACCGGGCTAGAAATAGACATTCAAGTATTCGAGCCTTCGGCAGAGGTTACTGCCCGTTTGGAAAAAGAGGTAGCAGATAAGCAAGTGAACCTTACGCCTGCGCGTGCCATGATGCTCAGTCTGCTGTACCATTATCGGCATTTAGGCGAATACGCCAGCGAGTTTGCCGCTGAAAAACTGATGTACTTCCTTCAAAGGGTTGGCGAACCACAACTTCAACTTGATTTTCAGAAATACTTCTATGGCCCTTATTCTGGCAAGGTACGCCATGTTTTATTTGCCCTGAATGGCCAATTTATACATGGTGTTTCCCTAAAAAACAATCGTCCGTTTGACCCCATTGAACTCAATATTGATCGAATTGGGGAAGTTAATCGGTTCATCAAAGAACAGGCTAGCATCGAACAAAGGAAACGATTGGAAATTTTAATAGAGCTACTTGACGGCTTTCAATCGCCAGCTGGTCTGGAATTATTAGCTTCACTTGATTTTTTGATTCTTGAAAACAAGACCTTCGATGTTGCCTTGCTAGGAAAGGCTTTGAAAAAATGGTCAGGTCGGAAAAAGCGACTTTTCACTAACCATCAAATAGCGGCAGCTCTAAAACGACTACAAGCACATAAAACTATATTATACCCTGAAATGACCTGACACCAAACCGCCACTACATCGGCGAGCGCAGCTTCGTAGAAGAGCCTTTCCTACATGGGCTGTCAGGTGCTTCGCCCGAAATTGTCCTCTGAAGGTATGCAATACCCTATCGTAGGGGATAGTAATTCACAGGTCATCATCAAGCCAAATGACCTGGTTGATGAGGAGAACTGAGTTTCCCAAGTTATTAATCCCCGTTCACCCCCTCCCCCATAAGAATCCGCCATCTACCACACCTTTTTGTGTTTTGCCGCGTTATTCCATGAACCATTTCTATCTTTGTTCATTTATATCTTGTTCAAAATCCAATTTATGAGTGTTGAAGCATTAAGCAACCTGCAGTTGATCAAAGAAAGTGCGCGAGACTTCGCCCAACAATACATCAAGCCCTTTGTCATGGAATGGGATGAAGCCCAGGAAGCTCCGAGGGAATTGTTTTATCAAATGGGAGAGTTAGGGTTTATGGGCGTGTTAGTACCAGAAGCCTACCAGGGCTCAGGGCTTGGCTATCAGGAATACATTACCGTTATAGAGGAAATAGCTAAAGTGTGTGGCTCAATCGGATTATCTGTAGCGGCGCATAATTCTTTGTGTACCAACCACATATTAGAATTCGGCAACGAGGAACAAAAATTGCGCTACCTGCCTAAGCTGGCCACCGGCCAATGGTTGGGTGCCTGGGGTCTCACCGAGCCTAATACGGGTAGTGATGCCGGACGCATGCGCTGCGTTGCAGAAAGAGATGGCGATTATTATGTGATAAATGGCGCTAAAAACTTCATTACGCACGGCAAGTCCGGCGATGTTGCCGTCTTGATTGCCCGCACGGGCGAACTATTGGACAGCCACGGTATGACGGCCTTTGTCGTCGAGCGGGGAACTCCAGGCTTTAGCGCAGGCAAGAAAGAAAACAAACTGGGCATGCGCGCCTCCGAAACAGCGGAAATGATTTTCGACAATTGCCGGATACACAAAAGCCAGATGCTGGGCGAGGAAGGAGAAGGATTCATCCAATCGATGAAAGTATTGGATGGCGGTCGCATTTCCATCGCAGCCCTTTCATTGGGCATAGCCAAAGGCGCTTATGAGGCAGCAGTGGCTTACGCCAAAGAGCGGCAGCAATTTGGAAAGCCCATTGCCTCCTTCCAGGGCATCAGTTTTAAGCTGGCTGATATGGCCACTCAAATTCAAGCGTCGGAATTGCTGGTTAGGAAAGCAGGCAACCTGAAAGATAAGGGCCAAAAATCGACTAAAATATCGGCTATGGCCAAATATTATGCCTCTGAGGCTGCCGTAAGCATCGCCAACGAAGCGGTACAGGTATTCGGTGGATACGGCTATACCAAGGATTTTCCAGTAGAAAAGTTTTACCGGGATGCCAAGCTTTGTACGATAGGCGAAGGCACATCAGAAATACAAAAACTGGTCATTTCACGGGAAATATTGAAGGATTAAGCCATTTTTGTAAAAGTTTAGGAGGGCTAGCGGCTTTGCCGCTAGCCCTCCTAAAAATATG
>CALMIR010000149.1 GCA_937864265.1 uncultured Saprospirales bacterium | reverse complement strand
AAGCGTTTAGCCCGCTAGGGTAAGGACAAATCGGGAACTTAATTTTTCTGCGTTATTTATACCATGTTGTTACCAGCCAATTGGCGCAAAAAAGGCTCATAAATCGAATGATTTGGCCGGGTAGCGAAACCCCATTGGGGGGCTTGCCCTTGTTTCAAACGGAATCCATCGGCGATGATATCGGCCATTTGTTCATAGTTGAAAGCCCATAGATCTTGGTGCCCCTGCAACGCGCTTGCGCCGCCATAATTATACCCGGCAGGGGTATGCTGTGCCCACAAGGCACGCAGAATGTACACCGATCCCACTTTTGTGTATTGCCAGATGTGCACCATCTCGTGCATGAATAGGCTGGGTTCCATAGCCCCGTGGCAGTTGATGATGTGGAACGTGACATAGCACACTTTTCCTTTTTGGGTACCCAGTTTGGCGCGATCGTCAATGCGGATGCGTTGCCAGTCGAGGCTTTTACCAAAATAAGGCTCGGCCATTTGCCGTTCTACCGGGCTGAGGGGGCGCGATTTCCATTTGATCCAGCCGTGCAGTATTTCGTACAACTCGCCTACTCCAATTATATCCAGTAATAATACCAGGGCCTCCAGCAACCAAAACAAGAGCCACCTGCCCCAGGCCCTTTCCGCAGGAGTTTTCACGTAGGTGCGTTTTATTTGGCGAAAGCCGAATAGCAAATGGGTCAAAAAGCGCCGTATTCTGATGGGTAAAAGTGTGAAAATGGCTATTAATCGCTGGAACAACATATTGCATGTTTCAAAGGGTGTTTATTCAAAGAGAAAGAGCCTGCAAGGTTCGTTCTATTTGCTTCCGATGCCGACCAAAGTGGCCGCTAAAAAAAGAAAGCATTCCCCCCAGGCTCAATCTGCCTGCAAAAGGGTGTTTGTAAACCGCCTTATGAAACAGCTCATCGGGCAATTCATTCAAGTAGCTGCGCAATTGCGCCCTGTTGTTCAGCCATTCGGCAGAGATGTCGGCCAATGTGCGGTTGGTTTTTAGTTTTTCATCCCCAACATTTGTTGGCGCTTTGAACTTCAAGGGCAGCAGTTGATAAAAATTGAGTAGTGCTATCCTGAATCGGCTACCCAAACCACTATGGGGCAATTTGGGTTGGTAGCTCAGCTTTTTCTTGACGTAGTTCAAGGACAATTGCTCTGCCAGCATCAGGTGTTGCATGATCTGCAAGACAGACCAATGGCCTGCTCCAGGCGATTGGTTGAGGGTGTTATCGGAGTACGATTTCATTCGATCGAGCAACAGGCGGAGTTCTTCATCCATTTTGCTCAATTGTTGGTCAATGGCCTTGCGCATGATAAAAAATTTGTTTCTTTGATCACAAAAATGAAGCATGGAAAACCCTTGGACAACGCGCTCAATAGACATCGTTTATGACAATCCCTGGATTCGCGTTACCCATCGAGATGTAATTACCCCTAAAGGTACAAAAGGAATTTATGGCGTGGTACATTTTAAAAATTTGGCGGTTGGAATTGTGCCATTGGACGAAGCGCTGAATACTTGGCTAGTGGGGCAATACCGCTATACCTTGAATGCGTATAGTTGGGAAATTCCAGAAGGCGGCTGCCCGATAGATACCGATCCCTTGGCTACGGCTGCCCGCGAGTTGGAAGAGGAAACAGGTATTTCAGCTCGGCATTATCAGGAGATTTTGCGCTTCCACACCTCCAATTCCGTAACGGACGAAGCAGGCGTGGCTTATTTGGCAACCGGTTTATCCTTTGGCACAGCCTCACCAGAAGATACCGAAGAATTGCTCATCAAGAAAGTACCTTTTTCGGAAGCGATGGAGATGGTGCTTCGCGGTGAAATCACCGATGCTTTGTCTATCATGGCCCTTTTCCGGGTGCAGGGGATGATTCTAAATGGCGAACTACCCCTGCCCTGAATCACCCGAAGATGTGCTGGATGACCTCCTCACGTCGGTTTCTACTGATGGGAATTTTGTATCCTGCCAATTCCAACAGATTGCCATCCAGGGCGCTAACGTGTTGCTGAGCAACAATATAGGATTTGTGTACGCGTATAAAATCGGTTGCAGGAAGGATTTCCTCCAGGTTTTTCAGGCTCTCCAGTGTGACGTACTTTTCTTTTTTGCACACGATGCGCACATACTCTTTCAACCCCTCTACAAATAGAATATCGCTAAAGTGGAGTTTTATGATTTTCCCGTCCGCTTTGAAAGAAAAGGAGGCGGTGCCGGGCTGGCTGGCCAAGGGCATGTTTTGGGGAGGCATTTCTTTAGCGATCCAATCCCGTGCTTTGTTCACGGCCTGCAAAAACCGTTCAAAGGAAAATGGTTTGAGCAAATAGTCGATTGCATTGAGTTCGAAGGCTTCCAACGCATATTCTGAATAAGCGGTGGTAAAAATGGTGGCAGGCGGATGTTTCAGGGTGCGGAGCAGGTTGTTGCCGCTCAGGCTAGGCATTTGAATATCCAGAAACAACAAATCGATGGTTTCCTGTTGGATGATTTCCAGCGCTTTTATGGGCGACTTGACCTTATCCACGATTTCCATATCGGGCAAGTGCCGGAGGTATTCTTCCAACAGGTTTAGCGCCAGGAATTCGTCGTCCACCAGGAGTACTTTTAGTTTTCTTTCAGGATGGGTCATAGCTGGATTTCTAGTTTTATTTGATAAGTGTGGGCACTTTTTTCTATACGGAAAAGATGTCGGTTGGGATACCTGAGTTCCAGTCGGCGCTGTATATTTTCCTGTCCTACACCGCCCTGTTGGTCTTTTTGTTGATCGTTGGGGTTGTAGGTATTTAGCGCGGTAAATGAAAGGAGATGGCCTTCCGTGTTCAATTGCAATTGAACAAAAGCCTTCTCATTGGTATCGAAATCACAGTGTTTAAAACAATTTTCTACTATCGGAATCAAAATCATCGGCTCTATCATGAGCTGATCGTCTCCCAGCACGTCAAAGCGGATGTGTAAGGGCGATTCATGCCGCATTTGAAAGAGGGCGATGTATTCTCGCATCTGTTCTACCTCGCGTGCAAGCGTGACCAGCGATGCCCGACCGTCGTACACCACATAGCGCAGCAAGTTGGATAGGCGCAAAACCATGGGCGCCGTTTGTTCGGAACGGATTAAGGCCAGGGAATAGATGTTATTCAGCGTGTTGAATAAAAAATGCGGATTGATCTGATTGCGCAAGAATTGCAGTTGGGCTTCCTGGTGTTGTTGCAGGAGTTTCAAACTTTTGCGCTCATTGATGTAACGATTCTCTAGTAGCTGATAAAACGTACTCACCACCAGCACACAGAAATTGGTTACAAAAGCTCCTATTCCCCACCTCAAAGTTTCAGATTTCAGGAATATGCCGCGATCAATTTCTGGAAAAGAGGCGTTGTAGTGCAGTCGTAGAAAACTCGTCACTAAGAGCAATAGCAGGCTCAAGACACTAAAGCTGAGGTAATGCTTATATTCCAGGTAGCGATTGACCAAAAACAGGTTGATGTAAAACAGCAAGGCCATCACGCCTGTATTCCCCAATGCTCGCCAAACAGTCATTTCAAAAGGATAAAACCGGGCAAATACATAAACGCTGGTAAAAAAAACAGCCCCCCAAATAGCAATATGGAGGGCTATTTTTAGGCGAGCCTTTGTATTTTCTTTACTGTTTTCCATGCAGTAAAGCTAGCAAAGATTTGAGCCAGATGCGCAGATTTTCAATGTATTGCAGCTATTTTTCAATCAAAGGTTTTTCATCAGTTATTTTCGGGTGAAAAATGCTGATGAATGATGGTATTTAGATCCTTTTGCTGGGTTGGAGTTAATGCTTTGTTTTCAAGGAAAGTGTCGAATAACTTGGTTTTAATACCATCAAAGTCTAAGCGCAGGCGTCGGATAGTCAGTATTTCCGATACGGTGTCAGTTGGCAAGTCAGTGATGTTGGCATATTCTTGTGGATCAAGATTGGGTAATCGGTTGATAATTTTCAACAAGGTTTTGAGTTTTTGCAGTTGATGAGAGATTTCTGCTTCGACCCTGCCTTCGACCCTGCCTTCGATTCTGCCTTCAACTCTGCCTTCTTCCAATAACATGGCTAACGTACTCATGACTTTTGATTTTACAGTAAATTCAAGGTTTTCAATTTCTTCTTGAAATTTTTGTGGGGATCGCTCTATAATGGCAAAAAAATAAGTGGCGATACCATAAAGTCGATCCTTGTTTTCTTCCTCAAAAATAAAAGAAATATTTTCAATAAGCAAGTCTGCTCTAAAGCGATTGGCCATTGCAAACATTGCGCTTCTAAAGAAACGTCCTTGTAGCTTTATTAGTTCCTCTTGCGGAGCATTAGCTATATCTTTGAATAGGAAGCTGAAGTCAGGAATATATGTTTTAAAATCTTCGAAGTAGGGTTTGTCACGAAACAAATCCCTTACAGTTTTTGGCTGCCATTTTTCTTTGCCATTATAAAAAACTAAAGGCAAGATGGGTTCAATTCTCCTTTTTTCACCTTTTGAAGTTTGATACATTGCTTGGAATATATAGATACCCAATTGTATCGCTATGAATTCTTCGGGTTCTAGCTTATGTTCCCAAAGCAAGGCAAAAAAAAGAAACTCATCGGTCGATTTGAACTGACATCTATATATAATATCAGAGTGGAAAGTTTTGAAAGCAGGATTGATGAAAGAGAAGTTTTCTAAGTGTAATGTCTGTATATCCAGAAGGGCAGCTATTTCTGGATAAAAATTGAGTAGATACATGGTTGCATTTTCCTTATCTCTCATGACAAATTGAAAGAACTGGTCATCAGGATGTAATACTTCCTTTTTCTTTTTTGGGTTTTTCATTGCCTGTCATTTCAGGTGAAAATACACCTCTTGTTGAAAGATACTTACCACACGTTGAAAAAATTTCAAAACGGTTCGTGCCAGCCCAATATTTGTGCCAACAAAACCAATTATTTCAACATTAAAATTTTGTAAAAACACCATGAAAAACAATCGTTTTTTTTCAATCAACACCCTTAGCATCCTGACAGCCTTAGCATTCGCGCTCAGCTTATTTTCCTGCGACCGGGAAAACAAGGACAACACCGAGAACCTGGTCATCGAAGAAGCAGAAGTAGTAGAAGTCATGGAGGGCGCTTTGAAAACAAGCTCTGACGGTATGGCCGAAGATATGGAGGAGGCCGTCTATTTGGCACAGGAATACGAAGAAAAATCAGGCGGCAACCCTTGCGGCGAAAGCTTTGATTCTACAGTAGTGTACAATGTGGCGAATTCCTACATTACTGCTGCATATACTTCCAATTGGGGGTGGACGGTTATTTGCAATGACTTTAACGTGCCTTCTGAGATTGATTTCACCCGCGCTTCTGCCGGTACCTATGAAACCACTCGAATGTTATCAGATGATAGCTCCAATGGCAACTGGAACATTTCCAACCTGATTTTGGGCGATGCTTATGTATTTAACGGGGTCTATACCCGGCAGGGCAGTCAGGAATCGAAGGTCAACGAACAGCGTGCTTTCAGTTCCCTACTCAGCATTGAGGTGGATAGCATCAACATCGATAAAGGCAACCAGGAAATACTGAGCGGTATCGCCAGCTTTACCCTGACGGCCACCGGCCCGGAAGGCGCAACATCTACTTTTGAAGGCGACATCGTATTCAATGGCGGAGGAAGTGTCACCCTCATCATCAATGGCAATAGTTACAACATTGATTTGTTTTAAAAGCTGTTACTAAAAGGGCAAAGGGTGGTTCTAATCGGGCTGCTCTTTGCTATTAACTATTCATGCGATTTTTCCTCATCTTAAAAAAAGGATCATGCTGAGCTTTCTAGTCGAGCAATTCGGTGTCTTTCCGGCCTGGTTATTAGGTGGCATTTTTATATTTTTTCGGTACGCTGTTTTTGCTGGGCCAGCCTTCCTGTTTTTTTATCTACTCAGGCAAAAGCAGTGGCGTTTGTTTAAAATTCAGCAAAAGCGTCCCAATAAGCAGATTGTACTCAGCGAAATCACCCATTCGGTGCTGACTGCACTCATTTTTGCTTTGGCAGGAATTGGCATTTACGGTATGAGTCAGGCGGGATGGACTGAAATATATACCGACATTCAAGAATTTGGCGTTCTGTACCTGCTGCTTTCTTTTATAAGTATGGTACTGATACACGATACCTATTTTTATTGGATACACCGGGCGATGCACAGCAAGTTTTTGTATCGGCAACTGCACCGGGTGCACCACCAATCGCACAACCCGACCCCCTGGGCTGCCCTGTCCTTTCATCCGTCTGAAGCGCTGCTGGAAGTGGCTATTTTGCCCATACTGACCCTTGTTATGCCATTTCACCCAATTGTTTTGTTTGCTTATACTACGTGGTCGCTGGCTTGGAATATCATAGGCCATCTGGGTTATGAAATTTTTCCAGCTTACTTTGTTCGGCATCCGTTTTTCCAATGGTTTAACACCTCCACCCATCACAATATGCACCACAAGCATTTTCATTGCAATTATGGGTTGTACTTCAACTTCTGGGATCGCCTCATGGGCACCAATCACCCGGAATACCTGCATCGTTTTGATGAAATAGTACACAGAAAATCGGAGCTTGAACGGTGTTGAACCATTCAAAGTACAACAAGTGAAGAGTTGCCGCTGGCAGGCAATGGATGGTACTTGGAAGAAGCTTTAAATAATGTATCTTTGGCTGAACCAACGGTGCTACCTTTCAGATATGTTTCAGCGACTAAAAAACATAGGTCCGGGAGCGATGGTGGCCGCTGCCTTCATTGGCCCGGGCACAGTGACTACCGCGACGATTGCCGGAGCCAGCTATGGCTTTAGTTTGTTGTGGACAATCTTATTTTCTGTTATTGCTACTTTCGTTTTACAAGATATGTCTTTGCGCTTGGGGGTAGTAGGGCGTACCGGACTTGGCGAGGCTATCCGGCAAAAAGCAAAAACGCCTTTCTGGAAAACACTTGCTGCGGTATTGGTCATAGGCGCTATTCTCATAGGCAATGCGGCTTACGAAGCGGGCAATATCAGCGGTGCTGTGTTGGGGTTTCCGATGCCCAATAATTTTGGGATCAATCCTTTGATTTTCCTGATAGGTGGTACCGCATTTGCGCTGCTTTATTCCGGTAAGTACCAATTGTTAGAAAGGACGCTGGTAGCACTGGTCGCTTTGATGGGGTTCGTTTTTTTGCTTTGTGCCCTCCTGCTCCAACCCGATTGGGGAGCCGTCATCAGCGGCTTGTTCGTACCTCTGATTCCAGAAAACGCCCTTTTGTCTATACTAGGGCTGATCGGTACAACGGTTGTTCCCTACAACCTCTTTTTACACGCCTCTACAGCCAGGAAAAAATGGGAAAACCCCGAACAATACCCCAGCGCTCGTTGGGAAGCCCTCATTGCTATCAGCTTAGGAGGGATGATTACGATGGCCATTATCATTTGTGCCGCTGCTGCATTCGAGGGCAGAGGGAAAACGCTGGGTAGCGCGGCAGATTTGGCGGTTCAGTTGCAACCATTATTGGGGCAATGGGCAGGCCCTTTTATGGCAATGGGTTTTTTGGCTGCCGGCCTTTCCTCGGCAATTACGGCACCTTTGGCTGCAGCCTATGCAACTGCGGAGATACTGGGAAGGGCATCCATACTAAAGGGCCTTTTTATGCGTAGCGTCATGCTGTTTATTCTTGGAGTAGGGCTATTGTTTTCCTCGCTGGGTTTCAAACCAGTAGCTGTGATCTTGTTTGCGCAGGTTGCCAATGGGTTGTTATTGCCTGTAGTTGCTTTGTTCTTACTTTGGGTGATGAACGACAAGGCCATTTTAGGTGCTCATGTCAACAAGCGCCGATCTAACCTGGCAGGGGGGCTGGTAATTGTAGTAGCGTTAGCTTTGGGGGTAAAAAGCATTGCACAAGTGCTGGCCAGTCTTTTCTAAGAAACAGGTAGAATTAGGTTTTTAGATTTTTTTACCTTTGCCCGTTAAAAAACAGGCATTGGATAAGCTGGAGCAACATATTGAAAGTTTGATTTTTTCGGCAGAGCAGCCCCTCGGAGCAGCCGATATTCAGAATTGTCTGACAGAGGCATTTGGTATCGAATTTGACCTGAGCGTGATCGAAGCGGCCATACAAGCCATTCACATCCGCTACCAGTCCGAGGTATTTTCATTTGAGCTACAAGCCATAGCTGGCGGGTTTCAATTCTTGACCAAAGCGGCCTTTCATCCAACCATAGGGGCATACTTGCGACAGTTGAACCAGCGCAAACTGTCGAGGGCAGCGCTGGAAACACTGGCCATTATTGCTTACAAACAGCCCATTAGCAAATCCGATCTGGAAAAAATAAGAGGCGTCAGTTGCGACTATACCATCCAAAAACTATTGGAAAAAGAACTTGTTTCCATAGAGGGTAGAAGCGAAGGCCCTGGTCGCCCGCTATTGTATGGTACTAGCATGAAATTCATGGATTATTTTGGGCTGAAAGACCTCAATGATTTGCCCAAGCCGAAAGAATTGAAGGAGCCAGAAAATGCCATTGGCGATCCAGTGCCCATTGATGAAATACATTCAGAAGAAGAATAAAATAAGAAAGACTTATGGAAAATACATTGGTCAACCGGGTAGCAGAAAGTGGCTTGATCACGCTTAAATTGGAAGATTTTTTCCCGGATGCCCCGGTAAAAAAATTCGATTTGAAAGATTTTCTTTTTCAAGGGCTTATGCTGAGGGAAAAAGATTTTCGAGAATCACTCAAAAATCACGATTGGGATCAATACCGCGATTGTATTTTGTTGGTAGTATGTAGCGCCGATGCCATCATTCCGCTTTGGGCATACATGCTGGTCGCTGCCTATGCCCAACCAATAGTCAAAGACCAGTTTTTTGGAGCAGAAAAAGACTACTACCAGAGCTACTTTACCAAAGTCATAGCCACAATGGATGCCGAACGCTACCGAGATGAGCGCATTGTCATCAAAGGCTGCTCTGATCGGCCAATACCAGAGTCGGCCTACCTGGCCTTAACGGCCAAACTCCAACCAGTGGCCAAAAGCATCTTTTTTGGCGAGCCTTGCTCGACAGTGCCTATTTATAAGCGGAAGTGAGGGCCGTTTGGCGACCTTTAAAATAGAATACATGCCTCGATTATTTTGCTACATCCTGACGCTACTCTTGCTGTCCTGCCAACCACAAGAAAAAGCAGACTTGATTCTACACGGCGGACAGATATACACCATGGAAACTCCTGGAAGCACGGTTTCAGCTCTAGCCATTAAGGGCGAGCGAATCATATATACGGGCAGTGATGAAGGCGTTATGGTTTATAAAACTGACAAAACAGAGGTGATTGATCTGGAGGGGCGGCTGGTGTTGCCAGGCTTTACCGACGCGCATGTCCATCCCCTCTCGGCGGGTCTGGCCAGAATGGGTTGCGACCTGAGCGATATGACCAATCCAGACAGCGTATTGCAAAAAATAGCCCAATATGCAGCGGCCAACCCCGAAAAAACATGGATCCGCGCCGACAATTTCTGGTTGCCATTATTCGATAATGGAAACCCCAAGAAAGAAACCCTGGACGCCATCGTGCCCGATCGCCCGGTTTATGTCACTTCAGCTGATGGACACAATGCCTGGGTTAATTCTAAAGCCTTGGAAATGGCGGGGCTTACAGCAGAAACGCCTGATCCGGCAAACGGGCGAATTGAACGGGATACCCGAACTAATGCACCTACGGGTACTTTGCGGGAAAGTGCCATGGATTTGGTCAGCCGGTTATTGCCCGAACCCAGCGCTGCCGATCGCAAAAAAGCCCTGCTCAATTCCCTTCAATTGGCCAATTCGTTGGGGATTACCAATTTGGTAGAAGCATCGGCCAGCCCCGAATTTGTGGAAACGTATTTGGAACTCTCCCAGGAAGGGCTACTGACCGCCCATGTGAGTGTATCCGTCTATGCAGATGTATCCCAAGGCGAGGCGGGCGCAAAAGCCGCCATAGCTATTATCAATCAGTACAAACAGGCCGCGCGTTGGAAAAATGACCTCCGCCTGGATCAGGTTAAACTATTCATGGATGGGGTAGTGGAAGGAAAAACCGCCGCTATGCTGCATCCTTACGCTGATGAACACCACAAAGGCATTGCCAATGCTACACCTGAAGCGGCTAAAGCCTGCATTGCCGCATTGGATCAAGCCGGCATACAGATTCACGTGCACGGTATCGGCGATCGGGGCATCCGAATCACACTGGATGCGTTGGAGCAAGCTAGGGCTAGTAACGGCATTCGGGATGCGCGGCACCACATCGCCCATTTACACGTCATTCATCCAGATGATTTGCCGCGATTTGCTGAATTGGGCGTATTGGCCAATTTTCAGGCTTTATGGGCGACCTTGGAAGATACTTACATGACGGAAATGAATTTCCCCTTTCTTGGGGAAGAGCGCATAGCATGGCAGTATCCCATCGGTTCGGTACATCGGGCGGGGGGGACATTGGTCTTTGGCAGCGATTGGGATGTCAGCACCATGAATCCTTTTGATGCCATGCAAGTTGCCGTCACCCGCAGAGGGCCTGATAGCATTCCCCGTGAACCCTGGACGCCACAACACTTGGTGGATGTGCCTACCGTGGTAGCGGGATATACCAAAGGAGGAGCGTATCTCTCCTTTTTGGAAAACGAAGTAGGAACGCTCGAACCAGGAAAGTTAGCGGATTTGATCGTATTGGATCAGCATATTTTTACTATCCCTAAATGGCAGTTGTATCAAACCCAGGTTTTAATGACGCTGTTTAGAGGCAAAATCGTTTTTAAACGGCTCTAAACCCCGCCTGAAACTAAATAACCCCCAACTGTTTCCCCACTTTCGTAAAAGCCTCCACTGCTTTGTCCAAATGTTCGATTTCATGCCCAGCGGAAATCTGCACCCGAATGCGAGCCTTATCTTTAGGCACTACCGGAAAAAAGAAACCGATCACATAAATGCCTTCGTCTAGCAATTGACGGGAGAACGCTTGAGCCAGCTTAGCGTCATACAGCATAATGGGAACGATCGGGTGCACCCCGGGTAAAATATCGAAGCCTTGTTCCGACATGCGTTTCCTGAAATACTGGGTATTGTTTTCCAACTTGTCGCGCAGCACAGTAGTCGAACTCAACATGTCCAACACTTTAATAGAGGCAGCGACAATAGAGGGCATCAATGTATTGGAAAACAAATACGGTCTGGATCGTTGTCTCAGCAAATCGACAATTTCCTGGCGAGCCGCAGTAAACCCACCAGAAGCCCCGCCAAGTGCTTTGCCAAAAGTCCCCGTGATGATGTCCACCCTGCCCATGACCTTGTTGTATTCATGGGTGCCGCGGCCTGTTTTGCCGATGAAGCCGGTGGCATGACATTCGTCCACCATTACCATCGCATCGTATTTTTCGGCCAAATCACATATCTTATCCAACTGCGCAATATAGCCATCCATAGAGAAGACCCCATCGGTAGCGATCAGGCGGCGGCGAGCCGATTGCGCCTCTTTCAGCTTGGCCTCCAGGTCGTTCATGTCGTTGTTTTTGTACCGATAACGCTGAGCTTTACAAAGGCGAATTCCGTCAATGATGGAAGCGTGGTTGAGTTCATCCGAGATGATGGCATCTTCTGCTTCCAGCAAAGGCTCGAAAAGCCCGCCGTTGGCATCGAAGGCCGCAGCGTACAGAATAGCAGCTTCCATACCCAAAAAAGCGGCTATTTTTTCCTCCAATTCTTTGTGAATATCCTGCGTTCCGCAAATGAACCGCACCGAAGAAAGGCCAAAACCGTGGCTGTCGATGGCTGCTTTTGCCGCCGCGATCACTTCGGGATGCGAAGAAAGCCCCAGATAGTTGTTGGCACAAAAGTTAAGCACTTGCCCGGCCTCATGGGTATTGATCAATGCAGCCTGCGGGCTGGTGATGGTACGCTCCACCTTGTATAGGCCGGCCTCTTTTATTTCCTGCAATTGTTGTTGCAAAACGGGTTCTACGGAAGTGAACATGTTGAGTGGTTTAATGTACGAAGTAAGCTTTATAGTATTCACAAAGGTGGCTGATCATATCAGCCGTCATTTCCTCTAGTCCAAAATGAGGCTGCCAGCCCCAATCGTTGCGGGCATGGCTGTCATCTATGCTGTCGGGCCAGGAAGCGGCAATAGCCTGCCGAAAATCGGGCTGATAAGAGATGCTGAATTCGGGAATATGCCTTTTGATGGCAGCCGCTACTTCCTGAGGTGTAAAATCAGTACCCGACAAATTGTAACTGGTTCTGATTTTGATGCTTTCCGCCGGGGCATCCATGATTTCAAGGGTAGCCCGGATGGCATCGTCCATGTACAGCATGGGCAAGCGGGTATCTGCTTCCAGAAAACATTCAAAATGTTCGCCCTTGATGGCTTTGTGGAAAATATCTACAGCATAATCCGTCGTACCGCCACCGGGCAACGATTGGTAACCGATAATCCCCGGATAACGCACCGAACGTATATCAACGCCGAATTTTTCAAAATAATATTGGCACCAGTTTTCCCCAGCTGCTTTGCTGATACCATAGACGGTTTCCGGCTCCAGCACCGTAAATTGCGGTGTATTTTGCCGGGGTGTTTTACTGCCAAAGACAGCTATGGAACTGGGGAAAAAAACTTTGAGGCGGTATTGACGAGCAATATGAAGGACGTTAAAAAGCCCGGTCATGTTGATATCCCAGGCATCCTGCGGGTTTTGCTCGCCTTTGGCCGATAGTATGGCAGCCAGGTGGTAAATTTCGGTGATCTGGTGTTTTTGAACGATTTTTTCTAAGCCATCCCGATCCAAGACATTCAATACCTCAAAACGTTCGGTGGGCTTATCGGAATGGCGGATGTCAGAAACGACTACAGATTCATATCCGTATTTTCCTCTCAATGCGTCGGCCAGCACAGTGCCGATTTGTCCGTTTGCGCCTGTTATTAAAATGGTTGGGTTGGTCATATATTGGTTAGTACTTAAGGCTTTTCTGGTATTGATTCCAGATAGGCAAATGTACGCATTTCATAATCAATTTGACAACAATAGCTGTCCATTGCGTTGGTAACCAGCAGATATTTTACGCGCAAAGGCATATTGTACCAGGCTGCCTGCTCAAAAGCGCTGTTGTCGATCCTTACCTGAGGCGCTTTGCATTCGACAAGCATAAAAGGCTTGAAGTCAGCATTATAGATCAATAAATCGAAGCGTTTAGCCCTTTCATTCACTTGCAAGCCCCTTTCAATGCTAATCAGATTGGGGCTAAAGTTTTTTTCCTGGATCAAATATTGAATCATCAATTGGCGCACCATTTCCTCCGGTTGCAGCACCAGCCACTTTTTCCGCAAAGGATCGAAAATATAGCGCTTGTCAGCTTCTTTTTTGATTTTTAAATGCGGCGTATAAATAGCTAAATGCAGGTCGAGCTTCACTTCACATGAATGACTTTCTCTGTCGCTAAGGTATGGCCTTCGCGATCAAAGAGTTGAATGATAAAGACGCCTTCTTGTTCTAGCACCAGTTCAAGGTTTGGCTGATTGTACGGTATTCTTTTCAGGTAGCTTCCGCCCAAATGAATCAGTTGCAATAGCATGCCTTCCCGGAAATTGGACGGATTCAACCAGGTGACACGTATTTGTCCATTGCTGGGATTGGGCGAAATATGGATGGGAGAATGATCGGGCGAGGCTAACTCCGAAGCGCTGCTGACCACCCATGCATCAAAAAGCGTTTGCAGGGAATCGATGGGTTCCTGGCCGGTTGGTGTCTCGGCCACATTCAACTCCAGATATGGCGCATCGGGTGCATCATCCGGCTTGAATACTCGTAAAAAAGCGGAAGTGGAAGATGTCCCCGCTGCTGTACAGCGGGCATCGGCACCAACGATATTGGCACCCTGCATGGCTGCCATTAGTTTGAACGCCAGTGATCCTTCCGCAGCTAAAAAATGAGCTTCCATCGAATCGACGACTTCTGGCCCTTTTAAAATATTGCCTTGGATGGCATAATTGCTGCCCACCCGATGCCCTTTCCAGTCATCTGTACTTACGCCAGTGAAAGCGGCTGCACGGGGTTCGCCTTCTGGAGAAAAATCGGCCACGCCGTATTGCCTGTATTCCGGGTTGAAATTTTGCGAAAAGCAAGCATCGTTATCATAGAGCCAGTCGAGTACTTCTTGCGGGGAAAGGCCCATATCCATTTGCTCGATTGCGTTGTCCAAATTGATGTGCGGGTCAATGCATATCCAGGCTTGGGCATTCACCCCGCCCCGACCAGGGATAATGCTGTTCAATAAAATAACCCCTCCAAGCGCCCCGATTCCAGGCACGCAAGTCGCTCCGGCACTGCCCACTTCCCCGGTTTCTGGGTCAACGGCTATGATGGAGAAGGTATCTTGTGCACTTAAACTATTAAGGGCTAAGGCAATAGCAACAAGGATAAATGTGATTTGCTTTTTCATCAACTAGGTGTTTTAATTAATGCTGTAATTTCAGTAAACCGCCGTTTCCCACTCCACTACCGCTTTATCCGCTTTGGAAAAACTCATGCCCACCGCTATTTTTTCCTTAGGCGAATCGGCATAAGGCTTAAAGTAGCCGCGATCGCTTATCTGCTGCATAGCTTCGGATACGGGCTTGTCCAGCTTGAACTCGAAGGCATAGATGTAGTCTGCTGTTTCCACCAAGGCATCGCAGCGGCCTTTCGCGCTGTGTACCTCCGAATGGACATAAATCCCCAACAAGCTAAACATCAAGTGGATGAGGGCATGGTAAAAATGCTCATTTTCCTTTTGCCAGTGCTCGTAGGGAATCGCGGCAAAAGCGGCATTGACGATTTCTACTACGGTACCCACATCTTTGCGGCGCAGCGCTTGCAGGATGTTGACAACGCGGGGCAAGGCGCCTTGCGGCGGATAATCCATGTACTCACTCATCAACAACTGTT
>CALMIR010000148.1 GCA_937864265.1 uncultured Saprospirales bacterium | reverse complement strand
TGTCGGTCAGAAAAGTGGCTTCGGAAATAACAAGTGGAAAGTCGAAGCTGGAATTACGTGGGTGGTTTTTCAGTACTGCCGTAATTTTTAACGGCTCTTCCTGAAAGTCCATGTGCATGGTTTTACCCAAAACGTGGTTGGTGTGGAAGTATCGTTGGGCCAGTTCTTCCGTTATTACGATGGCGTTCGGCTCTTTTAGGGCAGTTTTGGTATCTCCCTCCAGTACCTGAAAATCAAATATTTCCATCAAGCTATTGTCGGCCACGGTGAGGGATTCATGCACCTTGTAGCCCGGTTTGTCAGGGTTCATCAGGTTAGCACGACCGAAGCGGGCAATGCGGGTGGTGTTAACTATTTCGGGGATTTTCTTTTTCGATTCCTCCGCCAACTGGTAGTTGCTACCCGCAATGTTCAGCTCCTCGTTTTTTGTTTTTTGATGCTCGATGACCCGGTAGATGCGGTCAGCTTGCGAGTGTTGGCTGTCGAATGTCAATTCGTCGAATAGGTATAGGCCCAGCAACAGAAAGCAGGTCAGCCCGAAAGTGAGACCGGCGACGTTGAGCCAGGTGTGTAGTTGGTGCCTGCGAAAATTGCGCAAAGCAATTTTAAGGTAGTTTTGTAGCATTTTTTTTATTATTTTTGTAGCATAATAAAATTTAAGCCATGATGAAAGAAGATGTTTTTATAGAAGAAGGCTCATCCAGTGCCATAGAGGACTATCAAACAGAACGCAACAAACCTAGGCCAAGTAAAAACCATAGCTATATCCAATTACAATTAGGCGCTGCTCTAGTAAGACGCTTTAAGGATCAATTCAATTTTATGAGTGAACTAAACTTATCACCTCCTGGCGTAAAAGCTTCTGTACCAGATCTTTGCATTTACCCTAAAGCCCCAATTGATCTATTAGAGGATGAGATACAAGTAACAGAACCGCCCATCACAGTCATCGAAATCCTCTCTCCGGAGCAAGGCATGAACAGCGTCAAGAACAAGTTTTTTCAAATATATTTTCCTTCCGGGGTAAAATCCGCCTGGCTTGTCGTCCCTACCCTGCGCAGCGTCCATATATTTACTCCCGACCGTAAATACACTACCTTTACTTCTGGCAGCCTACACGATCCGGCTACTGGCATTACGCTGGAACTAGACGAGTTTTTCCCTGATAGTTAGCGTCTGTTTTGCCCTAATGTTCTATGCTCCCTGTTCTGCATCACTCACTTTTGAGCGATTCAACCGGATTCGCCAATGCTGCCTTCACACTCTGAAAGCTCACCGTCAAAAACGCCACACCAATGGCCAACACTCCTGCCAGCGCAAATACCCACCATTGGATGTCAACGCGGTAGGCGAAGTCTTGCAGCCAGCGCTCTACAAAATAATAAGCTAAGGGCCCTGCTAGCAGTAAAGAGCCAGCCACCAAAAGCAATACTTCTTTCGATAGCAAGCCGACAACACTAGCCACACTGGCACCCAGCACCTTGCGAATACTGATTTCTTTAGCTCGGGCGTTCACGGTATAAAAGGCCAGCCCAAAAAGGCCAAGACAAGATAGCAAGATGGCCAAACCAGTTGCTGTATTGATGAGCTTTGCCATGCGAAGCTCCGACTCATAGAGTTGCGCTATTGATTCGTCCATGAACATGGGATTGAATTCAACACCTGGAAAAATAGTAGCATAGGTAGCTTTACATTTTCCCATACTGCTGCTTAATGGCTGGCTAGAGGTCAATTTAGCAGCCACACTCCAGCCTGGGCTAGTCGTGATGGCTAAAGGTGGAATGGCATTATGCAAGGATTGAAGATGGAAGTCGGCAACTACTCCAGCAATGGGAATGTTTTTGTCGTGCATTTTCACCGTTTTTCCAATGGCTTCAGCAGAACTGGAAAAACCCATGACATTCACCATTTTTTGATTGATCACAATTTCTTGAATTGTATCAGATGGCAAGAGGTTACGTCCAGCTATGAGTTGAATATCAAACACATGAAGGTAGGCGGTATCCACAAAACGAAAATGTACTTCCGCACTGGTTATTTCCCCGTTTCGCTCAAAATCAAGCACTCCAGTCTGGTAACCGCCCTCTATGGGGGGCTTATTTTGCATCGTAGCAGCTAGAACACCGGGTTGTTGCCTTAACTCTTCCGTAAAAAGCTGGCGTTTTGACACCTCCGACTGCCAGGGCAGGTAGAAATATATAATAGCTTCTTTGTTAAAGCCGAGATCCTTGTTAAGGGCAAAGTGCAGTTGCTGCCCTATGATGATTGCTCCGATAATGAACGCTTGTGCCAGCACAAATTGAAATGAAATAAGCCCTTTGCGCAAGCCAGCCGAGCCTTTGCCAATAGACTGGTTTTTGATGGCAAACGCTGGATTGAAAGAAGCCATCATAAAAGCTGGGTACAATCCCGATATAAACGTAATAAGCACCACTGACAGCACCAAAAAAGCCAACACTTTAGGTGACGATACACTTATTTCCAAGCCTTCAGGCAAAAAATCAGTAAAATAAGTGCCCGCCAATTCTGTCAGGCCTAAAGCTACGGGAAGGGCTAACACTGCTAGTAATGCCGTCTCTGTCAAATATTGCTTGGCTAGTGCTTGACGGCTAGCACCGATTACCTTTCGCACGCCTGTTTCTTTCGAACGGCGGGTCGCCTGCACCGTGGCTAAATTGATAAAATTGACGGCAGCAATGAGGAGTAACATTCCAGCAATGACCATCAATCCGTATAGGGTAGGCAGGTGTGCAGGTGCAGGTCCATTGTCAAAGGTACGAAGCGATTGGTTGAAATGCAGCTCGCTGAGGGGCTGCAACTTGAACTCATCCCGCGCCTCACCTGCTTCTATATCAGCATTGTAACGATCGTTAAGGGGCTGCAATTGTTCGGCTAACTGCCCTGCGCTTATACCCTCAGCGGCTTTGACAAAAAATTGGTCTGCGCTGCGCACACCGTCCCAATCGTCCAGCGAAACATACTGCTTGAGCAAACTGCCGGGAATGCTAGCTGCTGAAATGAAATCTGTAAAAGTAAAATCGGAACTAAAATCTCGCTCACGCAAAACGCCACTTACAGTCAAAACCAGTGAATCGGCATAGATCAATTCCCGACCTATGGCATCTCTTGGATTAGCCAAACCAAAGTATTGTTTTACCTTCTGCTCCGTTAGTACAACCTGATTGGGCTGTGCAAGTGATTGGTATGCCGATCCTTCCAGCCATTCAAAGTTTTGAATAAGATCAAAAAAAGACGGGTCAGTGATAACAAGGTCTTCTTGAACACCCAAGTTTCGCCGGCCTTTACCATTTGGTTCAGGGACTTCGACCTTTGCGTTGTAGCTATGGAACATACATTGTACTTCTGTTCCCTGAATCGCTTCAGCAGCGAGGGCGGCTACACCTGTCGGCACGCCCGAATTTTCCATCGAAAACTCGCCATTAAATTGTGTCCAAACCCGATAAATTCGGTCTCGCTCCGAAATACTTTTGTTCACACCGAGTTCGTAGCTGGTAATTTGGAAAACAAGCAGACATCCGGCGATACCTATTGCCAATCCAATGATGTTAATGGCCGTTGGTAACTTGCTTCTTAGCAGCCTGCGCCAGGCAATGATGAGGTTGTTTTTTATCATTTTCCAATAGTTAAGAAGGTTGTTCTATTCACTCCGCCAGTTCCTCATGCCGCAAAAGGCTGTATTTCTCTACCGTTTCTCAAGACAGGCATCACTCATTTTTAAGCGACTCCACCGGGTTGGCCAATGCGGCCCACACACTCTGGAAGCTCACCGTCAAAAACGCTACCCCAATAGCCACCACGCCTGCCAACGCAAATATCCACCATTGGATTTCAACGCGGTAGGCGAAGTCTTGCAGCCAGCGCTCCATGAAATAATAAGCCAGCGGCGAGGCAATGACTAAGGCAAGGGCGACGAGTTTTAAAAAGTCTTTTGACAAAAGTCCTACTATGCCTGCTGTGGTTGCCCCTAGTACTTTCCGGATACCAATTTCTTTGGTGCGGTTTGCGGCAGCTAAAGCAGCCAAACCAAATAAACCGAGGCAAGCTAAAAATACAGCTACACCCCCTGCCCAAGCAATGATGCGGCCTAGCCGGCTTTCAGCGTGGTAAAAACGGTTGAGGTCTTCATCCAAAAAACTATACTTGAAAGGATATACTGGCTCAATGCTTTCCCATGCCTTTTGCAGGGTAGCCAATACAGGTGTCGGATTACCTGCTTCTATGCGAACAAAAAATTTATAGGGGGAATAGTCGCTGAATTGGTGAAACAACTGTGGTTCAACAGCTTCTTTGAAAGGGCGAAAGTGAAAATCTTTTACCACACCAATCACCCTCGGTAAAGGTGTTTCGGGGTCTTCATAATAACCATTGAGCGGTTGGTCGAGCGCAGTCTCCAAGGTCCAACCAAACTGTTTCATCATGGTTTCGTTGATGATGATCGAATTGATGGTATCGGCTACTTTAGCTGGATCAAAATTGCGCCCTACTAGCAATTCCATGCCTAAAACATCGAGATAATGGGCGTCTATAAAAAACTCAAACACCTCCCGATGGATGCCATTGTCATCCCAGCCAGACCGCGACCAACCCATGCCTTCGCCTAAGCCCAATTCGGCAGCCGCAACACCTTTTACCTGTGGTATCGTTTGTAGTACTTGTCGAAAACGCGGTAAAAGCGCCTCAGAATCAACCCCTTCAGCATCTACCACCACCACGTTTTCTTTAGTGAATCCGGGGTTCTGGCTGCGCATAAAATGCAGTTGCTTCAAGATGACAAACGTAGAAATGATCAGCCCAACTGAAATAACAAACTGCCCAGTGACGAGGCTCTTGGTAAACAGATTGGCACCGCCAAGTTTGATTTTACTTTTCAACACCTCTATCGGTTTGAATCCGGAAAGCATCAAAGCAGGATAGCTGCCTGCTAATAAACCGACCAAAAGGGTTAACCCCAAAAGCAAGCCGCCATACTCAGTAAAAAGGGCAGATGAGAAGACTAAATCTCGATCGGCCACTTCGTTGAAAAAAGGCAGCAGCACTTGCAATAGTACCAACCCAATACCCGATGATATCACAGCCAGCAGCATCGCTTCTGTTAGGAATTGACCGATCAAATGCTTTCGTTCACTCCCCATTACCTTTCGCACACCAACCTCTCTGGCGCGGCCCGCCGACCTGCCAATAGCAAGGGTCGTAAAATTGATGCAGGCAATTAGCAATACACCCGCTGCTATCAACAGCAACATCCAAATGCTTTTCGGTTCTATAGCGGGAATATCCCCACCATACAAGCTCGTATCGGTATGAATCTCGGTAAGGGGTTGCAAGCGATAAGTAATAGGAGCACCATCCTCTTTCCAATAGCCCATTTCTCTCAGCCGGGCCTCTTCATCCGGATAATATTTTTTGCGAAATGCGAGTAAGGTCTCAGCGTTGTTCGCCAAGCCACTGCCTTCCCGGAGGCGCACATAAGTCGCTAAAAACGAGCGCCCCCAATTGTCGGCACTTTGTAGCCCATGCCTTGTCCCTGCGTAATAGTCAAAACTGCCCACTATCTGGAAATGGAGCGAAGAATTGGGTGGCAAGTTTTCAGCTACCGCCGACACGGTGAAAGGCTCGAAGTGATCCTCCACCTGAATTTCCAGGGTTTTCCCGGTAGGGTTGCTTTCACCAAAAAGGAAGCGTGCTGTTTCTTCTGTTAGCACGACTTGGCGCGGATCTTTCAAAGCCGTAGCTGCATCGCCGTATTTCATTGGAAATGAGAAAAACTGAAACACTTGTGGGTCAGCAAAACTAACCCCAGTGCGGCTCACTTTGTTGGCTACCCGAACAAAGCTGTCATCCCAGGCACCGCGCCAGCGTATGGCCTCCTCCACATCAGCTAAGTCTGCCTTCAAGGCTGGTGCAAGAGGCATAGGAAGATAGGCATCGCCTTCTGCATCTCGCCCATTGATGTTTTCCACCCAGCGATACACCCGGAATATGCGATCGCCATTTGCATGGAAGCTGTCGTAGCTGAATTCGTTAAGGGCATAGAGTAAAAACAAACTAAAACAGGCCAAGCCAATACTCAGGCCAAGTACGTTGATGGCAGCCAATCCTTTTTGCTTCAAGAGATGGCGTATAGCTACTTTTAGATAATTCTGTATCATATCTATTTGAAATTAGATGCTTCAATACAGGTCACTCACTTTTCAAACTCTTTACCGGGTTCGCCAATGCCGCCCGTACGCTTTGGAAGCTCACCGTCAGTAAAGTAACTACGATCGCCAGACCTGCCGCTAAAACAAATACGCTCCAATTGAGGTCAATCCGGTATTGGTAATCGCTCAGCCAGTTTTTCACAAAATACCAAGCCAGCGGAATAGCAATCATGCAGGACACCACCACCAAGAGGACAAAGTTTTTGGCCTGCAAGGCCCAGAGGCCTGCTACCGTTGCGCCCAGCACTTTGCGAATGCCGATTTCTTTCGTGCGCTGTTCCGCAGAGAAGGTTGACAGGCCAAACAAGCCCAGGCAAGAGATTAATACAGCCAGAAAGGCAAACAGGCGCGCCAGGGTGCCTATCCGCACTTCTGATCGAAATTTCTGATCGTATTCTTCATCGGCAAATTTATAGTCGAAGGGACTGTCTGGGTCTATTTTGACATAACCAGCCTCCACGGCATCCAGTGCATCCTCCACGGGCACGCCTGGCTTCAGCTTTACGTTGATAATATTCGCCCAGCCGTATTCTATGGCAAAAATGGTCGGTCGCATCGGTTCATAAGGGGAATCCATCACCATGTCCCTTACCACTCCAATAACCTGTTTTGGAGTGCCTTCCCAACGGATGGTTTTTCCTACGATATCATCCAGCCCTGTCAACTTCACTGCCGATTCGTTGAGGATGAACGCAGTAGAATCCATGCCAAATTCCCTGGAAAAATCGCGCCCTTCCAATAACTCCCAGCCAATGGTTTTTCCAAATTCTTCATTGCAGGCTACGAAACCAAATAGCGGATCCTGTGCGGGGTCTTTACCCTCCCATTCAAATCCCGTGAGGTTCGACCAAATACCTGTTGTCGGGCTGGAAGATTGGCTGACCTCTTCTACCATACCTGTTGCCAGCAGTTCGGCGCGCAAAGCATCTACCTTGCCATAAAGCCCATTGGTAATAAAAGTCTGAAGCAGCCCATCTCTGGAATAGCCCACAGGGCGGTTCTTGGCGTGTTGGATTTGTTGAAAAACCACCATCGTCCCAATAATGAGCGATACCGATACTGTAAATTGCAGCACCACCAAAGACTGTCGAGGCAAAGCCGCCCAACGGCCTGCCCGATGCATGCCTTTCAGTACTTTTAGGGGTTGAAAAGAAGAAAGATAAAAGGCCGGATAGCTGCCTGCCAATAGCCCGGTAAAAATACCGAACGCTAAGAGTAAGACCCAAAAAGCGGACATTGTCCAGGGAATAGTTACTTCTTTATCCGCTACTTCATTGAACCACGGCAGCGCCAACTGTACCAGCAATACGGCTATAAACATAGACAAAAAGACAACCAATAGCGATTCGCTCAAAAATTGGCCGATCAACTGACCCCGCATGGAGCCAACGGTTTTGCGAATGCCTACTTCCTTAGCCCTCTTTTCCGAACGGGCAGTTGAAAGGTTCATGAAATTGATGCAGGCCAGCAGCAAGACAAATATGCCAATGATACCAAATAAACGCACATATTGAATACGCCCGCCCGAGTTTATCCCGTCTTTAAAGTCCGCATATAAATACCACTTGGACATGGGGTGCAGCAAGAGTTGCGGATTGGCGGAAGTGGTGGTATTGTTGTTTTTTTCAACATCGCGAATTTTTTCGGAAACGGCTTCGATCGAGCTGTTTTCGGCTATTTGTGCAAAGAGTTGGAACGAATGGTTGTCCCATTGCGTCATGGCCATTTTTACCCACTCCTGGTCGTCCAAGTAAGCTTCCCAGGGCAAATAAAACAGTACTTCGTAGAAACTGGAATTGTGGGGCATGTCTTTGAAAACGCCAGTTACCTGAAATTCCCGGCGGCTATCGACTTTGATCGATTTGCCCATGGGGTTGTCATCGCCAAAGAAATGCCGGGCAATGGATTCGGCTATCAGGATGGAAGAGGGTGTCTTTAGCGCTTCTTCCCAATTGCCATGTATCATGGGCAGGGAAAGCATTTTGGGCAAAGCTGGTTCTGCCCACATTCCCTGCTTAGCTATCTTGTTATCATCGACTGCCAGTATGTGGTCGAAATTCCAGGAGCAGAGGGCGATCTCTTGAAAGTCGCTGCCATAGTTGTCGCGCAAGGTTTTGCCGAGGGGTAGAGAAATCGCAGTCCCTGTATTGGTTTGCCCATTAAAGGTTTGGGTAAGCATGGCCTGGGCAAGCTTGTCATAGTGCTGGTGGTTTTTATTGTAGGTCAGTTCATCGTGCATCCACAACCCGATCAGGATGGCTACGGCCATACCCACGGCAAGCCCCACGATGTTAATGATTCCGGTGATTTTGTTTTTCCAAAGGTTGCGCAGGGCAGTTTTTAAATAGTTTTGCAACATGGTTTTGGCAGTTTTATGATCCTTTCGCTTGTTGTCCGACCTGAGTAGTGCTTAACCAAAATACAGTCGGGTGATTTCAAGGAATAAGGATCAATACTTATGCCAAAATTATAAAAACCTGTTTATCAAATATTTAAACTACATCCATAAAGGCAAGTTGTACGAGCATGAACACTTTTGTGTTCGGTATTGAACAATTAACGCCTTTAGCGTTTCAACCACCCGGTGATGCTCAGCCGAAGGCGGTGGGCAGTCAGCACCTCGTGTTCCAACTCGATTGTTAGCACCTTATAATTTTAATAAGCGTTCTCATCTCATTTACACAAAGTGATTTTTTCACTTATCAATTTCGTTTTAAAGCAAATATTTAGTATTTTGCGTAGATTTTCTTTTTTAAAGAGAAAAAATCTCTGAAAATGCTTATCCGTTTTGTGGTCGAAAATTATTTGTCGTTCAAGGAAGAGGCTGAATTCAACATGCTCAGTGGAAATTTCAGAATCCATCAAGAACACATTTATACCCTAAGCAAAGACTTGTCATTGATTAAGGTAGCTGCTATTTACGGTGCTAATGGGGCTGGCAAATCCAATCTCGTTTTAGCGATGGAAGCTGCCAGAAATCTCATTTTAGAAGGCACAGAAACCGCCAAAACAAAGCTGGATCACCGCTATTTCAAACTAGATAAAACCTGTCGGGAGAAGCCCTCAAAATTTGAGTTTGAGTTTGTAGTAAACGGCACTTGCTACGCTTACGGCATCTCATTTTTATCTGATAGAATACAAGATGAATGGCTTTACAAAACCAAACCAGGGAAAGATGATGAATTGGTTTTTGAGCGAGAAACGAGCCTCGATTTCAAAACCACCATCCAATTGCACCCTCAATATTTGAAAACAGAAAAGGAAAAAGTAAAGGTGGAGATTTACCAAGAGGAAATCCGACCTAACCAACCTTTTATCACGGAAGCCAGCGAAAAAGACATCGAATATGTCAAAGAACCGTTCTCTTGGTTTGATGAAATACTGGAAATTGTGCATCCCCATTCCGAGTTAGATGGGCTTTTTGAGAATATTCTTTTAAATGAAAAATACCAAAAGAAAACCAACCAAATCATTAAGGCCATAGATACAGGAGTCACTTCCATTGCTGCGCAAGAAATCAATATTGATCAACTTTTTGGGCTACATGAAATAGAAGAAAAAGAGGATATCCTCAAGTGGTTGGAAAAAGAAGAAGTAGCCGTTTACGAGGGCAAAGACGACATCAAATATGGCATTTACCTCAACGAAGATGGCGAACCTCGTGCCGTCAAGCTAGTGACCCGCCACCAAGTGAATGGCAGTGCTATTGATTTCGATTTTATTGAAGAATCGGACGGTACCAAACGCCTTATAGAACTAACTCCGGCCTTCATTGACACCATGCTGAAGGATAAAGTTTACATCGTGGACGAGTTCAATAGAAGCATGCACCCTCAAATGGCTAAGCAACTCATCGAAATGTATCTTTCATCTGATAGCAGCCGCTCAAAAGGGCAATTGATATTTACCACCCACGAATCCAGCTTACTGGATTTGAAGTTATTCAGGCAGGATGAAATATGGTTTGCTGAAAAAGACAATCAGGGTATTTCTTCCATTTATCCACTGAGCGAATTCAAGCCGAGATACGACAAGGATATCCGCAGAGGCTATTTACAGGGTCGATTTGGTGCAGTCCCTTTTTTGGGCAACTTACAAGAATTAGATTGGTAATTATTGGAAGATGGGCAAAAGAAAAAACAGGGCATATAAAAAGGGGAACCATTCAGAGATGCCAGTCTATACGTCATTGCTTGTGAGGGAGAAAGAACCGAAAAAGCTTATTTTGAGCATTTCTGCCACGGTATCCAAAGGGTCAAAATCGTTGTTCTAGCAACAGCAGAAGACCATAAATCGGCTCCAAATCATGTTTTGAAAAGAGCCGATGATTTTGTAGCAGAATTTGGCATTTTTGGTAAGGACGACCTAGTTTGGATAGTCATTGATATGGATAGATGGCAGGAAGCACATCTTGCCAATGTTGCTAAAAAATGTGAGCAAAAAGAAAAGTATCGCCTTATTTTGAGCAATCCCTGTTTTGAGTTATGGCTATTTCTCCATTTGAAAGCTCCTTCCCAAACACTAACCGGTTTAAAAACCTGCAAGGATTTTAAAAAAGCGCTGAAAATAGAAATGGGTGCTTACAATCCCTCCAATCCCGATTTTTCTTCCTTGTTTCCTAACACGCACATCGCTATTGAAAATGCCAAGGTTTTGGACACCGCTGAAAAAGAGCGATTTCCCAACCAAATTTCCGCAAGAGTTTATCAATTAGTAGAGCCATTAATGGCCTTTAGAAGTCCTCTAAAACGCCTTTAGCGTTTCAACCACCCGGTGATACTCAGCCTAAGGCGGTGGGCAGTCAGCACCTCGTGTTCCAACTGATCGCTTCTGAAAAAAACAGTTTTTCCACCTTCCGGTAAAATAGCCACTGGCGCCGTTTCGGGGTACAAGACTAGCGCTCCGCCATCTTTCGTATGCCAGTCATCATTCAGGTAGGTAATCATGGAAAACTGGCGGCGATCGTCGGTTTTAAACTGGTCTTTGTGCCGTTTGTAAAAGGTGCCCGCCTCATAGGCAGCATAGTGAAATTCAAAATCGTGTATGCCCGTATAGCAGGTGCGGTTGAGGTAATAAACAAAGCCTTGCACCAAAGAGAGGAACTCTTGTTCAAAAGGATTTTCTGTATTCTTCTCAATCCAGCAAATCAGATCGCTTCGAATGCTGGTATTGCGCGCGAAGGTCGTATTGTTGCCTACCCCGGCAGGGCGCAGTTTACCCTGATCGATTTTTTCCAACACAATGGATCGAAGGCCGCTAATCAAATAATCTGGTACAAAAGAGAGAACCTGGCCATAGCCTTCGTCCATCATCTCCGTAATCAGTTGCTCAAAATCGGCCTCCCGGCCAATTTGAAATGGAGCTAGTCCCATATAGGAATGAGCTGGGTTTTATTTCATATACTGCGATTGGATCGTTGCAAAAGGAGGCAATTTGCTGTAATGCCACTTTTGAATGATTTCGCCTTTCTTCAACAAAACGACCCCTGGATTAGAGCGGATAATGGTCTTCAACATGATATCGTCCGCTGTATAAAAAGGGTAAGTACTTTGCGTGATTTCGCGGAAGCTGTTGAGCTTTTCCGGTTCAGCCAGGGCAGTGATGGCAAATACCGGTATTTTGTTGCCCGCAGCCGCTTCCATGACCGGGTTGACCTGATTTACCCAGGGTTCCAGATAGTGGTTGTTCCAAGTATAAACCTTTTCTTCGACCTGGCGTTTGTCCACCCGATCCAGTCGGCGTGTCAGGATGATCGAATCGGCCTGAGCCAGGGTATCCACGACATAAATGCTGTCTTCGACTACACGAGTGGTCGTACTCACCTCATCGGCCTTCAACTTGTAAGCAATAATCATAAAACTATACCCTTCCTCGTTGAGTATGTCGTAAGTTTTATCGTTGCCATTGGCATCGCCAGCTTCAAAATCGCTGATTTTAGTAGGTTCTACTACTTTCGTAAAGGTATCGCTTGCTATTTTCCAGCGCCCTTTCAAGTACTTGACCAATTCTTGTTCAAAATCTTCGCCCTCCGCAGCCGGGATGACATAACCCTCGGGCGCATCTTTCGATTTCACCAACTGAATGCTTGGCTCGCTGGTAATCTGTTCGGAATCCCAGCTATCTTTGGGATAGTCTTTGTAGGTTTGTAAATACTCGGCCACGGGAATGATTTTTTTCTCCCCGCTTGCTTTATTGGTCAGTTCGTAGGCTATGGTTTGGATATTTCCACCTGCTATTTCTTCCATATTTCGCTCCAAGCGGATGTTGCGCCCCTCTCTAAAAGGCCGGAAATCAGCATGGGGCAAATCCCATTTATAGTTGCTAAAACAGTACAAGATCAAGCCTGTTGTGGAAAGCAAAACGATGCCCGTCCGGATGGGAGCGCTGAACAGTTGGTGCTTTTGTCGCCAAAAAAATAAAAATACCAGCGCCGGAATCAGCAGAAAAACGTCTTTGAGGAAGGATACTTTCGGCTCCAACACCAAAAAATCGCCGAAACAACCGCAATCGGTTACTTTCATATTGGTGGCAACATAAGGCCCCCATTTGCCAAACTGAAAGAAGTTGACTTTTATCGTATCAATGGCTTTCCAGGCGCCTTCTAGTTCGGCTACTTCATCGCCCGTTATTTCGCGGGTTTCGCCCGATACGTTTTGTACCACATACACCGGATCGGACGGTACGTAACCCGTCAAGTAGGTAAAGCCTGTTAGGAAAGTAAAAAATGCCACCAAGAGGAAAAAAGCCCAGGCCGTAAATTTGCGCCAACCGCCGATCAGCAAAAGGATGCCCAGTACAATTTCAAAAACGATCATCCCGACGGAAAAAGAAATGGCGTACTTGGACAACCAGGGGAATAAGGGTGCCAAAAACGAAAACCAGGTGCCGGAAAAGGCGGCTTCAAATTCGGCAAAATATTGCTCCATTTTAAAAGCGGTGCCAAGGGGATCAATGGCTTTTACCCAGCCGGAAAAGACGAAAAGTGCCCCGCAAAAATTTTGCAAATAACTGATTATCCAATTCTTGATGCTTTTGGTGGTCAAACCGATAATCAAGGTTAGAATCAGTGCTGTTATGGCGATGGAAATAACTAATGTGCTGAGCGTCATGTATTTGCTTTTTGTTCTGCCATTTTGATTAAGGCAAAAACGGCGTAGTTGATGATGTCCTGATAGTTGGCTTCTACTCCTTCTGAAATCAAAGTAGCGCCCTGCTTGTCTTCAATTTGTTTTATTCGGTGGAGTTTCATCAATATCAAATCGGTCATGGAGGAAACACGCATTTGACGCCAGATTTCTCCGTAATCGTGGTTTTTGGCCTCCATCAGGGCTTTGGTTTGCGCAGCATACTGATCATACAACTTCAGCGATTCCTCAATGGGCATGTCCAAAGGTGTATCTTCGGGCAGACCCGCTTGGATCAGCGCGATGATGCAGTAATTGATCAGTCCTATAAATTCAGATGCTACTCCTTCCGCAATGCGCTGCTTGCCTTTTTCTTCAATACTGCGAATGCGTCCGGCTTTGATCAGCATTTGATCGGTGAGTGAGGTCAGGCGCAAAATACGCCACGCTGTGCCGTAATCGTGTGCTTTTTGCTCAAAAATGCCCCGGCAAGTGCCGATGACTTCATCGTATTGACTTAGGGTACGCTGCAACGCTTGCTATTTTGCCGCAAAGATATGATTTTTTTGGTGTTGGATATTTGATTCAGGGCTTTCTTATAAAAATTTGATTTTGCACAAAGCCAGGATCGATTCATCACGGAAGGACGTTTTTTTTTGAACCATACCCGCCTATGCAGTCGCCTGCCCGGCCTGCCCGACCAGATCAATGCGGGCGGCATGATCCCGCTGATGCCGATACGCTTCAGTGGAACGGACGGGGGCAAGAAGAAACAAAGGGCA
>CALMIR010000147.1 GCA_937864265.1 uncultured Saprospirales bacterium | reverse complement strand
GGACAAATCGGGAACTTAATTTTTCTGCGTTAGTAGTGTGCAAAAAATGACTTCCTGATTTATCGAAGTCCTTACCCTAGCGGACACACTTGAAGTGAACCGTTTAGCCCACTAGGGTAAGGACAAATCGGGAACTTAATTTTTCTGCGGTACTATATACAAATTATAACGGGTATTGATTTTTTCTTAGGCGCTTTTAACTTTCCATTGGCTTTATTGACCTTCCCTTGGGTACTTCGCAGCTTATTATCCCCTATTTTTATACCCAACCTTTTAGCGATTTCAAGCTGTCTAGGTAAACCTATACAAACTTGACCTATTAGTTCATCTCAACCAACGCTGTATGAAATCTTTTCAAACCCTTTTGTTACTATTGCTGTTTGCAGCACCGTGTTCGATCCTAATCGCCCAGGAAAGTGCGCCATTGATTAAACGCGAAATAGGCGTTCGCCTGTTTAATTTCGACAATTTTCAGCTCATTTACAAATATCAGAAGCCTTCCGGCAAATACATCCGCATGGAGGGCTTGTTTGGCAGCCTCGAATACCTCGATTCCCGGACCTCTGATGCCAGGAGTTCGCTCAATTTTGGTTTCAACATCGGATCGGAAAAAAGAAAACCCATAGTGGATCAACTGCAATTCGTTCACGGGTGGCAGCCCGGGGTAGGCATTAGTTATGACATCCGAGAAGCCGGGCCCAATAATTTTTCTCTGGGTTTTTCCCTGGGTTACACCATTGGCTTGATGCTCGACATCAACGAAAAATTTTACATCAGCCTGGATACACGGCCTTTTTTTGTGGCCAATTTAGGTTATGGCAATGGCGATTTGCAAAATATCGGGCTGAACTCCGGCTTCGATATAGACAATGCTGCCCTTAGTGTCTTGTACCGCTTTGAAAGTGTTTCCAAAAAAGGCAAAAAATAAAGTGTAGCCAAAATCTAAACCCCGGCTATTGCTGTCGCTCAAAAACGGGTGCTTTTCCCTATCTTTGCGGCATGGCAGAAGAAAATTTTGTTGACTACGTCAAAATATGTTGCCGCTCAGGTGCGGGGGGAGCAGGCTCTGTACATTTTTATCGCTCCAAATTGCAACCCAAAGGCGGCCCAGACGGCGGCGATGGTGGCCGTGGCGGTAATATCTTGTTGAAAGGAAACCGAAATATGTGGACATTGCTCCACCTTAAATACCGCAAGCATGTAATAGCCAGCGATGGCGCTAATGGCGCAAAAAATCGCATGTCTGGGGCTAGTGGCGAGGATGTTATCCTGGACGTACCCCTGGGCACCGTAGCCAAAGATGCCGAAACAGGAGAAATCTTGTTCGAAATAACCAACGACGGCGAAGTTCAAACCTTGTTGGAAGGCGGAAGGGGAGGGCTTGGCAACGATCATTTCAAGTCGCCGACCAACCAAACCCCGCGCTATGCCCAACCCGGCGAGCCGGGCAAGGAAGAATGGAAAATACTGGAACTCAAAGTGTTGGCCGATGTCGGATTGGTAGGTTATCCCAATGCAGGCAAATCCACCTTGCTGTCCTCGATCACCGCCGCCAAGCCCAAAATCGGCGATTATCCTTTTACCACCCTAACGCCCAACCTGGGAATTGTAGCTTACAGGGATATGCGCTCCTTCATTATGGCCGATATTCCAGGCATCATCGAAAACGCCCACCAAGGAAAAGGACTGGGTATTCGCTTTTTGAGGCATATAGAGCGCAACGCCACCCTCCTCTTTGTCATCCCTTGCGATACAGAAAGCATTCAGAAGGAGTATGAAGTGCTCCTGAACGAACTCCAAATGTTCAATGAAGAATTGCTGGACAAGCCTCGTGTGCTGGCCATCAGTAAGTGCGACCTGATTGACGAGGAGTTGCAACAAATGCTAAAAGCTGAATTGCCCGCTGGTATCCCGCATGTGTTTATTTCATCGGTCACCGGGTATGGCCTGGAAGCATTGAAAGACGTCCTTTGGAAAACGTTGAATGGGTAATGGGCTAGGCTTGAAGCTAGGCTTTTCCCGCCCGGGCTACAGCCGGTCGGGCAGGGAGGAATTGATGGCTAGACAGAAGCCCAGCTTTTGAGCATAACGCGAAGCGTCACAAGTTTGATGGCTTGGCCTTATGCTAGGTTTTTGAGCAATCGAGGACAGGGCTTGAAGCCAGACTTTTCCCGCCTTCCGCTATCAGCGGGATCGGACGGGGGCAGGGATATACGATTTATGAAGTTAAGCGACACACCCACACCCACACTCACTCACCTCTCACACTCACTCAATTTCTCCCCACCGCAACTCCACCGACTGAATCAAATCGGCATGCAAGCTCTTAGCTACGGGGCAATTTAGTGCAATTTCTGTTAAGAGTTTTTTGTGGGCCTCGCTGAAATCATAGGGCGGCATGTGGATCAGCACTTTGACCTCGCTGATGCGACGCGGATCAGCAGCCATGATTTTGGTTACCTCGGCATGGGCGCCATCTATGGACAAGCCGCGGTTTTCGGCAGCGATACCCATCACGGTTAGCATGCAAGTGGCCAAAGCAGTGGCTACCAAATCAGTTGGAGAAAATGCCTCTCCCCGGCCATGGTTGTCCACCGGGGCATCGGTGATGATGGCATTACCAGAACGGGTATGCGTGCAGGTGGTGCGCAGGCCTGCGCTGTAAGTGACAGTCGATGTTGTCATGCGTGTTGGTTTCAAATCAGGCTATAGCTAGGCTTTTGTCTCTGGTTTCAGGACAGGTCAACCTGAAACTAGAAACTTTTACTCTTCTTCTTCCTTTTTTTTCAGCTTGGCCCTCAATTTTTGATCCGATTTTTCATAGGCGATAATGATTTCGCGTACCAATCGGTGGCGAACCACGTCGTCAGCATCCAGTTCTACCAGCGCAATGCCTTCCAGGTGTTTCAACAAATCAATCGCCCGGCGCAAGCCCGATTTTTGATGAAAAGGAAGGTCGATCTGTGATAAATCGCCGGTAATGATGCACTTGGCGGAGGGACCCAATCGTGTCAGGAACATTTTGATTTGCATGGTCGAACAGTTTTGCGCTTCATCCAAAATGATAAAGGCATTGTCCAGCGTTCGACCCCGCATAAAAGCCAAAGGCGCTATTTCAATCACCCGGGTAGCCATGAACTGCGCCAGCTTGTCGGCGGGTAACATGTCATCCAGGGCATCGTAAAGCGGGCGCAGGTAGGGGTCTATTTTTTCCTTCAAATCGCCGGGCAAAAAGCCCAAGCTCTCCCCTGCTTCTACAGCAGGGCGGGTCAGAATGATTTTTTTTACCCACCTGTTCTTCAAAGCCCTCACGGCTAAAGCGACCGCAGTGTAGGTTTTGCCCGTTCCGGCAGGGCCTACAGCGAAGACGATATCGTTGTCTTCGGTCACTTCAATCATTTTCTTTTGATTGCGCGTCTTGGCTTTGATCTGTTTGCCGTCATTGCCGTAGAGGATGGTCTTATTGGAATGATTGTTGCCCAGCTTGCTTTCGAAGGGATTGTGGTCATTCAGCAAATCTTGTACCGTTTGAACCGACAATTCGTTGTGCTCCCTAAGCAGCCGCACCATCAATTCAAATTTGGATTTTGCTTTTTGTGTTTCCTTTTTATCCCCACTGAGCTTTAAGCTACTGCCGCGAGAAGTGATGGTCACTTCGGGGAAAGCTTTGCGGATCAGGTTTAATTTGGCGTTGTTTTCACCGTAAAGGTCTAATGGGTCAACGCCTTCGACGTTCAGAATGATTTCGCTCAATATTGACAAGCTCCTTTTATATGGTTAGTTTGTTGAACAATGGTTTTTTTCAAAAAGTTCTTTTCGCGTCCTTGCAAATTTAGCCATTATTGCATCAATCACAACTATATTCCTTTATTTTGCCCAATCAATTTTGTTTGGAAGATGGCAGTAATCACCTTAACGACCGACTTTGGGGAGCGAGACCATTACCTGGCAATCATCAAGGGGGCCATATTGTGCGCCTGCCCACAGGCTCAGTTCATTACCATATCCAATGAAATCGAGCCTTTCAATATCGTTCAGGCGGCATTTTTATTCAACCAAACTTGGCCGAATTTCCCCGCAGGTACCATTCATTTACTGAGTGTCAACGATTACTATGCTAAGGAAGTCCGATTCCTGATGATTGAACATCAAGGTCATTACTTTATCGGACCAGATAACGGTCTTTTTTCCCTGATTTTCGATCCCTGCCCGGAGCAGGCTCTCGCATTGACAAACGATCTGGAAAGTACCTTTCCCTTAAAGGAAATTTTTGCCAAAACGGTTGGGCATATCGCCAATAAACAACCTATTGACACATTGGGAAAACTGGTGACCAATATTCAACAACGCCTGACTTGGCAACCCGTCATTGGCCCTGCCCATATCCGCGGATCGGTCATTTACATCGACCACTACGACAATGCGGTGACCAATATCCAGCGCCACCTTTTTGAGCAGGTAGGGCAGAACAGGGCTTTCAAGCTATTTTTCAAAAGGCATGACCCCATCAAGGTACTGTCGAAAAGTTATCCCGATGCCCAAGTGGGCGAACCGCTTTGCTTTTTTAATTCGTCGGGCTACCTCGAAATTGCCATCAATATGGGAAAGGCGGCCAGCTTGCTGGGGCTGCAAATAGAAGATACGGTTCAAATTGATTTTAAGAAATGATCAAACGGATAGTCAAACTGCATTTCCGAATAGAAGAGACGGATGCTTTTGTCCAGCTTTTTGAGGATACTAAAACTCAAATCCGGCATTTTCCAGGTTGCCTACATTTGGAATTGCTGCGCCAAAAAGACGATCCGGCGGTGTTTTTCACTTTCAGCTTTTGGGAAAGCGAAGCGGCGTTGGAGGCTTACCGCCAATCCGAGTTGTTTGAAAAAACTTGGAAAGCGACAAAGGCACTTTTTGCAGAAAAAGCAATGGCCTGGACCGTTCAAGTGGTTAGTGCGTAGTGGGGGATGGGTGCAAAAGCCTGTTTGCCTTGCACACACGCTTGGCGTGGCGCAGCTTGAAATCACACCTAGCTTTTAACCTAGCCTGCCCGTCTTCGCTGTACTCAGCCGGGTAAAAAAACTAGAAACCATACTCCCCTCCCAAAAAAATGCCCAATGAATTTTTCATTTCAGCAAATTCTTCGATTTCCGAGTCATGAATCAGTTCTATTTCCAATGCTTCGGCGATGGGTTCAACCAAATCGAATGCCTGTTTACTATCCACGACGAGTTGCTGCGGGATCATTTCCAGCAAGTGCAATTGTTCAAGGAATATGGCGTCAAATTCATTGTCCATCTCTTCAGGCGATAGTATTTTAAAGCCCGTAATCATCCCCGAACCATAAGCTATCCAGACGGCGAATCTGGTGAAAAATGGGCGTTCTCCCTTTTTGTCTTCCATAGCACCGGGTATGTAGCTTAATGAAAAGCATAGAGCCACTGCCTCCTTTTCCAATTCTTTTTTAGCCCGATTCACCAGAAAAGGATCAATGGTTCGAGCTGCTGTATCTTCTGTTGTTGGCTTAGGCACTTGACTGTCTTTCCAAACCACGCCTTTGCCGGAAGTCGCGGGAACTACCACCAACAACATATCTTCTGCTGTTTGAAGCATTTTAGGATCAGCTTGATAGCGCTTGGCCACCTCCGCAGCTTGGCGCAGGCAGTGGGTCAAAAACACGGCCTGTTCGTCTGAAATATACCAGGGATAGTAGCTTGGGAGAACCTCCCGGATTTGTATCCACTGGTTTTCTCCGCGAAACTTTAGCCCCAAGCTTTTATAAGCCGCCCGATCGACCGTTGTGATCTCTTCGCGTCCGACAAACTCTACTTTGAGCATTTTTTGTTCTAACCCCACTGCAATCTGATCTTGCATTTCCAGCATTTCACCACCATAACTACTCAAAATGCGATCGTAGGAAGCAAAACCTTCATCGCCTAAATAAACGCATAGCGCATACACCTCTTCCGCATTACCCATAATACAACACCAGCCAATTTCACCGCTGACCGGATCTTGTACGCCAAATAGATCGGTATCATACATCCACTCCCAGGGCTTTAAGTCTCTAAACGCAATCGCAGCCTGAAATAAATCTTGCCAAATTTGGCGGTTGTTATTCTCGATTTTCATAATGCTGTATTGAATATTGGAGTAAGGTAAGTATTTACTTTGATAAATACCTGAAGCAGAGCCTCTGATTATCCCAAACAAGAGGGATGGGATTTATTGCGTACTGGCGCTTTCTAATACTTCTTCCAAAAATATTTTTAACTCCAACATTTGATCTCGCCCCAAGCGCTCGCCCGCTTTGGCAGAAAGGAATAAGCCCACAGCCAGGATAGCGCCCATAGGCAAAACCCACAAGATTGGTGCTGGCATGCCCAAGCTCACTTGTGCAAACCCCATGATACCCGTAAACAAGCAAATCGCCCCAATCACGTAATAGAAAAATAGGAACATGAGCCATACGGATGGGGCTGGCCCGTATAGGCCGCGTATCAGGCTTCCACCTTTTTCGTTGTCCTCCACTTCTAGGCTCAACTGAGGCGACCAGTAATGGCGTTGTTCTTGCGGAATTTTTAATACGACGTGATGATCGGCAATAAAGCCCACTATTTTCGCAGTTGGCTGATTAATAGCTTGCTTGAGTTGCCCTATTATTTCGCCAGGGGGCAGGGGCAGTTCCATCCGAAAGCGGGGACGAATTTCAATGGCCGACATGTCGTTTTGTTTGATATCGGGTTAAAATTCAGCAATGATTGTATCGCTTGCAATGATTTTTATCACTCGACAACAAAACTGCACACTCTATTCCTGCTCCATCATTTTTTCCAGTAGGCTATCGGGGATGGCTTCGATAATATCGTCTTCGATGATGATTTCCTCCCTGGGTGCATCTACCAACCAGCGCTCGTTGATTCTGACCAAAATATATTCTGCCGGATATTGCTCATATTGATCGCGCATTTGGCAAGCACAGATCAGTGTATCGCCCTCACCAGTACAATTCATCGTCAAAAATTCGGTGTTGAGTATGGTAGAATCGGGTTGCTCCATAGAGATGATTTCAGCTAACTCTGACAGCCAGTTTTGCCCGGCAGGGGTACTGAGTTGTTTGGCTGCATCAAATTCATTGCGATCGATGTATCCTTGGTATTCCTGTAGCACCTCTTCGGGTGTTTGATCCTTTTTCGACTCGTTCTTACAGGCGTTAAGGCAAATCAGGCAGGCTGTTGCCAGCAAAAGGTAGTTTCTCATTGCTTGTGTTATTTTGGCTTCTGGCATCAATTACTCAACATGACCGGCATAACGAGCATCAAGATGTCCTCCCCTTCATTCTCTTCTACTGGCAGTAGCAAACCAGCGCGAGAAGGGGTGGATAATTCCATTTTTACATCATCTGACTCCAGCACGCCCAGCATTTCCACCAAAAAGCGGGCATTAAAGCCAATGGTGAGCGGCTTGCCCTCATAAGTGCAGGACAGTTGCTCGGTAGCTTCATTGGAAAAATCGAGATCTTGAGCCGATACCGTGAGGCTGCTGTCCGTGATATTGAGCAGCACTTGGTTGGTCGTTTTATTGGCATAAATGGCAATGCGCTTCAGCGAGTTTTGGAAGCCAACGCGCTCTAAAGTCAGCAAGTGGGGATTATCGACGGGTATTACGGCGTTGTAATCGGGATAACGCGCATCGATCAGGCGGCAAATCAATCGTACATTGCCAAAGGAAAAAAATACATTCGCTTTGTTGAAAGAAATTTCAACGTCCTCTTTTTCGGGCAAAGCGCCTTTGAGCAGGTTCAAAGCTTTCTTGGGAACAATAAAAGAGGTGGACACTTCACTGGTAATGTTGCCCAGGGTGAATTTCACCAATTTATGCGCATCCGTTGCTACCAGGATGAGTTTACTGAAGTCGATCTGGAAATAAACCCCGTTCATGGCGGGGCGCAATTCGTCGTTGCTGGCCGCAAAAATGGTTTTGGTAACACCTCTTGACAAGGCCGCGCCTGATACTTTGAGGGAATCCACTGCATCCGGTTCTGGTATTTTGGGGAAGTCGCCCCCGTTTTCACCAGCAAGCCGATATTTGCCGTAGGCAGACGTGATTTCTATCGCCAGGTTTTCTTCATTGACCGTAAAGGTAATGGGCTGGGGCGGAAGGGCTTTCAGGGTTTCCAGCAATATCTTTGCCGGAACAGCAACCGTACCGTTGGCATCTGACATGATATCCACCTCGGTTAAGATAGAAGTTTCCAGGTCGGAGGCAGCGATATGTAGTTTATTGTTCTGAATGGTAAACAGAAAATCCTCCAGAATGGGCAATACCGGATTGGAGGCAATTGCTCCACTGGCCAATTGCAATTGCTTTAACAACTCTGCTGAGGAAATACTGAATTTCATTTAGGTTGGTTTTAACTGGTGATCGCAAAGATTGGTTTTAACAAACCGTGAAGGTACAAAAATAGTGGGAATTGCAAATGATGTCTGCCGGGTGGGCTATTTTTTTTATGCGGTTGTTCTGGAATAAACGGGGCTCTTTGTTTCTCTAAAAAAACGATGCCTGCCTAACGATGTAGGCAGGCTAATTTAAACTTTGATATGCTTATCTACTGAATCAGGCGTAAAATTGCGGGCAATTATCCAAGCAATAATAAAAAGAGGGTGGGAGAGTGTGCGTTCCCATCCGGCACTTGATGGCACGCGGATGACACAGATGAGGCGGATGAACACGGATAGCTTTTTTCCGCGCTGATCTGTCCAATCCGCTTTCCCATCAACGATCCTATGGGTTCATTAGTACAATTTTTCGAGCAGCGGCTTTGCTATTCTGCTTAATTTCCAGGATGTAAAAACTCTTGTCGTTTTGGGCCAAATCCACCTCATCGCGGAAAGAGCCGGAGAAATTGCCCAGGTCGTAATCGTAAATAATGCGACCAGAATGGTTGTATATCTTGATTCCTGTGGAGCCCGCTTGGTTCAATACAAAATAAATACTACACTTGTCATTGTCGGTAGTGCTTACCAGTTTTAAATCGCTGACATCTAAGGTGTTCTCAGGCTGCAACCCAGCGTTATAGCTGCGATTGAAAGCATTGATTTCCGCACTGGTCAGGGTAGTGACGCTGACTTTGCGTTGGCTGGGATAATCGCCCTTAAAAGCGCGGTCGTCTTGGTTGAAATAGCGTTCAAACCAGATGTTATCCTTTTTTTCTGAAATCTGATTTTCCTGCGGATGCGTATCGCAGTAAGATTTAATGGTTTGACTGGCCTTGAGTTTTTGTCCGTTTCTGGAATATTCCACTTGTATCGTTTCTCCGACTTTCATATTGTCAATGGAAGTGGACACATCGCTCCAGTCAATTATACGCACCCCGTTGATATTGAGGAGGGCATCGCCGTGCTTCAAGCCCATGCTCTCTGCGGTAGAATTAGAAACGATATTGACCGCCACTCCATCTCCACCTGCCTGATCGACATTTCTGGCACTCACCCCGAAAAAAGCTTCTTCGCATTTGTTCCTTTCTGAGTCCTCATCGTTTGAGTCGCCCCGCTTACCGAACGTAACTTCTATTTTCTTTTTCTGCCCTTTGCGCACCAATTGAACCGCAGCCTTGTCGCCTGGGCTGTATTTCTTCAGGATGCTTGACAAATTTTGCTCTTTACCTGTGCGGTATTCATCAATTCCGTAAATGTAATCGAAGGGTTGAATCCCTGCCTTTTCTGCTGCGGAGTGGCGCACAATTCGGCTTACGTAGCTCCCGTAGTAGTTGTCGAAGCCCAGCTTTTCGGCTTTTTCTTTGGTCACCGGATCAGAAATAATGCCCAAAAAGGCATAGTCCTGCGGTGCTTTCCAGGCCGTAGTATAATTATTTTCGTAGGTATCGGTTTTGGATTTAATGACTCCTTCAAGCGTTTGAATTTGCTCCCCTCGCCTAAAGGTCACTTGTATAGGAGCGCCGGGGCTGGTCGTCCGCATGATGGTACTGATGTCTTCCCAATCCAGCATGCAATGGCCATTGATGGCCGCAATTTGGTCGCCGTTTTTAAGCCCCAGTGCCTCAGCTGTTGAATTAGATATGATGTTCACTTTAACGCCTTCTTCGTCTAACGTTTCTTCAGCGTGGGGTTGGATGCCCAAAAAGCCCGATTCTTTCTCCTCTGGCTGATGGGCATAAAAGTCCTCCCGGCTACCAAACTGAAGCGACAAATGCTGTTCTTTGCCTTTGCGTATCAGGTGTACCGTGGCCTTTTCGCCCGCTGTATAACTCTTAATGATGCTATTCAATGAGCGTTCTTCATTGACTTGCAAGCTATCAATACCTGTAACAAAGTCGAAAACCTGTATGCCTGCTTTTTCTGCTGCCGTATTGGGATAGACGCGGGTAATGAGGCGACCGCTTTCTGGCTCCAGTTTCATCAAAGCCGCCTTTTCTACCGATACTTCTGTAGATTCAATGCCCATAAAGGCGCTGTGTTGCGCCTGATTTTGTACTACTACACTGGCAGTAATAACGAGGGTGAGTAAAAATTTCATCTTCCTATGTTTATCGTCCTGTTGAATGATCTTGCTTTAAAGACAGATGGGATTGGGTAGGGTTGCAAAACAATATATTTTGCCTGAGCATTTTTTAAGCGAAGAGGGGCCGTAAATAATACAACAAGGGCAACGATAAACACCGTTGCCCCTATGCCGATTGGCTATTATTTATAGTTCTTTGACAAATAATTTGATTAACTAGACTTTGGACGTAAAAAGACTTAGCGAAAATCATTGCTACTTACAGTCGGCCTGCTTTCCGCTTTCCCACACCATTTGTCTAAGAAGGTTGTTTATTTCCTTCTATTACCGTCGTCATCGCCGTTCTCCTGGCCGCGTTGCGGCTTGGCCATCAGTGCCTTGCGAGATAGGCGGAATTTGCCTGTTTTTTGGTCTATTTCAATCAATTTCACCCGCACATCATCGCCTTCCTTGAATACCTCTTCCACTTTATCGATACGCGCGTGCGACATTTCTGAAACGTGCAGCAAACCGCTCTTGCCCATGAAATCCACAAAAACACCATAAGGCATAACAGAACGGACCTTGGCATCATACACATCGCCTACAGTAGGCGTAAAGGTAATGCGGTAAATACGCTCCAACGCCGCTTCGATAGAAGCTTTGTTGCTGCTGGCTACCGTTACATAACCTTTGCCTTCTTTTTCTTCAATATTGATCACTGTGCCGGTAACTTCCTGGATTTCCTGAATGACCTTACCACCAGGGCCGATCACAGCGCCTATAAAGCTCTTGTCGATGATGACCTCTACGATGCGCGGTGCATGCGGTTTGAAGTCAGGGCGAGGCGCATCAAGGGCTTTTTTCATTTCCTCGAGGATGTGCAAACGACCGGCACGCGCCTGATCGAGGGCTTTTTCCAATACCTCATAAGGGAGGCCGTCTATTTTGATGTCCATCTGGCAGCCCGTGATGCCTTTTTCGGTACCGGTTACCTTAAAGTCCATATCGCCCAGTGCATCCTCGTCACCTAAAATATCAGACAAGATAGCCGTTCTTTTGCCATCGCTGATCAAGCCCATGGCAATACCAGAAACAGGCGCAGCAATCGGTACCCCAGCATCCATCAGCGCCAGTGTACCCGCACAAACGGTGGCCATAGAGGAAGATCCATTGGATTCGAGGATATCGGATACCAAACGCATGGTATAGGGAAAATTAGAAGGCAGTACTTGGCGCAAAGATCGTCCTGCTAGATTAGCATGACCGATTTCGCGGCGTCCTGGGCCTCTCATGGGTTTCACTTCTCCTACTGAAAAGGCAGGGAAATTGTAATGGAGGATGAATTTGTCGTGGTAAAGCTTCAAGGCATTGTCCACCATCATTTCATCCAACTTGGTGCCCAAGGTTAAAGAAGTCAAAGACTGGGTTTCTCCGCGAGTGAAGATTGCGGAGCCGTGTGCGGAGGGCAAATAATCCACTTCCGACCAAATGGGGCGAATTTCGTCCATTTTTCGGCCATCCAGACGAACTTGTTTTTCCAACACCGTGTTGCGGATCACCTCTTTCTTGAGTTTGTCCAGGTATTCTCCTGCGGTGCCGCCCCATTCCTCCATGTACTCTTCGCCCTTTTCTTCCGTGATTTTTTCAATCACTGTGGTTTTGATCTCCGAGAAACGGTCTTTCCGGCTCTGCTTATCCAGCGCCGCTGCGGCCACTTCAGCAATAGCAGCAGTAGCCAGTTCGGCAATTCTCTTTTTCAAGTCTTCATCAGCAGGAGCTGTTGCTAATTCGCGCTTAACTGTGGCCTTTTCTCCCACCTTTTGCGCCAGCTCCAATTGAGCCTGACAGTGTATTTTAATGGCATCGTGTGCTATTTTGATGGCCTGCACCAAGTCTTTCTCTTGGCACTCCTTGGCTTCGCCTTCTACCATCATCACATTATCAATGGTAGCAGCTACGATAATGTCGATATCGGCTTTTTGCAAATCGGAAAAATTGGGGTTGATCACAAATTCGCCATCGATGCGCGCTACACGGACTTCAGAAATAGGGCCATCGAAAGGAATATCTGATACGGCCAATGCAGCAGAACCGGCCAATGCAGCGTAAGCATCGGGCGGCACGTTTTTGTCGGCAGAGATCAGGTTGATGATGACCTGGGTTTCATTCATATAGCCATCGGGGAAAAGCGGGCGAATCGCCCTATCCACCAAGCGCGAAATCAGCACTTCATAGTCGGATAATTTCGCTTCTCTACGAAAAAAGTTGCCCGGAATGCGTCCGGCAGCAGCGAATTTTTCCTGGTAATCGACAGATAACGGAAAGAAAGACTGGCCTTCTCTTGCTTCTTTACTCGATACAACCGTAGCTAAAATCATGGTGTCGCCCACACGCACGAGCGCAGAGCCATCTGCCTGGGTTGCCAGCTTGCCAGTTTCAATAAAGACAGTTCGGCCATCAGGTAAGTCAAAGGACGTTGAGATTGGAATTTGTAGTCCCATTTTAATTTATTAGTTTGAAAGGCAGGAAATGTTCCTGTATTATGTGTCTAAATACTGTATTGAATTACCGCATTCCTGCTTGAAATCTGCGGGGGCATCAGTGTGCGCAGGGCGAATTGGTTACGTTTTTTATTTTACCCTTTTAAGCTGCAAAATGGAGGATAAAACCCCCCTTCACTGATTTGGTCGCTATTTTCGCGCTACCCGTAGGGCAATAGTGGGGAGCGGCAAAAGGCTTGATTATCAAGAAGCAATAGAACAGAAAAAGTATTCCACCAATAGCGGAATACTTTTTCATTTCTTTGTTACTTACGAATACCCAATTTCTCGATCAAATCGCGGTATTTCTGAAGGTCTCTCTTCGACAAATATTGCAAAAGGCGCTTGCGCTTACCTACCAAAGAAAGCAGGGCACGACGACAAGCGTGGTCTTTTTTGTTTTTTTGAAGATGTTCAGACAGCATCTGAATGCGGTACGTAAATAGCGCAATTTGCGCTTCAGTGGAACCCGTGTTGCTTGCAGCACCACCGTATTCCTGGAAGATTCCTTCCCTTTTTTCTTTTGTCAGATAATTGGCCATGATTAATTTTATACCGTTAGTGATTACTGAGATCAGTTACAGCGGCGCAAAGGTAGTCCTTATTGGCTAACCTGCAAAATTATTTGACAAATTATTCTTATGTTGGGTAGGTGGCACCCTAACCCTCTGCTGCACGATGTTTCTTGAATGCTTCGGTCAAACGCGGTACGACTTCAAACAAATCGCCCACTACACCGTAATCGGCAGCTTTGAAAAAAGGTGCTTCGGGATCTTTATTGATCACGACTATGGTTTTAGAATTGTTTACACCAGCCAAATGCTGTATAGCGCCTGAAATACCAATAGCGATATACAAATTCGGGCGTACGGCAATGCCTGTTTGCCCAACATGCTCGTGGTGAGGCCGCCAGTGTACATCAGCGACAGGGCGCGAACAGGCTGTGGCCGCCCCAACAACTTCCGCCAGTTCTTCAATGATGCCCCAATTTTCAGGCCCTTTCATACCCCGGCCTGCGGATACGACTTTATCGGCTTCTGGCAGCGGGGTTTTGCCCTCTATTCGCTTGACCTCCAATACTTTTGTTCTTCCAGTTGGCACGGCAACATCCAGTGCGACAGCCTCAACAGCTTCTCCTACCTGAACAGCTTGTACAGCATTTCCCATCAGCGAAAGTACTTTAATAGCTGTCTTGATTTCGTACTCAGCAGTAGCCTTTCCGGAGAATACGCTTTTACGCACCCGAAATCCGTTTGTCGTAGTCGGAACCGTATTGACCCCGGATACAGCGCCTGCCTGAAGCCTCACTGATAATCGCCCCAATAGGGATTTGCCGTTGGCTGAATGGTTGACGATAACGACGCTTGCCCCTAATTGCTGTGCAGCATTTGCAATGACGCCAGCATAGACCTGGCTGTCGAAATCGCGCAATTGTGGGTTATTGACTTGATATACCTTTGAAGCGCCGTATTTGCCCAATTCGGCCATACCTTCCGCCTCTCCCAATACCAGCGCGGTACAAGAACTCCCCAGTACCTGAGCGGTCTGGTGACCGTAGCTCACTGCTTCCAGAGCAGCTTTCTTTATTTTTCCGTTTTGTGTTTCAGCAAAAACAAGAACCATGATGTATTATTCTTTTCTGTTTTTTTAAAATTAGATCACTTTGGCCTCTTCTCGAAGCAAGCGTACCAACTCCTCCATGTTCTCGGGATCGATCATTTTGACGGCCGTCTTCTTGGGCGGCAATTCAAAATTGACGGCCACCACCGTATCTTCGACCGCAACAGGTTCTACCACTTTAAGCGGTTTGGTTTTAGCCATCATGATGTTGCGCATGTTAGCAATTCGCTGCTCGGCCAAGCCTTTAGCCGCGCTGAGTACAAAGGGGCCTTCTACCTCAACGACTTCAGTGCCTCCTTCGATATCGCGGGAAATAATGGCCTTACCGCCCTGCATATCCAAATGGTTGGCAAAAGAGGTGAATGGCATATCTAGCATCTCTGCCAGCATAGCGCCTACTTCAGCCCCATTGTAGTCGATGGTTTCTTTGCCCAAAAAGATGGCATCATAGTTTTCCGATTGGGCATATTGCGCAATTTGGTAAGCCGTGAAATAGGCGCTTGTAGGTTGTGCATTGATACGAACCGCATCGTTTGCGCCAATGGCTAAACCTTTGCGAATCAGGGTATCATCGGCAGCCAAGCCTACTGTAACGATGGTAACCGTGCCTCCTCCGGCTTCTACCAATTCTAAGGCTCTAACCAGTGCATACCACTCGTCATAGGGGTTGAGGATGAAAGTGACGCCATTTTCGTCGTAACGGGTGTTGTTATCCGTGAATGCAATTTTGGCAGTTGTATCGGGGGTTTTACTTAGGCAAACCAATATCTTCATGGTGTCGCTTTTTATAACTTTTGGTAATCGTTTTAGTGAATAGGCAATGAGCGCACAAATATAAAGACTAATTCCCAAAGATGGTTCACACAGTTTAGCGAAAATTCGCTAATTTTTGTCATGAATGATTTCCCTCCGGAAAGTCCCCTCCTAAAGCAAAGCCCCTGCCAGAAGGGCAAGGGCTTTGTTTCCATCAATTTTAGAAAACATCAATGGTTGTTGAAATCCAGCGGTGCTGGTTCAGATACTTCTTCCACATACACGGCATAGGAACGCGCCGGTATTTTCATATACACATAATTTGGCACACCGCCCGGGCTGAACGCCCCAACTGTAATATTATCTGTGCCATTGGTTTGACCCGCCATTCTTGTAAAACTGGTGCCTACAGCAGCGGGTATTTGGTAATCCATCTCCAGTTCTTCGCCTGCGAAGTTGATCACCACCAATACTTCCCGGCCACCAATGCCGCCACTGATCTGGTACAGCAAAGTAGTAGAAGCATAGCCTTGAATAATATTGCTTTGATAAGGCGTGCTAAAGCGGCTGATGTAGTCCACACTAGGAGCTCCGCTGATGTAGGTCTGGTGCAAGTCAATCAACGCATCAATCTCAGGCTTGAGTACGGCAGGTGGATTGTTGTGGTAGGGCAGTTGTATGCCAAAGTAATCGGGATAAAAAACACAAGGCAATCCCACACGGTTGTTAGTCAGTATATAAGCGTAGGCCAGCATGGGATCCAGTTGAAAGTACTCCCCGCTGGTGCGAAAATCATGGTTATTGATGAAAGTGACAGCCTGGAATCCAGTACCTCCTGCCTGATCGACCATACCAGAATTGAACACATTGCGCACATCATAGCCAAAGCTCTCGCAGGCATCCTTAAGAGCTGCGCGGAGTGAAAAGTCAAAAGCCTTGATTTGAATGGCAGAGCCAGGCATGCCACCCTGCACCTGATCGACCCAGCCTTTGAGTACAAATGGGTTGAAGTCGAAATACTCTCCAACTACCAGGCTAGGCACCACACCTTTGCTTTCCATAAAATTCATCAAGGTACTGACAAAAGAAGGGCTGAAATGCTTAACGGCATCCATGCGGAATCCGCCAATTTTATTGCGCTTAGACAGCCATAGTGACCAGTTGATCAGGTTTTTGGAAGTACTCACTACATTCTGATCGTAATCATAAAAGAACCACAATCCCTCCTGGTCGCCAGACAAACCTGTGGTATTCACATTCGTCGGATTGGGTCGGAAATTGCGGTAATCCATTTTGCCCTTTCCAGAAGGTACGTTGAAGAAATTGGTATAGGTTTGATATTGATACTGAGCCAAATCAACGTTCATCCCAGCTATTGGGCCTGCGCCATCTGGATCGTACCAAATGCCATACACACGGTGGTCAGAATATCCGCCAGCTATATTGTTGAGGTAAAAAAAGAGGGTATCATTAAGAATAATATCATTGGCAGTCAATTCCAGGTGAAACTCATCTGTGCCGCAACCATTGCCGTCGTTGCCCAGATAAGCCTGCATATCCTGATTGAGGAGGATGTCACTTGACCCCTGTCCGCAATCGCCCCCGCCATTGGGCTCTACCTCATCTACAGTACCTTGAAAGCCCTGGCCTGCTGCACCATTCGTAGTAAGGTACAATTTGTAGCGGTGATTGCTGCCAAAATTACCCGTTTTAGAACTGATTTTGATGTAGTAATGCCCGGCGCCATAAGGGCTTGCCCCACCAACTGGTAATATACAGCGATAACGATCGGAAGGGAAAGGACTTTCTCCTGGGTCGATAGCGCTTTCTATGTATTGTTTGACAGAAGGATTATTCTCCGCTGCGCCGCCGTCCCGGTGGTTATAAACCACATCGGCTACGGCATCAATACCCGCAACGCGAAGGGTATTGATTAGCAATTTGACTTCCTGCTCGGTGCCAAAACCAGTTGGCCCTTGTCCAAAACCACCCAAGTCGAAGAGATCTTTGGGGTCATAACCATTAGAGCAACTGCCAAAGCTGGCTCTGGAAAGCGGGGGAAGCCAAATATGGGAAAATTTGTTCAGATCGGCGGCCTGATTTTGCAGCGTTTTTGCCCAACTGATACCTGAATAGCCATTGCAGCCGTTTTTGGGATAATCCCAGTACCAGCCTTGTAGCATTACATCTTGTGCTTTTGCATAGTACAAGCACCCTATACTTAAAGCGAGGATGAGAGAAAATACTTTTTTCATGATTTGATTGGATATGGTTTCTGCAAAGATAGGGATTAGCCCATAATTAGAGGCACTAAATGCTCAGGCTACAGCGTATTCGGTGAGGCGTCTGTGGTATTCAGGGAAATAAGCCAATACAATGTCCTGCTTTGAAACTCCGTGTTCTACCAGCATTTCAGCGATACTCTGCTCCATTTTGTCCTCTTGAACCCAAATCTTGTTTTTTATAATGTCTAAATGGAATAGCAAATTAAAAACCCTATGAGTTCCCTCCCATCCAAGAGCAATTATTTGATAATGTTTACCCTCATCATCAATTACTGCTTCAAATTGAATATTATCTTCAGGAGCTTGTCTTAAGGAATTGATATAATGGTTGATTACCAAGCGTATTATTGATTGTAACTCTACTATTTTTTCCATGATTCAATTTTTTTCGTAAGTGGATTGAACAACAACAGCTTGATGCTCAATTCGCTTATTATGTCTTTAAAAAATTGTAATTCATTTAGCCTTTCATAAATATAATACGGCATTGCCAGAAAAAGTGTTCTTTCAATATTCTTTTTTTTCATGACAATGAAATACCCTTGGTATTGGCCTGTAGCAAGCAAAAAATCGTGAATAATAGATGGATTAGTAAAACTTTTAACCTCTACCGCAATTTTCTCAATGCCCTTTTCTGCAGTAATCATCCTTTCTGCTCCAATATCTGTTTGAAGGTCTCCTTCTTCTCGGCTCAATAAAGTCAGCGGATCATGGGTTACCAGCCAACCTTCAGCACATAAAGCCTCTTTAACAACGTCATGAAAAATATCTCTTGCCAAAGGTTTTTTTTACAAAATTAGTACATTTTTAGTTCTAAATAAAAGGCGAGCCAAGTGAAATTAATTTGCCCACCTGTACCAGATAGATTCCAGTTCCTGGCTCAGTGCCTGTGCCTGCTTTTGATATTCATGTCCTTCTGCTTCCGCGATGCGTTGTGCTTCTTTATTGGGGTTAATGCCTGAATGTTCCTGTGGCAGGCTGGATAACAGGCGGTTCCATTCACATTGCTCTTGATAATACTGCTTGCTCAATTCGTCCAAGCCACTGCCTGGCAAGCTTTTCAAAATGGCATCAAACGCTGTATAAGCAGCTGCATAATCTTTTTGTTGTAATTTTTCATGCGCTTCTTGAAAGGCTTTATCCACATTGGATTTTATATCCTGCTGGTCGCCCAGAACGGCATATTCAGTAGGCTCCGCATAAAATGAAGATACGACTTTGCTAGCCTGGTAGTTTGTTTTTACCAATAAGTGAGTACCCAATCCCAGGGCAAGTATAAAAGAAGCTGCTATCGCCAATCGTTGCATCAACCTGCGTGTCTTAGCACCCGTATCGGTTCGATGGCGTATTTCCAAAGGAGCAGGTGCGGCATGAGATTTTTCCCATTGCTGCATTTTATCCAAAAATTGGATCGTCTGATTGGCTTGAAACCCATCGTAAATGGGCTGATAGGCTTTTATTTCAGCCGAAAGAGTGGGGTTGGCTAGCATTTTCTGGCGGGCGCTTTCAGGTAGTTCACCCTGGTGGTACCATTCTATCAATTCCAATTGATCTGTTTTCTGCCAGTCCTTATTCCAATGCTGCAGTTGTTGCCTGAAATTATCATTTTTCAACTGGCTAAAACCGGCTAAAATATCCTGGTACAGGCGTACTTCCTCTTGCCACTCGCTATGTGCTTGCAAGCCCTTTTCCAATTCGGCTTTTTCCACGGCAGTCATCTCGCCTTGCAAATACGACAGTATCTGCTCGGCAGTAAGGTTGTTGTTAGGCATCGTTTTTGGTTTTAGAAAAAAATAAACGCTTTTGCTGGTTTTTTGGCTGTTACAAGATAAAATGCATCCAGCTTTAGGTCTTTACATTTTAGAATTCAGTATTTCTCTCAGTTTTTCGAGGCAGGAAAACCCTCTCCGACGGGCAGCGCCTGCATTGGAAATATTCATTTCGCGAGCCACCGCCTCCCACACATATCCGCGTATGTAGTGCATTTCCAGCAATTCGCGGCATGGTTCTCCCACAAGATGTAATAGTCGGCGAACAAAATCAGCCTTCGCCTGCTGTTCTTCTATGGACTCACTTTCCGGCTCCACTGGAACATCTGGAATCTCATCCGTCCAGTTGTCTGGGTTTTGCCCTCTTTTTTTCAGCAGCATTTTCCCAATTCCGAATAGGAACGTGCGCAGCTTGCTGCTCAGGGGGGCGGTGAGTTCACGGTTAGTGATTTTGCGGTGCATGATCACCATAGCTTCATGAAACAAGGTAATGGCATCTTCGGGGTCTAATTCCGCTTGTTTGATAAAAAAAAGCCTAAAAGCGGAGCGGTGATTGTCGTAAAATTCTTTCCATACCTGATCGTTTCCAGTTGCCAGTTTTTCGAGTGTTTGTTCTTCTTCGTTGTATTTGTCCATTTATCAGCGGATTTTGGAAGGTGTTACGTTTGGTAAAGTTAAAAAATATTGTTGAGATGATGGATGATAGACATTAGATGTTGTTTTGTTATCAGCTTTATAGGCGCAAAGGAGCATTTGTTTCTAAAAATAAAAAAAAATTGCTCTTCCTGTAACACCTTAGCCCAGCCAAGCATAAAACGGTAAATTCATTATAATCCTTTGAAGTTTCTCACCGGATAATAGCAACCATCTACACTTTTTTTTCAATGGCCGGGACGTCGTTGGAGGCGTCCCGAATTCCAAAAAACCAATCCCCTGGACAAAGCTGGGGAAATGTATTTTCCCGGCTTGTTCTTTTTTTTAAAAAAAAATCAAAATAAGAGCAGCGTATTAAATCAATGCGGAGTCTTATCCATAATTAAGTTCTTGAAAGTTCTTTTTCATAAAAGGGGTGAGGCCTGTTTTTCATGTTAATACCCGTTTTCCCAATACACAGGTTGAACCTCCGATATGAGTGAGGTAGCCGGAGCTGACCCAAATTCTGCTTCGTTTGACGTTTGACTAGATTCCCTAAGACAACTCAGTTATTCGGCTGCCTTTTCTTCTAAATATTTGTTATCCGAATCGAAAAATGGCGCTTCTTTCCCCGAGTAAGCGCCATTTGTATTTTTTCCAGTAAGAAACGATCAATCACCAATCCTCCGGGCAATTCACGCAGTTGGGTTTACCATCAAAATTCACCTGAATGGATAGCTCCATGCCGCCGCCCAATTTAGAAGCATTGATCAGTGGAGAGGTATTGATGTCGTAACTAAGGCTGAAGCTCCAAATGTGGTAATCCACCCGAAAAGAAGGAATGATGGCATCCATCAGCAAAGCGCCACCATCTTCGCGCCCCCCCAACCGAGCAGCTACCCCCCAAAAAATGGCTTGGGCATAGCGCGTATTTTTCGGCTTGATCATCTGCCATTGGCCGCCGGCTACCAATTCCGATTGCAAGCTGTTGCGAAAAAGCGCCTGGCGGCGAAATCGAGCTCGCAAACTCAATTCTTTATCCTGAAAATTGTGGTCGGTATTCAAGCCTATTGAGCCTTGGAGCGCCCAACCCATACCTACCCGGTTGCCCTCAATATCGTCTTCTAGCAGAGAATAAAGCGGCTGATTAATATGGTAGAGGCTCATCCCAAGACGCCAGGCCCGGTAAGTATCGTAAAAAAGCAGGCCAGCCGAGAGGTCAAAAACCGTTCTGCGCAAAGCGTTGAAACTTTCAAAACTATCGTAGCTGCCGTTAAATCCAATGCCATCAAATTGCTCTTCAAACTGAAGCGCCTCCTCATCCAAGCCATAATTCCAAAAGCCAGCCAATACCCCGCCACTCAAAAATACATCATCGGCTACCCGTTGGTGGTACGCCAAATTGACTAACGCCTGGGCATTAGAAAAACGCGCTTCGCCGGCCTGGTCAGCGCTAAGCACTACCCCATAAGCCAGAAAACTACCGCTGACACAACTCCGCCAGTCAAAAGTAGCCATAGCACTGTTGTAGGCATTGCTATGCAGCACGCTGTTCCATTGATTGCGGTATTGCAAGCCCAGCCGCGCCACCCCAGGCGATAAGCCCGCGTTGGCAGGATTAGTGAGCAAAGCGCTCCGGTCGAACTGAGAAAAGTGGATGTCTTGAGCCGGCAATTCCATTACCGCCAAAAAAGACAAAAGGATCAGTAGCTGTTTATTCATTGTAGCGCTTTTTATGAAATCAAATCTGGCCAAATATCAATCTGGGTATAACGCCAAGCGTCACAGGTTTTAGGGTTAAGTTAAAGAGAGGCTTTTCCCGCCCGGGCTGCACCCGGTCGGGCAGGGAGTATTCGAGGTCGGTGGTTAAGCCTAGCCATGCTCACACCCTCACCCTCACCCTCACCCTCACTCTCACCCTCACTCAATTTCCGTACAACCCTTTCCCCGCCCCCTCATACTTATCCCCACTTACCCAAAAGGGGCGCTCGGCGCGGTCGCTGATCAAGCGAGCCAAGCGGGCAAAAGCCTGAGAAAATTTATGCAAATAAGCATAATCGATGCTATCCGGATTGTCGGCTGCCTGGTGGTAATATTTGCCCACTGTTTCATCAAACTCCGTCAGGCCGGGGCTGAAGCAGATAGCAGGCACCCCTTTGACGGCAAAAGAAACATTATCAGATCGGTCGTACAGGTTTTGTTCCGGTGCGGGATTGGGGAAAACATCCAAGCCAAATTGATTACAAGCCGAAGTCACCAGGTCGTCTATACCGGTGCGACCGTAGCCAACTACAGAAACATAGCTGACATCGTTGTACCCCGCGCCATCCGTATTCAGGTTATAAATGGTTTTTTCCAAAGGGATCAGTGGATGATCGGCGTAGTATTGGCTGCCCAATAATCCGACCTCTTCGCCAGTTACAGCCAGCACAATCACGGAACGTTTGGGCGGATTTTTAGCCAAAGCTTCGGCGGCGGCCAACAATGCAACCGTCCCCATACCATTGTCGCGGGCGCCGTTGAAAATACTGTCTTGTGGGGAATAAGGCGCGCCCCCATTTTTACCCGTCCCCACATGATCGTAATGCGCGCTGAGCAAGATGTACTCTTCCTTAAGCAGCGGATCTGTGCCCTCAATGACGCCTATGACGTTTTGCGACAATACGCGCTTTTGGGAGAAACCGCTGCTGGACAACTGGCCTTTCACTTTTTTACCGTCCAATACCGCTTTGAGGCTGCCATCTGATTTTTCTTTCAGCCAACCATAGACCAGTTGGTCTTCGGAATCGCTGTTTTCCTGTGCCAGAGAAAGGCTTTCCGCTGAAAAATAGGACAAGAAAAAAGCCCAGGGAAAGGGAATGCGGTACAACTCAATCAAAGCCAGAGCGCCTTGCTCGCGAGCCAAGCGCTGCTTTTTTTCAATGGCATTGAATATGCTCATCGGATCTTGTCCATCCGGCGTACCGGGCAATACCAGCACGATTTTACCCTTGACGTTCAGCTTGTTATAATCGTTGTGGTCATTGGCTTCGTCCACCCATCCGTAATTGGCAAAGACAACACCTGCTTCTACATCCGGGGTATTGCCTTTCATAATGAGCAAATCTTCCATTTGCAGGAAAAGGGCATCATCAATGCGGAGTTGTGCTGTTTTAGGTGGTGAAATGGCATCAAATGCCACATTTTGATAGTAGTTTTCGGCGCCAGCCGGGTTTTTTATGCCCAGCGCCTGAAATTGGGCTGCCAAGTAACGCGCTGCGATATTGTTGCCCGGTTCCCCTGTGCGGCGTCCCATCAATTCATCGGCAGCTAAAAAACGCAGATGCGCCTCCAACGTTGATTTTTCTAGTGTAGCTTCTGCGCTTTCATTTTTTTGGTATTGGGCATTCAAAGGAAAAGAAAAAGGAATGACCAGTATCAGAAAAATAAGTTTGGAAAGTTTCATATCCTCTTGGTTAAAATTTGGAGCAATATACTAATCTAATCGAATGAAGGTTGGTTCGGCTCATACAGAAAAATAAAATTTTTTGAAATACGATGAAAAGGTTTTATTTTTGGAAGGTGTAAGACAATTTGGATGAGAAAATTTTACTGGCTGCATTTTTTCCTGATGTTGAGTTCTGCGCTTTCTGCTCAAAGTATTTTGGAGCAAAAGGTCAGTATTCGCCTGGAAAATAGTAGCCTGGAATCAGCTTTTTACCAACTTTCTGATGCCCAAGGCATTTCTTTTTCATTCAACAACCAATTGCTCACCGATAAAAAAATTGATCTCCAGGCCGAGGATCAGACTTTAAAAAATGTATTGTCGCTGCTGCTCAATGGCACAGGATTGGGGTATAAGGTAATTGATAACCAAGTAGTTATTCAAAAGATCGCAACTCCTGTTTATACCATCAGCGGATATGTGAGAAACGAGTTCAGCCAGGAAGCCTTGATTTATGCCACGGTGATTGACCTCCATTCGGGAAAAGGGACAGAGACCAATGCCTATGGTTATTTCAACCTAAAACTGAAGGAAGGGCCTGTCGCCTTGCAGGTTTCTTATTTGGGGTATAGCGTTTACAAAACAGAGCTTACACTGGACGAAAATCAACGCTTGACCATTTTGTTGCAACCGTTGCAGACGCCGCTGGATGTGGTAGAAGTGGTAGATACTTTGAGCGAAGCTGATTCGGGCAAAACCAATTGGACACGACATGCTTCTCTCCCTGTTGTGGATATCGAACGCCTGCCAACTTTTGGTGGTGAGTCCGATTTGCTGCGTTTAACCCACTTAATGCCGGGCGTTCAAACTGGCACTGATGGTGTTGGCGGGCTTCACGTGCGTGGTGGCGACAATGGGCAAAATTTGATTTTGATAGACGGGGCGCCTTTGTACAACTCCTCTCATGGTGCGGGGCTATTTTCCATTTTCAACAGCCATGCCATTCGCAGTGCCCAATTGATCAAAGGCAGCTTCCCGGCGCGTTACGGAGGCCGGGTCTCTTCTATTTTGGATGTGCGCACCAAGGAGGGCAATCTCAGTCATTTTTCCACGAAGGGTGACGTGGGCTTGTTAAGCGGGCGCTTGAGCATTGAAGGGCCGATCATTCCCAATAAAAGCAGCTTTTTTGTTTCAGGTCGTACTTCATTTATTGATTGGTACCTGCGTCCACTGACGGTAAAACTGAAGGAGAAACAAGGAGAGACAGGCTACATCGACTATCGTTTTCACGATTTGAATATCAAAGCCAACTACAGCTTGGGCGATAAGGATAAATTATACCTGAGTTATTATTCCGGCTCAGACCATTATACCAATACGGGAGAGTCAGTAGATAGCTTGCATCGCATCAGCAGCGCTGGGGAAAGACTGGATTATTTGGCTTACTACCCCTATACGGAAAAAACGGAATGGGCCAACCAAGCCGTATCCTTGCGCTGGCACCGCTTGATCAACGATCAACTATCGGCGGAATTCCTGGCTTTTTACAGCAGTTTTAATGTTCAAATTGATTATAGCACGGCGGATTCTTTGGTAGATGTGTCTTACCAAAGGTTGGCCAAGCGTTCGTTCGAGCAAACCCTTTACCACAGTCAAATTTCAGATGCTGGTATCAAGGCCGATTTTGATTGGTCGCCCCTCCCCAATCATTACATTCGCTTTGGCGCTTTGGCGAGCCACCACACCTATTTGCCTGGCGCTTTGGAATATGTAGAAGAGCTGGAAAAAAAAGACGATGATGAGCCGCCGCTTTTGCAAAGCAGTGAGGTCAGGAGTCAGGAATACGGCTTGTATCTCGAAGATGATCTGCAAGTCAATAAGTGGCGTTTTAACATTGGATTTAGAGCCGCTGGTTTTCTGGTGCAGCAAAAGCATTATTTTTCTTTTGAGCCGCGATTATCTGCCCAAAGGCAGTTGAATAAGCACTTGCAATTGACGGCCTATTGGGGCAAGATGACTCAATTTTTGCACCTGCTAAGTAATGCATCCCTTGGACTTCCTACAGAGCTATGGGTGCCGGCAACCCAAAATGTTCCTCCCCAACGCGCCTGGCAGAGCGGCCTGGCCTTGGATTACACGCTTTCCAATCAGTGGGGCATCGGCATAGAGACCTATTACAAGCAAATGAATAATTTGCTCAGCTATTCAGAAGGCATCGATTTGCTGGCCAATTGGGAAACCAGTGTCACAATGGGCAAAGGAGATGCGTATGGCGTAGAATTATTATTGCGCAAGCGCAAGGGGGCGCTACAAGGGTGGCTGGCCTATGGCTTGGCCAGAGCAGATCGCCGATTTGAATTTTTAAATAATGGCAGCGCCTTTCCCTATAAATACGATCGTAGGCACGATTTGAAATTGGTAGCGATCTATAAAGCCAGTGAATGGCTGGATTTGTCGGCCAACTGGATACTAAGCTCTGGTTTTGCGGTGAGCTTACCACAGTCGCAGTATGAACTGGTATTGCCGGATGGCGCTTCAATTGATGTGTTGGACTATGGTGAAAGAAATGCCTTTAGAATGCCTATCTATCATCGGCTAGATGTGGGCGCGGTATTCCATTTTGATACAGATGAAGTGATGCATCAACTCCATTTTGGGGTTTTCAATTTGTATAATCGCCAGAATCCCTTGTATTACAATTTGAAAACAACCTATGAACAAGAAGGTAGTCAGTTGAAACCACAGCTCGCTTTTGTCCCGGTACCGCTGATACCTTTGTTGCCCTCTGTGCGGTATTCTATTAAATTTTAGCGTTTTTGGGGAGTTGATTGATAGGGAAGCACAAGAATTATCTCAAAACCGATTTTTGTGTATATTTGCGAAAGCAAGAACTTACGCTTTTCTCAAAAGCGATAATGGTATCTAATCTTGGACAGGCTGAAGGATTGTTGTTATACTTGTTGACCATTAAATGTACTGTCATGGCCAAGTCTAGTTTTTTTATTACCTCTTTGGTTGTACTTGTTCTGACAAGTTGTGATGATCCTATTCCAATTCCCGTAGAAGTAGCAAGACCAGAACTGGTCGTTGTCAGCAATTTCACATCCAATGAGGCCATACAAGTAACTGTAACCAAGACCAACCCTGTTTTGGAAGGGAGCAATCGGGAATTTGTACTGGATGCTTCTGTCAAAATTTATAAAGGAGCCGTATTTTCAGAACACTTGGTGCAAAAAAACATCAATGATGGAGACTTTGTTTATTATACCACAGAGCGCCTACGTCCGGAAATCGGTACTACCTATACCATAGAAGTAGAAGCACCTGGTTTTGAACCTGTAACAGCAACCAGCAAAATTCCTGAAGCGATTAGCATACTTGGCTTTGAACTATTTGATGTGGCCATTCAAAATTTGAACACCGGAGAAACAGCGATAGACTATCGGGTAGCACTGACCTTTGAAGATCCAGCCAACGAAGAAAATTACTACCACTTGAATTTGTTCCAGCAGATATACGACTTTAAAGTTGTAGAACTGGATACCATGATTACGGGCAGTTATCTCCAGGTTTGGGCATTTGACGATTTTGAAGATACTGGTAAGACCCCTCATCCGCTGGGCGGGCTGCTGCTACATGATGGTACTTTTAACGGGCAACGGATTTCTTTTGACTTCCCGGTCAGTATCACTTACGATGAAAGCGATGAGTTATTGGGAAAGGTATTTCTGGAATTGAGATCGGTCACCCAAGATTACCACAACTATTATATCGATATCAGTGAGCAGGTTTCTAATGCCAATTCGCCTTTTAAAGACCCGATCATCATCAACGATAATATAGAGGGTGGCTCGGGTATTTTTGCTGGCTATAGCAGCGCACGCGATTCGGTGCTAATCAATCAATGACCTTATCTGCCATACAGCCTAAACTTTTCATCCAGTCAATCTCCTTTTCTGAAAAAGCAGGTGGCGGCGGCGTTTCCCTGTAATCTATGAGCTTGTTAAAGGCCCTTTGTTCAAACAAATCACTTAGCGCTTTTCCAATATCCAAGTAGGTTTGCTCCTCTGGGCGGAGTAAGGGTATCGGTATGACGGGCAATTGATCGCCTATGTCGATCGCCCATATTTTTGTCTTGCCGTCCTGTACGTTGAGCAAGGAAATCATATAGTGGGTTTTGGGAAGCAGTGGGTGATCAAAAGACCTTTGTCCGCGTCGCAGTAAGTCTATTTCGATCAGGTGGACACCCCCAAGGTGCAAACGCAAGCGCTTTTCGCGATATGGCTGGATACCCGGTGCCCTCTTGTTAACGGGAGAAAGCAGCTCAATGGCAGTGATAAGCTTGTTTTTGTGGCGATCCCTGATTTCCACAACAGGAATCTTTACAGGGATTGGTTTTATAGCAGGCAGTACCAGGGTCTCCGGTGTTAAGAGGGTAGCATATTCTGATGGTGGATCTTCTGTTATTGTAGTTTTTTGGATAAGCGCTACATCCGGATACATGATCCCAATATCTTCTTCCGGGAAAGTATCCTCAACGGTATAATTATTCATTTGTACCGTATAGGTCTCTGGCAATCGAGGGGTAAGCTGTACGGTTATTAAATAAGCCAAGCTATTGTGCACGTCGGGCCAGAGATGCCCCTCCAAATAAGGATCCATTCCAGGGAATACACTCATCATAGCGATTTTTACAAAAATACAACATTTTAGCCAGGCTTTTTCAGGTAAAAAAGGGTAAGCTTTTATAAAATGAAACTTTTACCCGACTACGCAGGTGTTATTTCGCCCTTATTTCACCTGTAAAAAGTACTGTTATGACTCAAAGGATGACTTCAATTGCCTATTTTGTATGCCTGCTTGTATGCAGCAACCTTAGCGCACAAAATTTTGAGGTGTACATCAGCGATGCTGGCAATTTTAACTTGCCCCCCTGGAAAATCCTGAAATTTGACGATGATGGCGAAAACGGGCAGGTATTTGTATCCGATCACCTGGCCTGGCCGCAAGACATCTTTTTTATCGAAAGTGATAATGTGATGCTGGTGACCAACCTGAACACCGATGAAATCGTCAAATTCAATGCCACTACGGGCGAATACCTCGGCACTTTTGCGACCGGGATTGACGGCCCGACCCGGATGGAATTAGGGGCAGACAGCTTGCTTTATGTATTGCAGTGGAATGGTAATGGAAGGGTTTTTCGCTACCAATTGGATGGCACTTTTGTGGACGAATTTACTTCTGCCAGTGTTACCAACAGCATTGGATTGGATTGGGACAGCGCGGGCAACCTTCATGTTTCTTCCTACAATACGGGCAAAGTCAGGAAGTTCGGAACAAACGGCGAAGACCTCAACAATTTCATCAATGCCAACCTCTCCGGCCCAACCAATATTTGGTTTGGTGGAAATGGCGATCTGTTTGTGTGCGACTGGAATGTTGGTTCCGTTAAAAGATTTGACAGCGAGGGAAACTACATAGGCGTATTTATTTCCGGGCTGCCACAAGTAGAGGGGGTAGATTTTTTCCCCAATGGCGATATTATTATCGGCAGCGGCGGACTTTCAAGCGTAAGGATTTACGATTCGACGGGCATTTACATTCGAGACCTGGTTCCTCCAGGTACATTAGACATGATGACACCCAATGCGGTCGTCTTGCGGCCAAAATTGCCTATCAATACCACGCGTGAAGTGTATGAGGAGCTTATATTTGTAACACCGTCTGTCGGTACGCAGTTTGAGTTTTCCAACGAGGCATTGATGGGTGTTAAGGTAGAGGTGTATCATTCAAGCGGCAGTCTGGTTCAAAAAATCAACCTGACTGACAGCACTTCTTGGGATGCTTCTGGGCTGGCAGCGGGTGTGTATTATCTGCTCGCCAAACTGCCCAACGGAATGCTGGGCAGGCAGCAAGTGGTCGTCCAACACTAATGGGCTAAGGCCTAAAACCAGGGCAAGGCTATTGTTTTTCAATTTTTTTCCGCATGAATACATCCCGATTCTATTTCTTTTTGGCATCCAGTTTTCTTTGGCAAAGCTTGGCTATGGCTCAGCTCAGCGATGGTGCATTGGAAAAGGCCGTTTTACAACAGGCTTGTGAGGCGATTGCTGCTGATTTGGAGCATACCGATTTGCTCAGCGAGTCCATGAAATTCAACGGAGCCGTTTGTTTCTACCGCAATGGACACATGGAGCGGGCGATGGCTCTATTTGAAGAAGTGGTGAAAATAGGTGCCCAACAGCAGCACATTGCCACCTTCTGGTTGGCCAAATGCCATGCCGCCTTACAACACGATAGCCTGGCCCTGGTTTTACTACAACAAATACCCCAACAAGCCCTACACTATAAAATGCTCCAGCAACCAGAATTTGAGTACCTAGCAAATACGAGTCCCGCTTTTGTTCAACTCAGGGATCAACTAAAACCCGGCTTTAATATTTGGACAGCAAGTTTGGCCTTTATAGCCGGGATTGGCTTCTTGACCAGTGTATTATTGTTGTTTGGTCGTTCCAGATTTTCTGTGGGTGAAAAACGATTGGCACTGGCTGTATTTGCGGCAGCTCTGATTCTAAGTTCCTATATCCTCATGTGGACGGGCTTTAATGCCTCTTTTCCTTATATTCAGAGCCTTTGGCCTTTTCTGACGCTGCTGATTGGCCCCTCCTTGTATTTTTATTTAAAAGACACCTTCCAAGAGCCTTATACGGGAAAAGACATTGCCCTACATTACGCTATTCCGACCCTATCGGGAATACTGACCCTACCGGCTATCCTAGCCAATTGGGGCTGGCACACTGGGCTTTCGTCCGATTTTTACCTCTTTGGTGCTTCGTCCACGATACTCACCGGGCATTTGTTGTACTATGCCCTGAAAATTGACGGCATGACCCGGAATGAATGGCAGGTGGACGCCAATATCAAAACTTGGACTGGGGTGATTGCGCGGGGTATGTGGGCTTATACCCTGGCTTTTTTATTGTACTTCGTGCTGGTGCGCTGTTCATTTTTCAATCCCGAATGGGACTATGCCATCAGTTTTGTCATGGCCTTGGGCATTTTAGCGGTTGCCTACATGGGGCTGGTTCAAAAGCGGGTGTTCAGCAGTGAGCCTATTGGCCATTTTTTGCCCGTTAAAAAATACCAAACCTCGGCATTGACGCCCGGTGCCAGCGATTCCATCCGCCGCAAGATGGAGCGTTTGTTGGAAGAAGGGCAGGTTTTTAAGGAGAATGAACTGCGCCTCGACGACTTGGCCGCTTACTTGGAAGTGAGCCGCCACCAATTATCGCAGGTCATCAATGAGCATTATGGGGTCAATTTTTTTGAACTCATCAACCGCTATCGGGTAGCGCATGTCAAGCACCTGCTGGCCGACCCTGCCTACAGCCATTATACGATTATTCAGATGGCCTACGAGGCTGGTTTTAACAACAAAGCTTCATTTAACCGGTATTTCAAACAGGCGACCGGGCTGACGCCTTCGGCCTATCGAATCAAGGAAAGCAGCGGAAAGGTGTAGCCGTTTTTGCTGGTGCTATCCCTCAGTTAATTTTTTCCAACAAATCGGCAGCATTTCCGGCGTAATCGCCGCCACCCTGTCGGATTTGATGCAAGTGGTCTTTTGCCGCCTCAGGTTGTTTTGTTTTCAAATAAGCCAAGGCTAAGTACCAGCGTGCCGTTTCCGTGTATTGATTGGTGGGCAATTGCAAAAAAGCTTCGAATTGCTGAATAGCCTGGTTCGTTTCTTTATTTTCCAAACGGCAAAGCGCGGCGTAAAAACGGTAGCCTGCATGCTCCGGCTCCAATTGGCTGAGGGCTTCAAAGTTGGGAATGGCCGTTTTATAGTCCCCGCTTTCATAAGCATTTACGGCCGCTTCTAGTAGTTTTTGACCATCCGGCGCAGCCGATCGCTCGACCAGAAATAGCGGATAGGTTTGGTGGAATTCGCTGTACAAGCGTTGCGTTTGCCGGGGGCGCAATAAAAACAAAGCCACTGTCAACCCAATCAGGAAAACAGCGGCTACCGCCAAACGGTAAAACAAAGGAAGAAACCGGGCCGATCGTCCCGACTCCGGGCGAACCACGGATTGGATCAAGGCCGCCATTTCCAGCGCCTTAGTATCACTAAGGGCATGCTCAAGCTCCCGATGCAATTGTACTTCTTTGGCAAAATCTTTGTTTTCTGCCATCCGTTGGTCAAGGGCCGCACGTTCCGGTTCTTGCAGGGTGCCAGACAAGTAAGCTTCTATTTCTTCAAATCGGTATTGGTTTTCTTTCATAATAACTCTTGGTATAAGTCGTCCTGCTGAATTTGTTCTATGAGTTTTTCTTTGCACTGGTACTTCCGTTTTTTGGCGTAAGCCACCGAACTAAAGCCCATGATGCCACTGATTTGTTCCATGCTCACCTTTTGGAAAAACAGTTGCAGCAGACGCTTACAAGAATTGGGAAGTTGATTGAAATATTTTCGATATAAATTATAACGTTCTTCTTCCTCTATGTGATCTCCAAAAGGTTGAATGGATATATATTCGTCTGTATCATAAAAGGTAACCATTTCTTTTTGTGATTTCTTTATTTTTTTTAACCACAGTCGCTTGCAGATGGCATAAAGCAAGGTATAAAAAGAGGAAGTCAATATAAAATCGTCCTTGCGAGCCAGTTGAAAAAAAACCATCATGCCCTCCTGAAATATATCCCTGGCATCTTCTTCTGTGCCGTTGTTTTGACCAACATAGCTGGAAATGCCCTTGAAATATGACTGGTAGATTTTTTCAATCGTTGCTTTATCTCCGCTCAAAAGGCCTTGCAACAATTTCGCATCTTCAGAATCTTGTACCATCGCTCAGGAGAAATAAACGTCAAATAGTAAAGCCCTAAAGGTAAAATTTTTTTTTTTCTGAGGAGGGTAACCTTTTTTTAAAGGAGGAATAAACCCTCAGAATAACTTAGGGGAATATACATAACGCTTCTTGCACCAGCGTTCCTAAAAAACAGGAACGCTGGTGTAGAAGCTTTTCTATCGCAGCAACTACCTTCAAAAGTGATTCTCCTTTTTGACAAGTTTTGTGTTAATCACACGATTTGTCGAAGAACTATAACTCTATCTTTTTCACGCTTCAAAGATTTCCCTATATTGCATGCCTCTGTGGCAGCAATTTTTCATGCATTTAATAAAAACATCAAACCCTTTCAATTATGAACTACAAAAATGTTTTCCCTTTCCTGTTTTTCATTGGCGCTACGTTCTTGTCCTTTCAGTGTACGAATAGCAGTTCTTCTTCTGAAGCAGGCGACCGAGCCCAAAATAATGGCGACAAAACCAAATTAACGGCTTACAATGTCCAAGTTGTTCGTACCCTGGACGATGAAACAGAGGCAGAGGCCCTCTGTAAAGACAACGGCAATTGTAAAAACGCGGATTGCTATACTATTATAGATACGTCAGGTGTGGATAAATTGTATTGCTGCGTCGCCAATTGCAGCACCGACTTGAACGCATCGGGGGCAGTACTCAATACCACCGTATATTTGCAAAATGGCAGCACGGTATCTGGCACATCGCCAGCAGCTAACATACGCTTTGGTGCTTATCGGATGTATATCGTTACCCTCAACGGCAGTATCGGTAATGAAAATGTGAGCAAAGTCGATCTAAGCCTGAACTGGAGTTGGCCCGATAATAGCAAAGATACGACCGCCTTGACCCTCAGTTTGCCTTGCGGCAACTAAAGAAACAATCGCTTAATGTTCCGAAAAACGGCAAGCCTCCTGGTGGGGCTATGCCTCATCACTTCATTTTGGGCCTGGCAAAATGGCCAGGATAACGGATCGCCTGCTGAACCCTCAGCGGGCCATCCGCTTTTGGAGCAGGCCAAACGCTGGGAACAAGAAGCCGATACTTTATTTGAAAATGGCTTCTACATCGCGGCTATTGACATACTGGAACAGGCTGCTCAGGTCTATTTGAAAGAGCAACAATGGAGAGAATACGTTTATGTACTCAATGACATCGCCGGTAATTATTCTTTCAATAACGAAGTCGAAAAATCCTTAATCTTTTCTGACCGGGCGATCAAATTTGCAAGTAAGTTTTTACCCAAACAAGATAGCTTGCTGGGCTATGCCTACGCTAATAAGGCAGAACAATATTTAATACAGGGCAATTTTGACAGTGCTTATTGGTTTTTTCAGACCTCCCAACCCATATTTGAGGCCAATAAGCTTTGGGTGAAAGCCGCATACGCCGAATTGGGCGAATCCGTCATCGCTTTTTATCAGGGAGCATACGCCGACATGGATGCCCATTTGCGGACAGCACTGGAATACATTAAAAACCACCAAATAACAGATGAAGACCTGAATTCGCTGGTATTCCACCTCTTTGGGGTACTCTACGATACCCTGGGAGACTACGATAAAGCGCTCGATATAGCTAAAGAAGCTTTACAGATTCGCTTGGGAAAGCCCCATAAAAACAGAGACGACTCGCTGCTGATAGCCGGCATTTACAACAACATTGGTGCGGTTTACTACACCCGTGGCGATTACGACCAAGCGATTGAATACCACGACCAAGCTCTTTTATTAAAGAAAGCCAATGCGGATACCCAAGAAAGTAGGGCCTTATCGCTTATCAACCTGGCTTTGTGTCGAGCCTTAAAAGGCGAACAAAGTCAGTCGCTGAGCGTGTTACAACAAAGCCTGTCAATACTGAGCAAAACACCCGAAACCAGCGCCAATGAAAATATTTTACTTACTTTCAACGCCATCGCACGCAATTATTTGCTACAAGAACAGGCCGATAGCGCCTTGACGTATTTACAACAGGCTCAAAAAATAGCTGTAACCGACAGCCCAGCTCATACCGCCATTCTCCAACGGCAGGCCGAAGCTTACCTGATAAAAGGGCAATTTGCCAAAGCATTACAATGGGCAGAAAAAGCCAAAGCAGCTTTTGAAAAAATGTATGGCACCAAGCACCCGGGGTTGGCCGAACATTTGGTGTTGTTGGCACGCATTCATCAGCAAGCCGGAAAGTCGGCATGGGCGGCTTCGGTGGCGGAAGATGCCCTGGGTATTTTAGGCTATCTGCCGCAAGGACAAGACCAGAGCATCAGCGATAAGCGTGTGGCCATCGAAGCGCTGGAGATCAAAGCCGCCTTCCTTCAGCAAAACGGACAATTACTAGAAGCGCTGCAAGGGTATCGGCAAATCGCCAGCCTGATCGACCAGATGTTGGGAGAATACCAAGCGGTGGGTTCCAAGCAGTTTTTGTTAAAACGCAGCCGACAGTTGTACGAGCAAGCCATCCAATTGTGTTTTTTATTGGAGGAACAATCACCTGGCGAACAATATTTCGACCTGGCTTTTGAGTTTGCCGAAAAAAGCAAAGCTGTTTTGCTGCTCGAACGCATCCGCAACTCAGAGGTCAAGCTCTTCCTCAATATTCCCGACAGCATCCGGTTAATGGAAAAGGAATTGAAACGCGATATTGCTTTTTTTCAAAAACAGTATTTTGAAGAAAACAGCCGGGAAAATGGGGATACACTCAAATTGAGGCTGTGGCAAGAACGCCTATTTGAATTAAAACGGCAGCTCGAACAATTGGAAACCGAACTAGAAAAAAACTACCCAGAATACTATGACTTGAAATTCCATCCGCCATCCATTGACCTGGTAGCCCTTCGGGAAAAATGGCTGCCCAACCACGGGCGTTTGATCGAGTATTTTGTTGGGGACAGCAGCGTGTATGTGTTTGATTTAGCCCCAGGCGGTAAAAAATACCATGTTTTTGCCAAGCCTTCCGACTTTGAGGCACAAATCTTTCAGCTCCGCGCCCTGCTGGCACAAGCACCGCAAGCTGCTTTTGAGACCGATTTTTTTCAATTCACAGAACAAGCCCATGCGCAATACCGACAATTACTGGCGCCTGTATTGTCGGAAAAAGACAGCGGCCAACTGACCATCATCCCCGATCAAACCCTCAACTACCTGCCATTTGAAACCTTATTGCGACAACCTTTTCGGCAGCCACAGGTCAATTACAGCCAACCGGACTACCTGCTCCGCCATTTTCAACTCAACTACGGGTTTTCGGCTGCCTTGCTGCTGAAAGCCACTACCTCCGCCGAGCCGCCACCTGCCTCCGTCAAGTACTTGGCATTTGCGCCGTTCTATGACAATAGTTTAGCTACCAACACCACCAGAGACGATGCAGGTATCACCCCGCTACCCGGTACACGAAGAGAAATCGAAACGCTGGCCAAGCACTTCAAAGCGGGAGCGCACTTTCAAGGCAGTGCAGCAACAGAAGCCGAGTTCAAGAAACAGGTCGCTCAATATGACCTCATTCATCTGGCCACTCATGGTTTGGCCGACCACCAAAATCCCCTTTACTCCAAATTGCTATTCCAAAAATTATCCGATGGCGGGGAAGATGGCCAGCTACATACCTACGAATTGTACAACATGCTGCTCCGCGCCCGCTTGGTCGTGCTGAGCGCCTGCGAAACCGGTTATGGGCAATTTGTACAGGGCGAAGGGGTGATGAGTCTGGCCAGTGGCTTCCTGCACACGGGCTGCTCAGCCATCACCATGAGCCTTTGGGAAGCCCAGGATGTCGCCACTTCCATGATCATGGATGCGTATTACGCCGCGCTTGCGCAGGGTGTCCCCAAGTGTGAGGCGCTGCGCCAAGCCAAGTTGCAATACCTAGCGCTGCCCGGCGTCCAAAAACACCCTTACTATTGGGCCGCATTCGTCAACGTAGGCGATACGGCACCGCTAATTGTGCCTCCTAAAGGCGGGCACCTGCCCTGGTGGGGCTGGGTGCTGCTGGGCATGGGGGCGCTGGTGGCGGGATGGGGCTGGTTTTGGGTTTCAGGCAAGGTAATGATTAGGCCGAAATTTCCGATCCGATCTCCTCGCAATTGAATCAGGATGGGATTGAAACAATACTCAATAATTTCGTCTTTGTCTGTAATGTTTGACTCGCAATTGAATCAGGATGGGATTACGCCCCCCCCTCATTCCTCCTCTCCCGGTATCCAAAAATCCAGTAAAGATGCCCGACCAACATGATAGCAATACTTTTCAGCCAAAGCCTTTAAATCCGTGCCTTCGCCAATAGGTACAGCATCGTAACGAAAACTGGCCTTACGGATAACCTGGAACTTTCGTTTTTGAGGGTCTATCAAGGCAAAGGTCATTATCCAATCATACTGCTTCCATAAGTGGATACTATCACCGTAACTTTGCTGAACCTCTTCCGCCGTAGGATATAAGCCATCAAAATAATGGCTAAACTGTGAAATATGAATACTAATACTGGTATCTTCAGCAGTAATCAGGAAGTCCTTTACCGGTGAAAAGTTATCCATAGCCGATTGCACTATTGCTCGCTCTTCTTGTGTGGTCTTAATTGGTATCGCTTTTCTGACAACGACCCTGCCATCATAGGGATATTCTACGACCTCAAAGCCATCAGGAATACTTTCAATTAAGTCATTGGAATTGGGGTCTTGCGTTAAATAGTATCGAACGCCACCTTTGCCGGTTGATACCATTTTAACGTAATGGGTCTTTCCCTGCCTGTTGGTATAGCTGAATGGATCACTGAGCTTCATGACACTATCTTGGAATGGATTCGCTAAATTAGCTTTAATTTTTCAAGTTTTGCCTGCTCACGTCCGATCCTGCTGATGCCTATATGCTTCAGCGGGATTAAACGGGCAGAAACCCGAAACCCCTCCCTTCCCCTGCCATCTTTTCCACTCTAAACTGTCATTTTTTCCGACGCCAGGGTTTGGCATTCAACTTGCTATGGCAGAATAAAAAAATGGTCAAACAGATGAGTACAACAACATTCCAACCAATCAATGATCGTGTAGTAATCAAGCCGCTACCAGCGGAAGAAATGACGAAAGGCGGAATCATTATCCCCGATACCGCCAAGGAAAAGCCTCAGCAAGGCGAGGTCGTAGCCGTTGGACCTGGAAAACAAGACCACCCAATGACCGTAAAAACCGGCGATCGCATTTTGTATGGCAAATACGCCGGACAAGAAGTCAGTTTCAATGGCGATGAGTACCTCATTATGCGTGAGGACGACATTCTCGTTATTTTAAATGACAATTAATGGACTGACAAAAAGTCCGTTGATGGCTTTTTTTAATTCCTATTCATTCAAACCAAAAAAAATAAACCATGTCAGCAAAGGAAATTACATTCAGCAGCCGTGCCCAGAAAAAACTTCAGGAAGGCATCGATAAGTTGGCCAATGCCGTGAAAGTTACCCTTGGTCCAAAAGGCCGCAATGTGGTGATCCAAAAAAGCTTTGGTGCACCCAAAGTCACTAAAGACGGCGTTAGCGTGGCCAAAGAAATCGAACTATCTGATCCATTAGAAAACATGGGCGCCCAGATGGCCAAAGAAGTGGCCAGCAAAACTGCCGATGTAGCAGGTGATGGTACTACTACTGCTACCGTTTTGGCGCAAGCTATGATTACAGCGGGCTTGAAAAACGTCACTTCTGGTGCCAACCCAATTGACTTGAAAAGAGGGATCGACAAAGCGGTGAAAATTGTGGTGGACAGCCTGCGCGAACAGGCAGAGCCAGTGAGTGGTAGCTTTGATAAAATCCGTCAGGTTGCAACCATTTCTGCCAACAACGATGAGGAAATTGGCCACCTGATTGGCGATGCTATGGAACGCGTGACTACCGACGGCGTGATCACCGTGGAAGAAGCCAAAGGCACCGAAACTTATGTGGATGAAGTAAGCGGTATGCAATTCGATCGCGGATACCTGTCTCCTTATTTCGCTACCAACAGCGAACAGATGATCACCGAATACGACAACCCCTACATCTTGATCCACGACAAGAAAATCTCTAATATCAAGGATTTGCTTCCTGTTTTGGAAGCTGTAGCACAGGATGGCAAGCCATTGTTGATCATCGCCGAGGATATGGAAGGTACGGCTTTGGGTACTCTGGTGGTCAACCGCCTGCGCGGTACCTTGCGCGTGGTAGCTGTGAAAGCGCCTGGTTTTGGCGATCGCCGCAAAGCGATGCTGGAAGATATTGCTATTTTGACCGGCGGTACAGTAATCAGCGAAGAACAAGGATACAAATTGGAAAATGCCACTATCGCTCAATTGGGTCGTTGCGAAAAAATCAAAATTGACAAAGACAACACGACCATCGTGGGCGGTCAGGGCGCTGCCGATCAAGTGACGGCTCGCGTCAACCAGATCAAAGCCCAGATTGATGCCACAACATCTGACTACGATCGCGAGAAATTGCAGGAAAGATTGGCCAAATTGGCTGGCGGTGTAGCCGTATTGCACGTTGGCGCTGCCACTGAAGTGGAAATGAAGGAGAAAAAAGACCGCGTGGACGATGCCCTGCACGCTACCCGCGCAGCAGTGGAAGAGGGTATTGTAGCAGGTGGTGGTGTAGCCTTTGTACGTGCCATCAACGACTTGCGCAAAGTGAAATTTGATAATGAAGATGAATTCATTGGCGCTAGCATCGTGAGCAAGGCTTTGGAAGCGCCGCTGCGTACTATTGCTGAAAACGCAGGGGAAGAAGGCAGTGTCGTATTGCAAAAAGTATTGGATGGGGAAGGCGCTTTTGGTTACAACGCCCGTACCGGAGAGTATGAAGATTTGAAAAAAGCAGGTGTGATCGATCCGGCAAAAGTAACCCGGGTAGCTCTGGAAAATGCCGCATCCATTGCGGGAATGGTGCTGATGACCGAATGTGCCATCAACGATATTCCTGAGAAAAAGAAAGAGCCAGCAATGGCCGGCGGCGGTATGTACGACGACATGATGTAATCGCAACAACACATCTATAAGCAGCAAAGACCTGTTGGATTTTTAAAATCTGGCAGGTCTTTTTTATTTGTCTCAAATTTTAGCGGGGTGACCCGCTAAAGTTCAATTCATTTTCACATGATTGGAGTCATACGGGGTCATTTTTGAGTGCCCCCGTATGTTCTGACACAATTTAGCAGGGCACTCTAAGTCTCAAAATTTAGCGGGGCACGAGAAGTGACCCGCTAAAATCCCACACAAGGGCACTCGAAGTATCTCAAAATTTAGCGGGGCACGAGAAGTGACCCACTAAAATCCCACGAAGTGACCTGCTAAAATCCCATAAAATCCCACGAAGTGACCCGCTAATGTGGCTTTGTCAAAAAAAAACTTATTTTTAAACCCACTATTGGAACTGATCAAAAATCAAGCATCCAAAACCCAAAATTAAACATGGCCATAAAAGCAGACGTTATCATCGTTGGAGGCGGCTTGGCGGGGCTGGTAGCCGCTGCTGAGTTGGGCGATGCCGGTAAGCGCGTCGTTATTGTTGAACAAGAAGGCGAAAACTCGCTGGGCGGACAAGCATTCTGGTCACTGGGCGGCTTGTTTTTTGTCAACAGCCCGGAGCAGCGCCGCATGGGTATTAAAGATAGTGTGGAACTGGCCTGGCAGGACTGGCTCGGTTCGGCACAATACGATCGCCCGGAAGACTACTGGCCTCGAAAAGTGGCCGAAGCTTATATCCATTTTGCTGCAGGAGAAATGCGACCCTGGTTGCACGCGCAAGGCATGCGTTGGTTTCCCGTAGTTGGTTGGGCAGAAAGGGGAGGGGCGATGGCCCACGGGCACGGCAATTCGGTGCCGCGCTTCCACCTCACCTGGGGGACTGGGCCGGGTACGTTGGAACCCTTTGTTCAGCGGGTCAAAGCGCAGGTCGAAGGCGGCACTACGACCCTGTTGTTTCGCCACCGGGTCAGCCGAATAGCGCTATCAAAGGGCGCCATCAGCGGTGTATCGGGCGATGTGCTTGCCCCTTCTGTCGTAGAGCGCGGTCAAGCTTCCAGCCGCGAGGTCGTAGGACAATTTGAATGCGAGGCACCCGTGGTGATCGTCGCCTCCGGAGGCATAGGCGGCAATTTGGATTTGGTGCGCCAAAACTGGCCCACAGAGCGACTGGGGCCTGTTCCTCAAAATATGGTCATCGGCGTACCCCATCATGTGGACGGGCGCATGATCTGCATCACCCACGAGGCTGGAGCCGCCCTCATCAACACCGATCGCATGTGGCATTATACAGAGGGCTTGAAAAACTGGAATCCCATCTGGCCCAAGCATGGCATCCGCATATTACCCGGCCCTTCCTCCCTTTGGCTGGACGCCCTGGGCAATCGCCTGCCAGCGCCCTTCCTCCCTGGCTTCGATACCCTCGGCACCCTGAAGCACATTCTGGGCACCGGTTATGAATATTCCTGGTTCATCCTCAACCAGTCTATCATCAAGAAAGAATTTGCCCTGTCGGGTTCTGAACAAAATCCCGATTTTACTTCAAAAAGCTGGCGAACATTGATTAAAAGCCGCTTGGCCAACAAAGGCGCTCCGCCACCAGTGGAAGCTTTCAAGCAATACGGGGAGGACTTTATTGTTCGCGACAATTTACAGGAATTGGTCTTGGCGATGAACGAACTATCGGGGGAAAAACGCTTGGATTTTGGCCATATTTTACATCAAATACAAGCCCGCGACCGCGAAATGGAAAATAAGTTTTCCAAAGATGCCCAAGTACTAGCCATTCGAGGAGCCAGAAATTACCTGGGCGACCGCCTGATCCGTACGGCCAAGCCCCACGCGATACTCGATCCGGCGCACGGCCCCTTAATTGCAGTTCGCTTGAATATATTGACGCGCAAAACCTTAGGCGGCATTCATACCAATTTGGATGCACAGGCGCTCGATAGTCAAGGCCAGGTTATTCCCGGTCTTTACGCAGTAGGCGAAGCGGCAGGCTTTGGTGGTGGCGGCTACCACGGGTATAATGCCCTGGAAGGGACATTTCTAGGTGGTTGTATCTTTAGCGGCAGGCAGGCCGGGCGGCATGCAGCGGGGAGTTTGTCAATTTGAGGATTCGAAGTGAAGGCGTCGCCAAGTAGAAGTTGCTCAAAATACTTGACTTTAGCCGTAAGACACCACGAATCCTCAAAAACAAAGTTTAGCTCTTTGGTAAAGTAGTGATATTAATGGTATCTGCTTTGCGGCGGATGTGGAGGTTGTTTTCCTCCAGGCTGAAATAAGCGATAGCCGCTTCATAATCGTCATCCTTTCCATTTTCGCTGCGGATTTCCGCCTCGACAGCTCCTATGAAAGCAAATACCAAATGACCTGGATCGTAAACGGTAGTCCAATGGGTCTTCTCCAGGGAGAGCTTGACGCGGGTCACTTCGCCCTGGCGAGAGCTGGTCATTGGTGCAGTAATGTCGGTCGGGTTAGTAGGGCCAGAAGTAGGCTCTACCGCTTCATCCGGCAATTCAAATGCAGTAGCTACGGCAATTTGTCCTTGGATAAGGCCCAGGACAATACCGGTGGGGTCTAATAGGGAAAATGGAATGGCCCGGTTATTGTCTATCAAATACAGGGTTTCCATGTCCGTTGAGAGGGTAATGGTATTGATCATTTTATAGATAGTTTGTTCAAAGATACGCAAAGTACGGTTCGGCGAGGTTTTCCGTTTCCGTCTGAAGAAGGCAATTATTTTGTCAATCAAGGGCATATAGATAGCTTCATTTGAGACCAGAGTCATTCCCCGCCAAGTTAGCCGAAATGGGGCTATGTTCGTCGTTTTTTACCCATCAAATGTAAGGATACAAGAGGATTTATTCAGGGATTGTTCACTTTTTTTTGCGGAAGCTGTTATTGGGGCTTTTTTAAAGGCTATTTTCATCTACCTATTTTCACTATTTATCGTCGCAAAGTTCCCTTTGATAGAAATTACTATGTCTTTTTTAGTTCTATGTGTTGCATAGTACTGAATAACATACTATATTTGCATCATGGAAACAGAAGAACTGGAAAAAATAAGATCACAGATGATAAGTCAAATGCGACGTGGCGTATTGGAGCTGTGTATTCTTTCCATTGTATCTAAAAAGGAAGCCTACCCATCCGACATTATTGAGGAGTTAAAAGCGACAGAACTCATCGTGAAGGAAGGAACCTTATACCCGCTATTGAGCCGGTTAAAGGATCAGGGCTTGCTCCAGTACAATTGGAAGGAATCCAACCAAGGGCCACCCAGGAAATATTTTTCGATCACGGATAGTGGTCAGGAATTTTTAAATATGCTCATCCAAAGCTGGGAGCAACTCATGCAGGCTGTTAATTACTCTTTAAAAAACTTTACCACCAATGAATAAGGTACACTATATCAATTTAGGCGGTTATCCCTTTTCGATAGACGATGACGCCTACGAACACCTAAGCCGTTACCTGGATGCCATTCATAGGCATTTTGAAAAATCAGAAGGTTACGAGGAAATCACCTCCGATATTGAAAGCCGGATGGCTGAACTGTTTCAGGAACAATTGGGCAGCCGCCAGATTGTGACCATCAGAGATGTAAAAGATGCCATAACCATCATGGGTACACCGGAAGATTTTGGCGCCGAGCCAATGGCCGACGCGCCTTTTGAGGAGGCACGACAGCGCAAGGGCATCAAAACCGGCAAACGGCTTTTCAGAAACCCCGACGATGAGATGATTGGTGGCGTTTGTTCGGGAATTGCGGCCTATTTGGGTATTCAAGATCCTTTATGGGTGCGTTTGGCCTTTGTCATTTTCGTGATCTCAGGCGGTTTTGGCATACCAGCTTACTTCATCCTGTGGGCCATCGTACCTAAAGCAGAAACTGCTGGCGACCGCCTGGCCATGCGCGGCGAGCCGATCAATGTCTCCAACATCGGCAAGATCATTGAAGAAGAAATTGAAAATATTTCTGAAAAAGTGAACGAATTGGGCAATGAGCTGGGCTCAAAAAAAAAAGTTTGGATGGGAAAAACGCGATCGGAGACGCCATTAAAAGAGGAATCGCTGCTGTAGGCAAAGTAGTAGCCATCGTCATTGGGCTGATTGTCAAAATTTGGAAACCTTTGTTGATTATTGTAGGCATGGCATTGGTGATCGCTCTGGCCGTATCCTGGATAAGTACCGTTGTCGGCCTATCATTGGCCTGGCCTTTTATCGAATATTTTTCACCCGACCAACCTTATCTTTCTTTATTAGGCTCCATTAACTTGCTGTTTGTCATTGGATTGCCTTTGCTTTCTCTTGTCTTGACCATTACCCGACTGTTATTTGGAACCAGAATGCGCACTGGGTGGAAAGCTGCCCTGAGCGCATTTTGGTTTATCAACCTGGTCAGCCTTTCTTTTGTAGGTACGCGCCTATTTATGGGCTTTCAGCAAGGTGCTACAGTTACCCAAAATATAGACCTCAGCTCTATTCAGGGGGATACCCTGGATATTCAGATGGTAGAAAGCCCTTACAGCGATTCCTGGGTCAACTTTGGCGGCGAACTGCAATTGGCCGATCAATCCCTGATCGCGAAACAGGTTCAGTTGTCTATTGTAAAAGCAGAAGGAAATGTTTTTGAATTGGTGGAAGAACTGTCCTCCCGGGGCAATACCTTGGGCGAAGCAGAGCGTCAAGCCGCGGGTATTGCCTATGAAGCCCAAGTGCTGGATAACAACCGCCTTTCCTTGCCTTCTTTTTTCCATATTTATAAAGGGGATAAATGGCGCGGCCAACGAATCAACCTGACGCTAAAAGTTCCGGTTGGAAAGGCCATTCGTATGGGAGATCACTATCCTTTGCGAATCAACCACATCGAATTGGCCGATGAGCCGATCAATCCCTGGGAAGAAAGAGGTAAAACCTGGGTGATGACCAATGATGGCTTAAGCTGCCAAAGTTGCGAGCGGGAAAGCAGCGAACAAGATATGCTGGAATTCGATGCTTTTTCCCAACTCAAACTGGAAGGCAAAATGAAAGTATCCATTACCCAAGGCGATTCCTATAAAGTCAAATTGACGGGCAATCCGGCTCATATCAGAACAGTTGATGCAACGCAAGATGGGGAGGTGCTGCGGATCAGCACGCCCTTGCGAAATCCTTCTTCCCCTTTGCGGCTTAACATCACCATGCCGCAAATCCATGATTTGGATTCCCGCTTGACAGATGACATTTACGTGGGCGGGTTTGATATGCCGACTTTCCATGTGACGACTTTTGGCGCTTACGAAGTGAAAATTGATGTGAAGGCCGATTCCCTTTTCTTGGAACAGGACAACCACAGCAAAGTGGATTTACGCGGGCAGTGCAATTGGCTAAAGGCCGCACTCAACGACCGCACCCGCCTTGATGGAGAAAAAATGACCATTGGGGGCGCTGAGGTAACGGCAACGGAGAATAGCCGGGCTTTTTTTGGCAATTTATCCAAACTGGACAGCCACCAGGATGAGAGTAGCTCGGTGACTTCTAAAGAGTAACATAGCATAGCATCAATAAGGTACAGCATCTGTTTTGGGATGCTGTACTTTTTTAAAACCGCCGCATGGCATGGATGAGCCGCTCTGGCAATTCGTCCTGGCAGGCCAGCATGTAATCGTTGTAAGAACAGGGCACAAGTCGGTGTCGCTTGTACTTCGCCTGCGTTTTTACGGGTACCTGCATCCACCAGCGTCCGCTTTTTGGGCTATACCAGAAGGTGAGTTGGTAATCCAGCTTTTTAAAGTCCACGATGTATTCCGTCATGCCTTTGGTGGACACCGGGAAATCGCCTTTCCGATTGTAAAACCCATCCAGGAAGTACCAGACCATTTGGGCGACAGCCTTAGCCGTTAGGTTTTTCCGATCTGTACTGCTGCGAAAGCCATAGATGCCCAGGGCTTTGAGCTTGTCGCTCATGCCGGCGTATCGCGCGATCTGGCAGGCATCTTCTACGACAAACCCGCTGGGGGAAGGGGCCACAACGCCAGGGGCTTCTGCTTGCTTGAGGGCAGCCAGATTAAAGCACAACAAATCGGCATCGCGAATGTAAGGCTCTAATTCCGGCAGGTTGGATTTGGCCTGTCCGAGCCGGATGTAGTCGTAGTTTTTTTGATCTAAAAAATCGAGGCTTGCCTGCGGACTAAAATGTACCTGGCTGCCGATGAAGCTGAGGTGGAACAAATCGGAGTCCTTGCCTTCGATCAATTCATTGAGGAAATACGCCTTGTGGTCGATGTGTCCGGGCATAAACCGCAATTTCTCATCCACAATGGCCAGGCTAATCAGTTTTTGTAAGCTGTTGAAAGCTTTGTATTGTGCCGTGGATTGCTCAAAATGGCGTCCGATAATGATGGGAAAAATTTGGCTGTCCAACAATTCGCGCACCAGTGGAATGATGAATTCGGGCGTATGCTTGCGCAAATTGCCGATATCGGCTATATGTAAGCCTTTAAAACCAAAATTCAAGGGATACAACTCCTTCCGCACCGCATCCGCTTCGCGCTGGTCGATACCGACGATGGCGATCTTAGTGGCCTTTAGGTCGGGAAATTCGGCTTCATAGCGCTTGATGTTGTTTCCAAAATAGAATTCTTCCGCTTGGTCGTTGGTGATGGTTAAAGGGTGCAGCCAGTTTTGAAACATCCACAATAGATTGAGTTGGGGCAAAGATAATATTGTTCGCAGAACCTCAATCAGGAAATTCTAATTGTACTGGTCTATTGGTTTGCATTAAGAACTATACGGCTCAAACCACGCACCTATTGAAAATAATCATTCAACAACTGCGCCATCTGCTCTTGCAATTCCAAGGCTGCTGCCCGGGCTTTTGCTGCAAAATCCTCGCCGTTGCCGGCAAAAAGAATGGATCGGGACGCATTCACCAGCAAGCCGCAGTGTGCATTGAAGCCAAAACGGCTGATGGCCTGAAGATCGCCCCCTTGAGCGCCCACGCCGGGTACCAGTAAAAAATGATCGGGGGCGATGCGCCTTATATCGGCGATGTGTTCAGGATGGGTTGCGCCTACCACATACATCAACTGATCGGGATGCGCCCATTCTTGTGCCCTTTGCATCACCTTTTCGTACAGCGGCTGACCGTTTTCCAGTCGGCTCAACTGAAAATCAGCACTCCCCGAATTGGAGGTCAGCGCCAAAAGAATGACCCACTTATCGTCAAAATCGAGGAACGGCTGAACGGAATCGGCTCCCATATAAGGCGCCACCGTCACTGCATCGAAAGCTAATCGCTCAAAAAAGGCGCGGGCATACAAAGAGGAGGTATTGCCAATATCGCCGCGCTTGGCATCCGCTATGGTAAATACTTCGGAAGGTATGAACTGCATCGTCTGCTCCAGGGTCTGCCAGCCCTCAGCGCCATTGGCTTCATAGAAAGCCAAATTGGGCTTGTACGCCACACAAAGGTCATGCGTAGCAGCTATAATTTGCCGGTTGAACTCCAAAACAGGATCCTCGTATTTCAACAAATGCCGGGGTATTTTTTGAATATCGCTGTCCAAACCAATGCACAGGTAAGATTGCTTGCGCTGAATTTGTTCGAATAATGCCTGACGATCCATTTTTTTTGTATTTCCTTGAAACCAGCCCGTCTTTTCCCGCGTTTTTCGCGGGATCAGCCGGGTAAAAAACCACCCGCCTTTCAGTCGCCCGCCCGGCCCGTCCGACCGGAATCATCCGGGCGGGATGATCCCGCTGAGGCCGATACGCTCAGCGGGATCGGACGGGGGCAGGAAAACCAGAAACTTACAAAGCTTCCTTCATCGACAACTGTATCCGCTTGCGCTGCAAATCGACCTCCAGCACCTTCACCATCACTTCTTGATGCAACTGCACCACCTCTGCCGGATTTCTAATAAAGCGATTCGCCATTTGAGAAACATGCACCATACCGCCCTCTTTGATGCCAATGTCCACAAAAGCGCCAAAATTGGTAATGTTATTGACAATGCCTGGAAGCACCATGCCGGGCCTTACATCATCAATGGAATGTAGGGGAGCAAACTCAAAGGCCCGCGCCTCACCGCGAGGATCCAAACCCGGTTTTTCCAATTCCTTTAAAATATCGTTGAGTGTAGGCAAGCCCACTTCCGCGCTGACATACTGTTGCAGGCGGATGTTTTTTCTCAAATCGGCCCGTTGAATCAATTCCGTAATGGTACAACCCAAGTCGGCAGCCATTTTTTCTACCAAGGGGTAGCGTTCCGGGTGGACCGCCGTATTGTCCAGCGGGTTATTGCCCTGCCGGATACGCAAAAAGCCGGCACTTTGTTCAAAACTTTTGCTGCCCATGCGCGCTACTTGCTTCAGTGCTTCGCGAGAGGGGAAAGCCCCATTTTCTGTTCTGTATTGGACGATGTTTCGGGCAAGCACCGGCCCTAGTCCAGAAACATAGGTCAGCAAATGCGCGCTGGCGGTATTGAGATTGATGCCCACCGAGTTGACACAACTCACGACCACCTCATCCAATTGCTCTTTCAGCATACCCTGATGAACGTCGTGTTGGTACTGGCCCACACCAATAGATTTTGGATCAATTTTAACCAATTCCGCCAAAGGATCCACCAATCGGCGACCAATTGAAATGGCGCCCCGCACCGTTACGTCTTCTTGAGGGAATTCTTCCCGGGCGATGTCAGAGGCAGAATAGACCGAGGCCCCCGCTTCGTTGACCAGGAATATTTGGGGCTTGCGCCCAAAAGTAAGCCCTTTGCAGAAGCTCATGGTTTCGCGCCCGGCTGTGCCATTGCCGATGGCTATGGCTTCGATCTGGTATTGATCGGCCAGTTCTACCACTGTTTTTGCGGCCATCCAGGTATCCGATTGGGGAGGATGGGGGTATATCGTGCTTTTTCCGATCAAATCGCCATTTTCATCCAGGCATACAATTTTGCAGCCTGTTCGGAATCCCGGATCTATGCCCATTACTCGTTTGGCGCCCAATGGCGCACCCAATAATAGCTGCCGCAAATTGGTGGCAAAAACGCGAATGGCTTCCAAGTCGGCTTTTTCTTTGGAGCTGTTGCGAAATTCCGTTTCGATCGATGGCCCCAATAGTCGTTTGTAGGCATCTACGGCGGCCTCTTTCACTTGCAGGGCTGCCGGACTATTGTTCTTGATGTACTGCCGCTCGAGCAGCCCGGTAGCTGATTCCTCATCTGGTTCGATGCTGACCCTTAGAAAGCCTTCCTCTTCCCCCCGGCGTATGGCCAGCAAGCGGTGTGATGGACATTTATCCAGGCTTTCCTCGTATTCGAAATAGTCGCGGTATTTTGCGCCTGCTTCTTCCTTGCCTCGTGCCACTTTAGCGTGGATCAGTGCCTGCCGTTTGAACAATTGCCGCATTTTCTGACGGGTAGCTTCGTCTTCGCTGATTTGCTCGGCAATGATGTCGCGCGCACCCTGCAAGGCTTCTGCTATATTCGGAACAGCTTCGTTGAGGTAGGGTTTTGTAAGCTTTTCCAAAGGGACATTTTCCTGTTTCAGTAACAGCTCGGCCAAAGGCTCCAAGCCCTTTTCTTTGGCAACAGTAGCCCGGGTTTTCCTTTTTTTCTTAAAAGGCAGGTAGATATCTTCCAACTCGGTCGGATCGTAGCTGTTTTCGATGCGGCGGCGGAGTTCGGGTGTTAGCGCACCCTGTTCTTCCATCGCGTTGAGGATGGTTTCTTTGCGCTTTTCGATCTCCTCCAGCCGCTTGGCCTGGCGTTGGATGTCGGCTATCTGAACCTCGTCGAGCGAGCCGGTAGCTTCTTTGCGGTAACGGGCAATAAATGGCACCGTAGCTCCTTCCTCCAACAACTGGAGGGTACTGCCGACACTTTTCCCAGGTAGATTGAGGACTTGTGCAATCAGATTGGTTTGCCAATTCACAGCCATTTGGATTTTTTTGATGGAGGGCAAAGATAGGGTAATTTTTGCCAAGTCATTCGGCATTTCCACTACATCTACTCTCTATCACTACCTTGCGCTTCATTCCTCAACCAGCAATTGGTGAAATAACTATTGTCGGAAGGGCGATTTTAAAGCTATTTTCCAAACCAAAAATTGGATAGCAACTAATCTATTGGCAAGCATTAGCTAACTTTACGCCGATTTTAAGCGTCCTGTTCTTTTCTAACTCAAACTACCACATGCTGGCTAAACGCATCATACCTTGTCTTGACATTAAAGATGGCCGAACGGTCAAAGGGGTTAATTTTGTTAACCTGCGCGATGCAGGCGACCCGGTGGAATTGGGTGCTTTGTACAGCGAGCAAGGCGCCGATGAACTGGTCTTTCTGGATATTACAGCTACCCACGAGAAAAGAAAAACCTTGGCGGCTTTGGCTCGCGCCATTGCCCAACATTTGAACATTCCTTTTACCATTGGCGGCGGTATCCAATCGTTGGAAGATGTGGAGGTACTGCTGGACAGCGGTGCCGATAAAATTGCCATCAATTCAGCAGCCGTTCGCCGCCCCGAATTGGTGGAAGAACTGGCGCGGCAGTTTGGCAGCCAGTTTGTTGTAGTAGCGGTGGATGCCCGACAGATGAGTGGCGATTGGTACGTACACCTCAACGGCGGGCGCATTGCCACCGACATCCGCCTGCTCGATTGGGTCAAGGAAGCGGAAAACAGGGGGGCAGGTGAAATTTTGTTTACCTCCATGAATCACGACGGCGCAAAGGCTGGTTTTGCCAACGACATAACGGCTCAAGTGGCCACTTCTATTTCCATACCCGTCATCGCCTCCGGTGGCGCCGGCACTATGGATCATTTTGTGGATGTTTTTACACAAGGCAAAGCCGATGCTGCGCTGGCGGCCAGTATTTTCCACTTCCGTGAAATACCTATTCCCAAACTAAAATCCTATTTGCAGGAGCAAGGGGTAAATGTGAGGGGTGTTTAGCACCAATCAATAGGTTGCTGGTATTACCATCTAAGCAAAGCAGTACTTTGCCAGGAAAGATCAATCAAGTATTGAATTTCATCCATCAACTCCTATACTCTTTCCTTTAGTTCCGGGATGTATTTGAATAGGTTTTCAGGGTGTTGATCTAGGTCAAGAAGAATACCTTTTCTCTCTAAATGTAGATAGATAACAGGTTGCTTATCTCGGAGCAATTGTTCTTTAGCTGCACTCAGCCGGGTAAAAAACCAGAGACGCCTCCCTCCAACACCTCCAACACCCGCGCCAGCATATTTTCCGTAAAATCCAGGTGCGTGACAAAGCGCAGCGTTTGAGTGCCAAAGGCCGTGGCCAAGATGTCTTGTGCCTTTAATTTCTCCAGAAAAGAAGCGGCAGTAAAAGGGGGCAACACGTCAAAAATGACGATGTTGCTTTGTACAGGCCGCACATGAGCTACATAAGGTTGAGCGGCCAGAACTTCCCCTATCTGTTTCGCCCGCTTATTGTCGGCTTGCAATCGATCCACGTGGCGATCCAAGGCATAGATGCCCGCCGCAGCCAAATAGCCTGCCTGTCGCATGCCGCCGCCCATTACTTTGCGAAAACGCCTGGCCTGTCGGATAAAATCGGCTGGGCCACACAATACAGAACCAACCGGCGCTCCCAATCCTTTCGACAGGCAGATGGAAACGCTGTCGAACAAACGCCCATGATCAATGGGCGATTCTCCTGTTTCCACCAAGGCATTGAATAGACGGGCGCCATCCAAATGCAAGGCCAACCCTGCCTCCCGGCAAAATTGGCTAATAGGTACCAATTCATCCAGGGTATAAAAACTGCCGCCGCCTTTGTTGCAGGTATTTTCGATGACCACCAGACGGCTTATCGGCAGCCAATCATAAACCGGCTTAACCGCAGCGCGGATTTGTTCGGCCTTTATTTTACCGTTTTCGCCTTTGATGAGGTTAATCGAAACCCCGGAATGGAAGGCGTAGCCGCCTGTTTCGTACTGATAAACATGGGAAAACTCATCGCAAATCAATTCGTCCAGGGGGCGCGTATGGCATTTGATCGCCAATTGATTGGTCATGGTGCCAGATGGGCAAAACAGTGCCGCCTCCTTGCCAAATAAATGCGCTACTTTTTGCTCCAAAGCATTGACCGTCGGATCTTCTCCAAATACATCATCGCCCACTTCGGCTTCAAACATGGCCTGAAGCATGGCGGGCGTAGGTCGGGTAACGGTATCGCTAATGAGATTGATGGGCTGCTGAACCATAATAGATGTGTTAATATGACAGCAAAATAAGCGGCTTTTGCATTTTTATATTAACTTATGCCTCAAAAAGAACGATGCTCCATTCCATTCCGCTGTTTTTTACACTGGCTTTATGCCTATTCGTCGCTCCAGACAAGGTTGTAAATCAGCCAATTCCATCTAAAAAAGCACCCAACATCATTTTTATTTTATCGGACGATCACGCCGCTCAGGCGCTGAGTGCTTACGGCAGCCGGATCAACCAAACCCCCAATCTGGATCGCATCGCCGAAAATGGCATGCGCTTCGATCGAATGTACTGCACCAATTCCATTTGCGCCCCAAGCCGTGCGGTCATTTTAACCAGTAAAATGAGCCACCTCAACGGCGTGTTCAACAACACCAACACCTTCGATGCCAACCAGAATACCCTGCCTCGCTTGCTGCAACAACATGGCTATCAGACTGCTATGATCGGCAAATGGCACCTCAAATCCGACCCGGTTGGTTTTGATTATTGGAATATTTTGCCCGATCAGGGGCTGTATTACAATCCCGATTTTATCGAGATGGGCGAATTAAAACACACGGAAGGATATGTTACCGACTTGACCACCGATTATGCCCTGAACTGGCTGGAAAATCGGCAAGACGACAAGCCTTTCTTCTTGTTCCTGGGCAACAAAGCCCCCCACCGCAATTGGATGCCCGGCCCTGAGCACCTGACAGACTACCAGGAGCAGGATATTCCAGAGCCGGATAACCTCTTTGACGATTATGCTACCCGCTCCGCAGCAGCAGTCGAACAAGATATGTCGATTGAAAAAACAATGAACTTGGCCTACGACCTGAAAGTAGTAGAAACAGAACCTGAAACAAACAATGGCTGGATCGATCACTGGATGTCCGATCGTTTAAAAACCATGACCGATGACCAACGACAGGCATGGATTTCAGCCTATGGCCCGGAAAATGAAGCCTTTGTGAACGCCAATTTACAAGGAGAAGACTTGCTGAGGTGGAAATACCAACGCTACGTCAAAGATTACTTGCGTTGTATCGCATCGGTAGATGACAATACAGGTCGATTACTCGACTACCTGGAGGAAAAGGGATTGGCAGAGCATACGATTCTGGTTTATACCTCCGATCAGGGCTTTTATTTAGGGGAGCACGGTTGGTTCGACAAACGGTTCATGTACGAAGAGTCTTATCAAATGCCTTTTCTCGTTCAATGGCCTGGTCATATCAAGCCTGGCTCAAGCACAGACGCCCTGTGTATGAACCTCGATATAGCGCCGACTTTGTTGGAGTTGGCCGGAGTAGCCATTCCAGAAGAAATGCAGGGAAGTTCTTTTGCGCGTTTTTTTAAAAAACCAACCCACAAGAAAGGCTGGCAAAAAGCCATTTACTACCATTATTTTGAATATCCTGGAACGCATTCGGTGAAAAGGCATTACGGGGTGCGTACCGAGCGCTATAAGTTGATCCATTTTTATTATGATATAGATGCCTGGGAATTGTACGACTTGGAAAAGGATCCCCGCGAAATGAATAATGTGTTCGACGATCCGGCTTACGCCAAAATCCGGGAAGCACTGAAAAAACAGCTCCATCAATTACACGACAAATACGAGGATCACCCAGAAGACTTTCAAACTAGCTTAAAAATGGCCACTTTATCCCATTTGGGCATAGGTGCCCAACTCCAGTTTGAGGTGCAGCCTGGCCCTTATTACCGACCCAATGCGGAATCCAAACTAACCGATGGCCAGTATTGGAACTACAGCCGATATGCCACAATTATACCCGATGGTTGGGTGGGTTACCGCATGGACGATGCAGCCATGATACTGGATATGGGGGCTGTAAAAACGATAAAGCGTACGGGGCTTCATTGCATGCAAAACCCGGACATCGCTGCCTATTTCCCTCTGGATGTCGAATTCTGGGCTTCCCTGGACGGGAAAAAATACCATCGCCTTGGCGCAGTCTCAACGGATGCTTATGATTTGCGGGAAGCAACCCGATTTTTGAGCATTACTTTCGATCCACAACAAGTGCGCTACCTGAAAGTAAGCGCCAAAAAACGGGGCCTAATCCCAGCGGGAAAACCCAGTGAAGGGGAAGCAGCCCTCTTATTACTCGACGAGTGGGTCGTAGAATGAGCTATTCCTCCGGCAACATCATATTTTGCTTTTCATCAAGTTGTAACCCAATGCCCCCTTTTTTCGTAAAGCAATAAAAACCGATCACTAAACCCTGCATTGGATTGCACGTTCAGCATGAAGGAAAATATTATTGTAAAAACCGGTGCCGTAAACACAATTACTATGAGAAAAATGACCTGGATGGGCTGCCTGCTTCTTTTTTTGGTAGCAGGTCAGGACTTGAGCGCCCAGAATACAAAAGTAAAAAGGGCAGAACGCCTGATGGAAGCGGGTGATTATCAGTCTGCCATCACCATGCTCCACCAAATCATAGACAAAGAACCCAGCGACGAGGCCAAGGCGGCCTTAGGCGCAGCTTACCGGAGTGTAGGCAATATTGAAAATGCAGCTCAGTGGTACGGGCAATTAGCCAGTATGCCCAATGCCAATCCAGAGTTCCAGTATATTTATGGCACCTTGTTGTTTCAACTCGACAACTGTGAGGCTGCCGAACACTGGTTCAAGCAGTACCTCAAATTACGGCCTTACGATCCCAGAAAAAAAGACCTGCTCAATGCCTGCCAGCGCAAATCTGAGCTAGAAAAAAAGTCATTTTCGCAAGTATCATTATCCCTTCCAACCTTCAACGGCCCCGCCAATGACTTAGGGCCCGTTTATTACAAAAATGGGTTGGTGTTTACAGCCTTTCGCCCTGACTTGGTCGCTGCTAAGGAAAACGGGCGTTTTTACAGCCTATTTTATGTAGAAGTGGGAGAACAAAATGGCGTCAAAAACTACGGAACGGTTACGCCTTTTTCTAAAGAATTGAATTCCCCCTTTCACGATGCTGTGGTGAGTTTCAATCAGGATCAAACGGAAATTTTCATGACCCGTACCCGCCAGATGAAGGTCAACCAAGTGGAAAACCCCATCCGCCGATTGGAAATTACCCATGCGACCCAAATTCCCCAGGTTGGCTGGAGTGAGGCCGCCCCATTGCCCATCAACAGCGATGATTATTCGGTTGCCCATCCTTACCTCAGCCCCGATGGCGAGCAATTGTTTTTCTCCTCCGATATGCCGGGCGGGTTCGGAGGTTCAGACATCTATGTTATTGTCCGCAAAGAAGGACAATGGGGCTCATCTGTCAATTTAGGGCCAAATGTCAATACCGAGGGCGACGAAGTCCGGCCTTTTATCAGCACTTCCGGTGCCCTCTATTTCGCCTCTAATGGTCATTTTGGTTTGGGTGGACAGGACATTTTTTTCTGTCAAATGACCAAAGACAGCATCTGGGGAACAGCCGAAAACCTAGGCGCCCCATTCAATACGGCTCATGATGATTATGGCCTCATTTTAAACAGTAATGGGGAAGAAGGCTATTTCACTTCCAACCGCCCGGGTGGCATGGGTGGCGACGATATTTATTTCTTCCAACGAAAAGGGCAATTGGCCGCCATTGAGGTCATCGATTTGGAAAAAACGATCAATATACCCTATGCTTATGTTGTCAATAGTTGCACAGGCGACACCCTGCAAACGGATGCCGGTGGAAACTGCGCACTGTACCTACATGAATGCTGCACCTTAACAGGATATATCAACGGTTACCTCAGCCGAAGTATGGAGGTTTGTCCTGAGGAGCAGACCGGCGATACGCTCTATTTGGTATTGGCGTTGAAACCCGAACTAATCGTGGAAGAAAAGCCAGAAGAATTAGTGGTTGAAACCGTAAAAGAACAACCCAAACCTCAGGATATTATCCCGTTGGATACAAATTTCAAACCCGTCAAACTACCAGAGCCCGACTTGGGGGAAGAAAAGTTTGAAATTACCCGATACGATGACGGCAAAGGTGGAGAAGAAATCGCTTACATCCTCAACATTTATTACGATTCGGAGCGGGCCAGTGTCCGTTCGGATGCTTTTCCAGAACTAGAGCGCCTGTTGAAAATACTCTACGAAAATTCCAATCTTATTGTGGAGATCAGCTCCCATACCGATGCCAATGGTCCGGAGCAATACAACCGCAAGCTTTCGCAACGCAGAGCCGACAACGTAGTGGCTTGGCTGGTTTACAAAGGCATTGACAGAAACCGATTAGTAGCCAAGGGTTATGGCGAAGGCAAGTTGGTAAACCGCTGCCGCGATGGGGTCGATTGCAGCGAGTCGGAACACCAAATGAACCGGAGAACGGAGTTCAAAGTCATCGGTGAGGTGCATTAGGCTGCTTTGTTTTTGTACGGCTCATCTAAAACACTTTACCGCTTGTCGTTATCGGAAGGCAATAGGGCATACGGGCCAAGTACTCCGGTATTAGATGATCAATTATACAAAATTCAGCAAAGTTTTTCTCAAATTTGTACATCATCATTATTGGCTGATTATGTACAAATTGTATTTCTACCTCCTAAGCGCCGTGCTAACGGTGGGTTCTATGAGCGCCCAATCCAATAAAAAGCCCCTCGACCATGCCGATGTGGCCGCCTGGAATGACAAACAAAAAGAGCAACTCTCCCCCAATGGTCGCTGGGTAAGCTATGAAATCGCCCCTGCCGAAGGCGACCCGACTCTGGTGATTTACGATGCCATTTCGGGAAAAGAGCAACGTTTTCATAGAGGTCAGAAAGCCCAGTTCAGCGCCGACAGCCGCTACGTCGCTTTTGTCATCAGCCCGCCACAAGACAGCATTAAAGCGCTGAAGCGCAAAAAAGTAAAAGAAAAAAAATGGCCCAAAGACAGTTTGATGGTATTGGCCTTGCTATCGGAACAGCCTGCCCTGCAAATAGCCCGTGTTAAATCGTTTCAGCTTCCGCAAAAATGGACCGGCTGGCTGGCCTACCACCTCGAACCGGCTCCGAGGGACACCAGCCTGCCCGATTCCATCAAAGTAAAACTGGAATCCGAGAAAAATGGCAGCCTGCTGGTCATGCGCAATTTGGACAACGGATTGGCCGATAGCATTCCATTTGTCAAAGCCTATACTTTGGCAGAAGAAGGCCCGCGTTTGCTGGTACACAGCAGCGGTAAAGACTCTACCTTAGCAGAAGGTGTTTATTGGTATGATTGCCCCAGCCGCCGTTTTACAGGATTGCTAAAGCAAAAGGGCGACTACCAACACCTTCAAATGGATAAAAAAGGAGAACAGGCGGCCTTTTTGGTTTACCCAGATACCGCTAAAGCCCAAGCCAAACCCTTTCAGCTTTACTACTGGAAAACATCGATGCCCGCTGCGGAATGGGTAGCGGATAGCAGCAGTCGGTTTGTTCCTGAAAACTGGATGCTCAGCGAGCATAGCAAACCTTATTTCTCAGAGGACGGGCAACGTTTATTTTTTGGAATCAATCCGGCACCTATTTTGAAAGATACGACCCTCTTGCCGGAAGAAACCGTATCGGTAGAAGTGTGGACCTACCAGGATGCCCGCTTATATACCCAGCAGGAAGTGTTGTTGGATGCCGAGAAAAAGCGGAGTTACACCTGCCTATTCGATACGGAAACAAAAGCAACGAGGCTATTGCACGATGAATCGCTGCCGGAAATTAGATTGGGCAACGAAGGCAAAGCCCGCTATGCCTTGGCCTGGAACGAAACGCCCTATTTGGCGCGACTTTCCTGGGAAGGCTATCCGGTTTGTAAAGACGTATATCTCATTGACCTACAAAATGGTGAGCGACAATTGGTGGGGCAGCAAATATGCGGTAATCCAAACTTATCGCCCGAAGGCAAGTATGTGTATTGGTACAGCCAGCCCGACTCTGCCTGGTATGCTTATGAAATAGAACGCAAATTCCGAATGAATCTGACAGCCGCCGTGCCCACGCCGTTTTACGACGAGCAGAACGATCGCCCCATGCATCCCGATCCTTATGGCGTAGCGGGCTGGACTACAGAGGATGATTTTATCCTATTGTACGATCGCTACGATATTTGGTTGATTGATCCTGATACCAAATTAGCAGCCAATAACCTCACCAAAGGGCGAAGCCACCAGAAGCAATACCGCTACATCCAACTCGATCCGGAGGAGCGTGCCATAGAGGAAGTAAAACCCATGCTTTTTCACGTATTCGATGAACGAAATAAAGCTTCCGGCTATGCCTGGTTCAATATCCATACAGGGGTATTGGATCAGGTGCAGCAAGATGAATTTTACTACACACCCAAGGTGTTGAAAGCCAGGGAGGGCGATGCTTATTTGTTTTCACGCGAAAACTTCCGGGTTTTTCCCGATCTGCTTTACAGCAAAGACCATTTAAAAAACTTCACCAAGATCAGCGACATCAACCCCCAACAGCAAAACTTCTATTGGGGAAACATCGAAATATACGAATGGAAAAATAAGCAGGGAAAGTTGGAAAAAGGGCTTTTGATCAAACCTGAAGGCTTCGACGCTAAGCGGCAATACCCGATGATGACCTATTTCTATGAGCGCTACACCGATGATCTGCACCGTCATCCTACCCCAAAACAAGGCCGCTCGTCCATCAATTTTGCTTTCTATGCCAGCCGGGGTTACCTTATTTTTGTGCCTGACATTTATTACCGGATAGGCTATCCGGGAGAAAGCGCCCTGGAGGTAGTGACTTCCGGTGTGGAATCGTTGATCGAGAAAGGTTTTGTGGACAAGAAAAGAATTGGTGTACAGGGGCATAGCTGGGGCGGATATCAGGCGGCCTACCTCATTACTAAAACCGATTTGTTTGCCTGTGCAGAATCGGGTGCTCCGGTGGTCAATATGACCTCGGCCTATGGCGGCATCCGCTGGGAGAGTGGCTTGAGCCGCATGTTCCAATACGAGCGCACCCAAAGCCGATTAGGCGTCCCCCTATGGGAAAACCAGGCACTATACCTGGAAAACTCTCCCCTTTTCTATGCCGACAAAATCAATACGCCTGTGCTCATTTTGCACAATGACCAGGATGGGGCTGTACCCTGGTACCAGGGTATCGAGTTTTTTATGGCCTTGAGGCGATTGAATAAGCCAGCTTGGCTGCTGAATTACAACGATGAAAAACACGGGCTTACCCAGTACCAGAATAAAGTGGATTTTCAAACCCGTATGCAGCAGTTTTTTGATTATTATTTGATGGATGGGCCTATGCCTAGGTGGATGCAAGAAGGGGTCTCACCCTTAGAAAAGGGGATTTTGCAGGGACTTGATGCGGAAGATTAACGCCTGGGTAGTGTGCAAAAAACTACTTCCCAATTTATCAAATTCCTTATCCTAGCGAACACACTTACCCCACATTGCGTAGCTGGCCTATTTTCCGATGCGGAAAAAAATATTTTCGCCAAAATTCGGACTAATTTAGGGTAAAATTCGGCTGATTGATTTTTTAAAAATCGTTTTGTAGTACACAGGTGAGTTGATTGGGTGGGCGGTCTTACAGTATCTTTCAAAGCCAGTGGGTGGGTAAATCCGGCCACCCAAAAGTACGACAGCTATTACCGACTCGTGGAGAGTTACCGTAATGCAGAAGGTCG
>CALMIR010000146.1 GCA_937864265.1 uncultured Saprospirales bacterium | reverse complement strand
AGCACTTAAACTGATTGGCTTTCACTTTGTAGCGGAGGCAGGACTTGAACCTACGTCCGCCTCAGGCGGATATGCGCACCAACACAGCTTTACATGCTAATCAGACTTTAACAAAAAAGCCAATCAGCACTTAAACTGATTGGCTTTCACTTTGTAGCGGAGGCAGGACTTGAACCTACGACCTTCGGGTTATGCTTACCATCTACAGCTTTCGCTGCTCACGCCAAGCGTGATTTGTGGTCTGGACTTTCTCTTCACCTTTCCGATTTTAATCGAATTAAGGTGTCCTCCATTAAGTCTCTACACCTTTCCGTCTGGGACGGACTTGGCTCGGGATTACCACACTACAGGCTTCCCCGAATTTGAAGGATGATCATTTCGGCGTTTCCACCGAAACAGCCCATTGAGAAATTAGCTGCCAAGCTTCTCGCTAAGCCGCTGAACGTGGCTTCCTTTGTCGCTTGTCTGATTCAGAGAAGTGTATCTCTGAGCCAAAACTCGTGAATACTTGATTTGGAAGTATATAGAATGTATCAATCTCATCTATATACGCAATGGCAAAATCAAAGTCTGCAAGTGAATACTTTGATCTGACCATTTTTCGTCGATTCGTTTTGGTTCTTCTAGTATCAATCACATAGTTGCCTTTTTGGGGATCAAACCATGCGGATTTAACCTGAATTTTGACAAATCGACCATCCAAATCAAAAACTAAATCGTAAGCATTCCTATCGCCTATAGGCTTTAAAACGCCCCATTCTCTCTTTAGAGCCTGGAGGATTACAGCTTGTTCAGCGATATCGCCCTTTAATTTAGTCAACATACATCGAGTGCTAACTTCACAGTACTTGAGCCCGACGAGCTACCAACTGCTCCACTCCGCGATTTCGGATGGCAAAGATAAGGCTATTTTTGAAAAAAACAAACAGAGCGGCAAGAATTCTCCGAAAACATTAAAATGAAACAGGATGAGGCCGATAAACAACCTCATCCTGTAGTCAAAAATATTTATGGAGCAACTGCTTATGGTTGGAGCAGTGACACCTTGGCGGTATGGATCAATTCATTATTGTGGATGACTTTCAACACGTAAAAACCGGAAGGCAAATGCCCGACGTCGATGCGTTGTAAAGTTTCGCCTGAGCGTTGCTGCCAAATGGGGCGACCGCGGAAGTCGAACAAGTAAATCTCCGTTTCCAGGTTATCCTCAAATGGCAAGGCAATATGCAGCACATCCTGTGCAGGATTGGGGTAAACCTGAATACCACCCGATGGATTGTTCGGTAGCAAATTACCACAGTAGATAGGGCTATCGGTTACTGTTATTTTTTGGATAGCCGTAGCTGTACAACCATTTTCGGTGACCGTTAAAGTGGCTTGTGCCAGACCGAAATTGCCAAAAGTGACCGTGGCGCTGTTGCCGCTAGCACTATTGGGTGAAACAGGTCCTGTGAAAGTCCATTCAACTACTGCATTAGTAGTAGCTGTAATGGCTTCAAACGTGACGATATCGCCCGTACAAACCAGTTCCGGCCCTACGATTTCTGCAATGGCATCTGTTCCTACTTCTACCGTAAGGATATTGGATTCCAGATAAGGGCAGTCTTCGCCAGCTATTCGGGCGCAGCGCACGTAATAGGTGGTCTCATATATGACACCTGGATCGTAGTTGGGGGAATTGGAGTTGGTAATGGGCTGCCAGTAAGCCGTATTGAATGGGCCGGGGATATTGCTAAACATCCAGAGGTATTCGATGGTACCAGTGCCGCCAGATGGCAACTCAACGTTGACCAAAGGATCGGGGTCATTACCAGCGCCACACAACACCTGATCGTAGCCGATGACGCCTGGATCGTCAATATTATCAATGCAAGGCTCATCCATGGGCAGCAAGTCGATGAAACAGACAGCGGTGCAGCCGGTTGCATCCGTAATAGTAACGGAAATGAATCCTGCTGGCAAGCTATTAGCAATGACCGTTGTTTCTCCGTTGCTCCATTCATAAGTATAAGGTGCAGTACCACCGGAGGCGATCGCTGCGGCCATGCCATTATTGCTTGGCGGAGTAGGAGGGCTGAGGACGTTGATCTGGCACTGTACCGGGCTGGCAGGGGCATCAATAACAAAAGTGTCAGAATAAGTACAACCATTGGCATCGGTAATGGTGTAGCTATACGTACCAGAGCCTAAACCAGTAATCGTAGCCGTTGTTTCGCCCGTACTCCACATATAAGTATAAGGCGGGGTGCCTTCAAAAGGATTCAAAGAAGCGGTAGCCGAACAACCATCATAAACGATTTCGAGGTTGGGGATAATAGGCCAGGGAGTAGTGATGGAAAAGTCGCCTACGCGGGTACAGCCATTGGCATCGGTAATGGTGTAAGCATAATTGCCGACATCCAGCCCGGAAATCATGTTGGAGGTAGAACCGTTGCTCCATAGATAGGTATATGGCGGTGTTCCTCCCGATGGATTTAGCGTTGCACTGCCATCTGCTGCCCCAAAACAGGAAATGTTTTCGCGGATCAGATTGGGAATGATGGGCGCTGGCTTCATGATACATAAGCCGCCACTATAGGTACAACCATTCGCATCGGTGACGGTATAACTGTATGGGCCTCCCATCAGCCCCGTGATGGTAGCTGTTGTAGCGCCATTGCTCCAAAGGTAGGTGTAAGGCGGTGTGCCTCCCATGACTGTAAGTGAAGCAGCGCCATCGCTGTCGCCAAAACAGAGAGAGCTTTGTACATCAACCGTTGCGATTACAGGCGGCATATTTAAAATACCCAAACTACCCATACGCACACAGCCTTGGCTATCCGTGATGGTATAGCTGTAAGAACCTGCGCTGAGTCCGGTAATGGTGGCAGTAGTCTCACCCGTACTCCACACATAGCTGTAAGGAGGGGTACCTCCTGATGGGTTCAGGGTAGCGGAGCCGTTGGCGTCGTTGTGGCAGCCACTGACATTTACCACAGAAGCATTGGGTATAATGGGGGCAGCCTGTCGGATGAGCACGCCACTAGAATAGGTACAACCATTGGCATCGGTGATGGTATAGCTGTAAAAACCGGCGCTAAGGCCTGAAATAGTGGCTGTCGTAGCACCAGTGCTCCATTCAAAGCTGTAAGGCGGTGTCCCTTCCAGCGGATTCAGCGTTGCGCTGCCATCATTTCCGCCAAAGCAACTTACATCTTGAACACTGATATTGGGCAAGATAGTCCAAGGCGTATTGATTGAAAAATCGCCTATCCGGGTGCAGCCATTGGCGTCTGTAACAGTATAGCTGTAAAATCCGACCCCTAAATTGGAGATCGAGGAGGCGGTAGAGCCTGTACTCCACAAGTAAGAATATGGCGGCGTGCCGCCAAATGGGTTTAAGCTAGCAGCACCATCATTTGCTCCAAAACAACTGATATTGGTTCGGTTGACAGCAGGAATGATAGGGCCAGGCTCGAGAATGGAAAAGCCATCCACCTTGGAATTGCCTGTGGCATCGGTGATGGTATAGCCATAAGGCCCGGCACTTAATCCTGTAATCGTGGCAGTGGTTTCGCCCGTACTCCATTGAATGCTATAGGGCGGTGTGCCTCCAGACGGATTCAAAGTGGCAGTTCCATTGCTGTCGCCAAAACAAGCTAAATCTTGTTTGGTCAAATTGGAAAGGATGGTCGCCTGATAGAAATCATGGGCTAAGGAGGGCCAATTTTCATTACTTAATCGGCTGTCTTTGTCGGCCCGGCTTTCTGCTTGATGAATACCTGTCAGGAATGCCAAAAGAATGAGCATACCACGTACTGGTATATACCACAGTAACCGGTGGCATAATTGTACACTTGTTTTCATAGTATTAAAACTGTTGTTGATGAATACATACCCCGTCCAGTACTACATGACAAAGCCAAACAATGGCTTACCTGTGCGTACTGGTACATTTAGTTGTGCATACTTGGGTAGTGCATAATTGTGGTAACAACAGTTAACAGCTTTATTTAGGTAGGAAACCTTTGTGCAAAAGCATTAGCTGGACTGTCGGTGCATATTTGATGAGTTGGACTGTGCTTGACAAAAAAATAAAAAGCACAATGAATTGTGCAGCACATCCACTATTCCTTGGTAAATAGGATTTGGAAAATTATCGCCTTTTAAAAGGAGCAATACTTAGGGGATCATGAAAAAGCTAAGGGTATTTGCTAAGCGCAATTTTCCAGGGCAGACCTTGATTGGGGGGAAAATTAAACTAATCTCCTTTTAAAGCAATAAAAGTACAAATAATTCAGGAATAGCACCGATATTTGAGCAAAAAAATTATTTGTTTTTTGAGAAGGAGGTAATATAAAGGCCGAACCTTCTTAATTGTATAGCCCTCAGAGGGCTTCCCATTTTGTCTTTACACTAACCAAAACGTATTTTGAAGCTAATTTTTGCCCACACATGGGCTAATTTTACAACGATAAACACTGAAATAGATGAAATTTTTCTACACCCTGGTTTTTTCAATGCTTTTTGCCTTCCATTTAATGGCGCAACCACCCTGTGATTCGGGATACATTTCTGTGGTTGTTGAAATAAGGACGGATAGTTGGGGCTACGAATCGGCTTGGAGCCTTACTGGCGCGGATGGGACGGTTTTTCACGAAGTGGATTTCAATACTTATGCCTCTCATACTTTGTATCAAACCCAAGTATGTGTGCCCGATGAAGCTTGTACTTCCTTTTTACTAAGAGACAGCTATGGCGATGGCATTATTGGAGCGGGCTTTTACCGCCTGATCGTAGATGGCGATACCATTTTGAATAATGTCGAATTTGGGTACAACATTTCTGCCAATTTCAACTGCCAGCCTGGCCAAACTTGCGAGTCGGCGATGGTCGTCACACAAGGGGTTCACACCACTACTTTTGATGATCATTGGTATGTATTTGTACCCGATTCTACCGGGACATACAGTATAACTACTTGCGGCTACACCGATTGCAACACGGAAATATGGGTATATGATACTTGTGAAGGCATCACAGTGGCTGAAAACAATCAAAGTACCGTTTTTTACAACGACGATGAGAGCGATTGTGCCCCTCAGGCTGTGGTGACCGCCTTTTTTGCCGAAGGTTTAGCCTACTATATCCGTATAGGTGATGCGGATGATGCTTGTCCGGATATGCTGGACTGGGCTTTGGTGTATTTAGGGCCGGTAGTAGGATGTACAGACCCATCTTCCTGTAATTACAACCCTTTGGCTACCGTAGATGACGGATCTTGCCTGCCGCAGGGTGACCCTGATTGCCCGGCAGCGCCAGATTTGACCATCCGCCAGGATGTGTTGATCAATTCTATTTCGCTTTCTACCATCATGGCCAACGATGCCTGCCTGATTGAAGAAGGTTGCTTACAAGGCTATGGCTTGAGAGATATCATTCGCTTCACCACCTGGATCGATAATATTGGAGAATTGGATTATTATATCGGACAGCCCAGCACGGGCAATACCCAATTCACCTGGGACAACTGCCACAACCATTTTCATTACGATGGTTATGCGGAATACATCTTGTTTGCACCAGATGGCACAGAAATACCGGTGGGCTTTAAAAATGGTTTTTGCGTACTCGATTTGGGTTGCGATTGGGGCGTTGGGCAGTATGGTTGCGGCAATATGGGCATAACAGCAGGCTGCCACGACATTTACGGATCCGGTTTGGAATGCCAATGGATCGACATCACCGATGTGCCAGATGGGGATTATACTTTTGTTACTCGTGTAAACTGGGATAATGCGCCCGATAAATTAGGTCGCGTCGAAAGGGATACCCTCAACAACTGGGCACAAACCTGTATCAAACTGGACAGAAGTAGTGGCACCCTGCAAATAGATATCATCGAAGACTGCCAGCCTTATGTGGACTGTGCCGGCGTTCCTTACGGAAACGGCCAATTGGACTGCGCTGGCAATTGTGGCGGTACTGCGCTCATGGGCGATGTGGATCAAAATAGTGTGCAAGAAATCTTGGATGCAGAAACCTATGTCAGCTTGATGATGAGCAACGAAATTGAGGCCAGCACCTGCAATGACTTGAATGCAGATGGGGACATTACACTTTTCGATGCGGCCCTTTTGGCCAGTTGCATCAACTATGGCAATGCCCACCCGCACGACGGTTCGGCCATCCACGATCACTGCAACTTCCCGGATGGCGTGACCAATATCAACGATACGGTTTATTTCAGCATTCTGGAGGTCAACTTCGATGAACAATACGTGGACGTAGGGCTGCGCAATCCAGTGGATAAAATCAACGCTTACCATTTTGAAATGAGTGGCATCAATATCACGCATGTGGATAACCTGGTTGATCCAGCTATCTATCCCATCAATCCGATCGGCAGCATGCAGCAGGTATTGGGCATTTCCTACCAGGATTCGCTGATTGAAAAATCGGCGGAGGCGCAGCCGCTTTGCCGGGTTTATTTTTCTGAAATTACGGGCGATTTTATTTGCATTGCCCAAGCCATAGAGGCCGTCAATCATTACCCTGAAAAAGTGATTGTTCAAGTAGAGGGCGGCTGTGTGGAATACGTGCCGGAATCTACTTCCCAGGTTGGCGGAGCGCTTCAAGTGCAGGTATTTCCCAACCCATTCCAGGATAGAACCCGCTTGAGCTTCAATAACCGGAATGGTCAAACTTTCCAATTGGACATTACTACGCTGGATGGTAAGGTCGTACGGAGCTATTCCAACATCAATCAAAATGAGGTATGGGTGAATTCTGAAGGTTGGCCAGAAGGCGTTTATTTGTTTAAACTGACCAGCGAAAAGAACACGGCAAGCGGAAGATTGGTCGTGCAGCGATAAAAAGAACTTTCCATAGAAGGATAAAGCCTGTTAGTCCGAGTGTGCGACTAACAGGCTTTTTTGCAGACTGTATATTATAGTTTGTCCGAATCATAAACCACCACCCTGTCCCACAAATCCTTGCATTCTTCTATGAATTGTAGGTGAGCGGGTTCAGCTTGATAGCCTTCCTGATCCTCTAGGGTGTCGAAAGTAACAATCAGGTTGTACGTATAAGAAGCATCTACCACCGGCCTTGGGGGGGTAGCCGCCGGAATACCGATATGATAGGTTTTGGCAAATTTTGAGTTTTTGATAAACGTAGTGAGCGACTTTTCAAAAGCAGCCCTGTCTTCGGCAGCATCCGGATTTTTGAGCCAAAAATAGACGACATGGGCAATAGGGCCGCCGATGGAGGTTTCTAAACTGGTGTTTTCTTTCATTTTGTTGGATTTAGCAGCCTTTGTTTTTGCTTGTGCCTGTAAGCTGCCCGCTTGAATGGCCAACAATACGCACAAAAATAGTAGCTTCTTTTTCATGTGAATTGGATTAAAACTGTAATTGATTGTACCGATTCATTACCCAATATTTGAGCCAATATTTATAAGCACTTTGCTGGAAAACACTTGCCGTTTTTTACACCCGAATAAACACCTTACGGCGATACATGACCCAGGCGACTAAATACAGCAGCAACACAAAACAAACCGCATAAGCCAGCGACGCATTAAAGTCCGATAAATAGGGCGTGAAAAAAGTATGGTAGAGCCAGGATTGCAGTGAAGTACGGGTACCGTCGGCCTTGACCCAGCTAATGACGAAAGAAAGCTCCGCAAAAATGCCGGAAAAAATATACACCGTAAGGGCATTGGTGCCATAGATGACAAAAGGCTTTGCCCAGCCTTGCCGCCCTTTAATGTCGGCCAGCCAATAGATAAGCCCTAGGAATAAAAAGGCAACTCCAGCGGTATAAAGCACATAAGAACTGGTCCATATTTTTTTGTTGATCGGAAATTCCATACTCCAAATGTGTCCCAGTGCCAGCAAAACTACGCCAATAACAAATAAGCCCGCAGCCTTTTCGTATGCCGGCTTTTTATTCAGCATCCAATGGCCGCATAGCATGCCACAAATGCCCGTTGCGATGGCAGGCAGCGTACTCAACAAGCCCTCCGGATCCCAAACCTTGGATTGCGACCACAGGTGGTTGGTACCCAAAATAAATCGGTCGAGCCAAGCCCCTAAGTTGGTTTCTGGGGCCAAATTTGGTGCTAAACCTCCCGGTACTGGCACAAAGCGCATCAACACCCAATAACCTAGCAACAAACCAATGCCCCAGTATATTTGACCTTTCCAGTTGGTGTTGAGAAAAATAAAGGCACAAGCGCAATAGACCAAAGCAATACGCTGCAATACCCCTGGTATGCGCAAGTGGCTAAAATCGTAATACGAAAATCCGATGGCGGCCATGCCCAAGGCCAGGGCTATCAGGCCATACAAGGCCAGCCGCTGCTGCCGTTTCCGATCAGGGTACTTGGCGATGAGTACGCCTCGGTACAACACGCCCACCATAAACAGCCCCATGAGCAGGTAGTGCAAGGATGTTATAGCAGGCGGCGTATTTTCTTTGTCCATGCCAAAGTCGGGGAAAGCAGCCAGAAATAGGCCAAACCCAAAGATCAGCAAGGTTCGGGACAGGATTTTGGCGCGCAAAGTACCCGGCGCATCGCCCCGTTGCAGCCTTTTGCCCAAAGCAATAGGAATGGCCACGCCTACCATAAACAGGAAAAAAGGGAACACCCAATCGGTGGGAGTACAGCCATGCCAATCGGCATGCAGCAAGGGCGGATACACCGTAGCCCAGGAGCCGGGGTTGTTGACCAGAATCATACCCGCAATGGTCAGGCCGCGAAGGATATCGAGGGATAATAGGCGTTTGTTGTCTTGCATGCGTTTGTCGGTTTTTCTGCTCTGCAAGATAAGACATTTTCCCACTTTTGCAAATGCTGCAATAAGCGCTTGATATTCAAAGGATAGAATTTGCCTTTTTAAGCTTCTGCAAAACCGGAATAGCGACGTGCCTGCGGTGCTACAAATCCTAAAACTATATCCTTTTTGTCAACACCATGTTCCATCAAATAATCCACTACTTCCCATTCGGTGTTATTGCATTGCATCCATATTTTATCATTAATAATATCAAAATGAAAAATAGGACTAAAAATATAATGGCTCCCATTCCAACCTACTGCTAATAGTTGGAAACTATTATTTTCCAAATCTGCAATAATACGCCTGTTGATAGGTGAGTTTTTGTTATTTGTCGCCTCTTGATAATATTGAAGGAATTGCAAAATGATTTTTTGAAAATGGCTCACTTTACCCATTTCACGATAATTTTTTGATCAGGATTGTAAACAATAATTTTTACCTTGATGCGCTCTAAAGATTTTTGGATGATTTGTTTTTGAAAAAATCGAATCCAAATATCTTCTGGCACGGCCAGAAATAAAACCCGGCTAGGATCTTTTATTTCTAACGCGACGCAATAATCATTAAATTGCCCTACAGCGCGATGAAATTCATTGATCGTTGAAGACCCTACAAAACTTTTTACTTCAACAGCAATTATTGTTTCTTCTTTTTTCGCAGCAATTAAAGACTCTGCGCCTAAATCTATTTCGTATCCTACTTCTTCAATATTTATAGAATACGGATCATGTGTAATTTTCCAGCCATCCTTTTCTAAGGCTCTTTTAACGTGCTCGTGGTAAACATCTTTTGCCATTGAATTAATTTCAGCACAATTCTACTTAATCTGTGCCACACAAAAATAAGCATTTTTATGTAAGGCAGCTAGAATTATCCCTCTTTTTCCCTGCTCCTGTGATCCACAGGCACGCCAATAAGACCCGATTTTTCAATCGCTTTCAAGGCAATATCCTTAACCTGTTGGCCAGCTAGGTCAGTTCTTTCCGACATAGCACTCATGGTACTTTGTTGCTCTTTGACTTTGTTTTCCAGGCTTTGAATCATTTGTTCGCGCAAGCGCAATTCCGCTTCCAAATCTTTTATTTGTATCTTTTGTTGGTAATCAAATTCACGGGTCAGACGTTCAATGACAGCTTTTTCGGCTTGTTGCACAGCCGCATTGAGGCGGGTATCAAAACTTTCGCTTTCCTTGCGCAATCGCTTGATTTCCTCTTCTTGAGCGACGATAGCCTGCTCTCGTTCTGACATGGTTCTATCAAACTCTATCTTTTTCTCGCTGAGTTCTTTTTCCATTTTGGCTTTTTTCTCTTGGTAAGCATCTTGCTCGTTGCGGCGCTTAAGTTTCAAGTCATAGTCATAAGCTTCCTGTTCTCTTGCCCATTTGGTCTGGGTATGCTCGATAACCGCTTCCAAGGCAAATCGCCGTTCTTCCATGTCTTTTTCCAGCTTTTCTTTGGCCTGCCGATTGGATATGATCAGTGCTTCCAGGCTTTCCGCTTCGGCTTTGATCTGATGGAGGTGGTTCAATTCTTGCTTTAAAGCAGCTACGCCCTGTGTCAAGGTTTCATAATTTTGTTGTTCCGTCACAAAACGTTGTTCCAACTGATCCAGTTGCTCATTCAGGCTCTTGCGTATTTGCTGTAAGCTCAGGGTGGCCTCTCCTTTGGCAACATTATTCGCCTTTTCCAGGAGTTGTTGCTTCTTTTCCAATTCCTGACGGAGTGCCGTACTATCTTTGCGCTCATTCTTGATTTGCTCCAACAACTCCTCGTAAGCTGCCAAGATTTCCGACTTAGTATTGTTATTGCTGACTTTCGACATAGCTTTTTTTTGTAAAAATGGCTTTTTTTGAACAATATAAGACTATGTTTGCCTAATATAATTAACCTCGCACCCAGAAACCAAACCTAGCTTTAGCCTAGCTTGAAACCACCCGCCCTCGTACCTCGGTTCGGGCAGAAAAACCAGCCCGTCTTCTCCCCCGTTTTTCGCGGGATCAGCCGGGTAAAAAAACTAGAAACCAAACATGAACCTCCAACTCGCCCTCTCCCAGCGCATACACAAAGAAGAAGCCCAGGCCATTGCTGCCTACATCGGCAAGGATCCAGCGCGCTTTGCCCAACTCATCGACTTAGTGCTTGGCAAAGACGAAGCGCCTGCCAAATACGGCTCTTGGATCATCGCCCATGTGATGGAAAAACACCCACACCTGATACATCCCCACCTGGAAGCCATACTGGCTTATATGGATTCCTCCGACACGACGGAAACCATTTTGCGGGGCATTGTCAAAGCCCTGGCCGAAGCAGGTGACCTGCCGGAAGAACTACAAGGAGGAATATTACAGCACTGCTTCGACTTGCTACTAGACCCCAAAACGCCCGTCGCCATTCAGGTTCACGCCATGCAAACCATTTTCAACATCTCCAAACCAGAACCCGATCTGCTGCGCGAACTTTGCGAAGTGCTGCAAGAAGGCATGCGCTACGGCAGCGGCGCTTATCAGGCCAGAGCCAAACGCATCTTAAAAGAAATTGGAAAGCTGCACCCCGATTTGTAGCAGGACGCTGCCTTGAAAAATCCCAATCACTCATCCAAGGGATGCCGCATATCCTCCAGCTTAGGCGCTCCGATGAAAACTACTTCCCCTGATTTGCTACCCTTTTTGCCAATTTGAATGCCTTCCCATTCCTCGCCGCAGGCATTGTGAAGCCAGGCACTCGATTGCAAGATGAGCTTGCCGCCCGGCTCCACCCGGATGACAGCGCCCGGCGGCATAGACAGGCGGCAGTGGATCGTCAATTGTCCGCCCGAAGCGATGGTCAGGTGGCCGTTCAGGTCTTTGTGGCAAGGCCATTCCACTGTATCGCGGATGCTGATGGAGAGGCTGTCTGTGAGTTCGCACCAAGTAGGCAGCAGATAGTTGCGCGTTTTACTGCCCAGATCGGTCATTTTGCGGTGTACGCGGGCGATTTGGCAGGGCGACCAACTGTTTTGTTCCGCTACATAATCCATCACGTTGTTGCTGACCGAAGTATCGCAGTGGGCTGATTGACCTTTGACGTAGCAATCCTGCGGATGCCGTGGGGTATCGTCGCAACCGTCGTTGGAAGCCCAGGTGTGGCTCAGGGAGTAGATATGCCCCACCTCGTGGTTGATGACGCCCCGGTGGCTCCAGTAGTCGTCGTATTTGGTATGATTGTCATAGACACCGGAAATTTTCACTGCGTTGCCCAGCGCCACACCGACACCATAGGCTTTGTAGGTGGGGGAGTCCACGCTGTCGGGGTGGTGGGGCATGATGAAGATGTTGAGTACCGTATCGAGTTGCACCCCGTATTGGTTGATGACTTCGCGTTTGTGCAGGTTGCGGTTTTTGCCCTTGTGCACGTAGTAGTACAGCGAGTCGTCGTAGTGGAAATAAATGCCATCGTCTGTGGTATCATCGGGGCGGGGCGTGAGGAGCAGGCGTACCCCGATGGGCAGGGCAGGCGTATCGTTTCCATGCGGCAGGTACATTTTTTTGTTTTTCGAGAGGTCGTAGTTGGCGGCATAAACCATGTTTTTGGTGTAGCGCACCATGTCGTGTCCCTTGAGGTCGTAAGCCGTATCGCGGGTATTCATCCAGTGCATGTTGATGCGCACATAGCGCATGGGCGTGTGCTCGGGGTGCAGCGTATCGGGCACATAGGACTCCCATTCGTTGCAGGGGCTCTTGGCGTTTTCAAACGAAGCGGGCACGCGCTGTACCTCATCTACCCGCAGGTAGCGGCTTCCTCCCGGCGGCAAGCAGGCAGGCAGCAGGAATGACAGGACAATGGCCAGCACAGGCCAGTAATGGCGATCTTTTTTTGACATAAGCGGGTTGTTGTGGTGGGTAAAGATAGGGAGTAAAACCCATCAAATGGCGGAAAGGCCGAGGATTTGTGCTTAATATAGTGGCACATGTGGTTGAAAAAAAGCAAAAAAATTGAATGACAAAAATTATTTCATTAGTTTTGGACAAAACTTGCCAAAGCAAAAAATGTCAAAAATAGATAACATAACATTTGGAGCGTATATTAGAAAACTCAGAGAGCAGGCAAAACTCCCATTGAGAAAGGTTGCTGCAGAGTTGGATATTGATACCTCGACATTAAGCAAAATTGAAAAGAACGAAAGAAACGCCAACGAGCAGATAATTGAAGGCATTTCAAGGATTTTTCAGATAGATAAGTCAGAACTAAAGGTTCGCTATTTGAGCGACAAGATTACTTATCAACTAATTCACGAAGAAAACGGACTTGAAATTTTGAAAGTAGCCGAAGCAAGGATCAAATACCAAAAACGAGTAAACCGCAAATGAACATAGACAAGAATACAAAAGGCAAGAAACAGGAACTTTTGGCTTATTTCAGAAACCGTGCAAGCGAGTATCTAACTGAGGTAAAGACCAAGTTTGCGGATACTCAATCAGATAAAAGAGCAAGAGCAATAAACGAAAAATTAAACCAAACCAAAGACAATCTTATTGCAACCTTGCTCCAAAAATCAGAGAGAGAAAAGTGGACTAACCAAGAGAAGTTGGAAACAATTCTAATGATTACCTATTGTCACATCGTGGTAATGGTTGAAAGTCGTAATTCTGTAAGACCTTATGAATATATGGACTTTTCGAGAAGAGTTGGCGAACTTTGGGATCCATTTTGCAAACTCTGTTTCTATTATCCAATCAATGATGTTTCCTTATTTGTTCCTCCCCTTTTCTCTGAAGTAAAAAAGAAACTCACGGACGAAATTATTGAATACATTGACAAATTGAATATTTCTGCCGAAAAAAAAGAAGCATTAAAGTCATACTATGATAAGGTTTGGAGCTTGGTAATATCAGGAGAAATTCAATTGGAACTGGATTTACATTTCATTTCCAAAGAACAGAAATATGTTGTTGATTTTAAAAGCGGTTTTGGTTCCAATGAGAAAGGGAATACGAACCGACTTTTGTTGGTTGCTACTATTTATCAAAACTTTGACGACAATTACAGATGCCTACTCTTTGTAAGAGCGGAAGAAAACAACAGCTATTTCAACACGCTCAAAAATTCAGGAATTTGGGAAGCCTATTGTGGAAGTGAAGCCTATCAAAAAATCAGTGAATATTCAGGTTACAATTTGAAAAAATGGATTGAAACCCATATTGATTGGGAAAATGACTTTAATACAGAAACTACCCAACATTTAACCGAAAACAATCTTTTACAATATCTAATTTGGTAATGATAAGCGAAGCAAGAAAATATCAAGCATTCTACACCAAATCGACTCCAATCGTTGATTATATGGTTTCAAAGTTGTCGCTAAAACCAAGTGATAACATTTTTGAACCTTGTGGTGGTGATGGGGTGTTTGTTGAAGCGATTTTAAACGAAAACGAATTGGCTCACATAGACATTTGTGAACTAAATGCAGCGTCAGTTGGAATACTAAACGAAAAGTTTTCGCACTTTTTAAATGTGAACATTCGAGCGTGTGATACCCTTTTAGATGCGGAGTTAGATTTTAACTCTTGCTTTGGCGGTTATTACGATAAAATTATAGCCAATCCACCTTATGGAGCTTGGCAAGACTATTCAAAAAGAGCAGTTCTTAAAAAATTATATCCCGGTTTGTACACCAAAGAAAGCTATGGTTTATTTTTATATCGCTGTATCCAATTACTTAAAGAAGATGGAATTTTAAGCTTTATCATTCCTGATACATTTCTCAATTTGCATAGGCACAAAGCATTGAGAAAGCATATTTTAACCAATACCCAAATAGTAGAATTGGCTTTGTTCCCATCTTCATTCTTTCCAGGTGTAAATTTTGGTTATGCCAACCTTTCTATTGTTACATTGAAAAAGAAAAGCGACATCAAATCATGTATGAATAATGCCTTTTCTGTTATCAATGGCTTTGAAGAAGCAGGGCAATTGAATGACCTTAACAACCATCATCTTAAAACATTTACCTTTAAACAAGAAGATGTTTTCAAAAACCCTGACCACGCCTTTTTAATTGCCGAAAACAGCAACATATCTCAACTAATCAATCATTCAAAACTGAAAATTGGAGATATTGCCGACTGTGTAACAGGTTTTTATTCGGGCGATGATAAGCGATTTCTTCAAGTAATTAACCCCGAACTAAAGAATGGCAAAAATTATAACCTAGTAAATCCCGATTTAATTTACCGTAACTACAAAAACAATCCCGAAATATTGAATGGTTTAAATGGTGATAAATATTTTTTACCAATTGTAAAAGGTGGAAATACTAAGTATCTGAAACCTGAAAGTTGGTTTATGAATTGGAGCAAAGAATCAGTTCAGCACTACAAAACCGACAAAAAATCAAGGTTTCAAAACCCAAAATACTACTTCAAATTTGGAATAGGTGTTCCGATGATTAGTTCTTCAAGCATTACAGCATCTTTGATTGAAAACAAGCTTTTTGACCAAAGCATTGTAGGAATATTTCCAAAGGATGAGCGTTTAACTTATTACTTATTGGCTTTTTTCAACGCTCCTACTTGCAACAAATTGATTCGGACCATCAATCCTTCAGCAAATAATCCTGCTAATTACATTAAGAAAATTCCCGTTATCATACCCGAAAAATCGGTTTTAGATTGGATTACCAATAGAACGAAAGAGATTGTTGATGCTATCAAACAATCAGGAGTTTATGATGAGAAAAAGGAAGCAGAAATATGGGGCGTAATAGCAGAAATTTATAAAGTATGAATCTACGAACTTCCAACTTTATGGTTTGGAACAAGGAGGTGAAGATGCCGACTTCCGGGTTGTTGGTCACCCGGCTGTGAGCACTCATAATGAGCGATTCAAAGAGTTGGCTGACCTGGAAGCGGAGTTTCAAGCCTTTGGGGTAATGTCGAGAGAACCGTGGTCTTTGTCTTGGTGCATGGGTAATAAGTTAATGCGCTGCCGGAGAGCAGCTTTCGCTTGACGAAGATAAGGATTTGTTGAAAAACGGCAACGGCTTTTGCGCATTTTCCCGCTTTGTGGGTATGCCGCCAACAATTTTCCTATCTTAGCGGCAACACACCAAGCAGATAACTGAAATGGCGATGAAAAAAACAATAGCTGTGATGGCAAGCCTGTTGATAGGCACTTTTTTGTTGGCACAAAACAACTCCATCCAATCCCTGCGCGAGGCGCTGCTGGCGGATACGCCACTGGAAGAAGACCTTCAGGAACTGTGCGACGACATCGGCGGGCGGGTGACCGGCTCGGCGGCCAACGCGGCTGCGGTGGACTGGGCTTTGAACAAATTGCAGGAAGCCGGGGTAAAAGCCTGGAAGCAGGAATTTGAGATGCCCGTGCTGTGGTTGGACAAAGCTGCCTCGGCACGCATCAGCGGGGGCATCAGCTTTGAGCCATTGGTCGTGGCCAAATACCAATCGCCGCCCGGCACGTATGAGGGAAATCTCGTGTATGTAGAGGAAGTCAGTGCGGCTGCTTTTGAGGCCCAATCGGCGGCCATCAAGGATCATTTTGTGTTGGTCGCATCTGATCTTTGCCTCGATATCAATGGCCTTTTTGCCGAATACGGTATGGCAGCCACTGCCGAAGAACTGGCCCGCAAGCATGGCGCCAAGGGTATCGTCTTCATGTCTTCCCGACCCAATAAACTGCTTTACCGCTTCATTGCTTCTTCCACAGCAGCAAATGACCTGCCCCAGATTGTGATGGCGCGGGAGGATGCCCAACGCTGTATCCGCAGCATCGAGAAGGGGGAAAAGCTGAAGATAGCCATTCGGCTGGACGCCAAAACCGGCGGCGCATTCAAAACGCATAACGTGATCGCGGAAATTCCCGGTTCTGAAAAACCGGAAGAGGTGGTCATCATTGGCTCGCACATTGATTCTTGGGCATTGGGTACTGGGGCCAACGACAACGGCTGTAACGTATCCATGATGATAGATATCGCCCGGCAAATGACCAAACTGGGCATAAAGCCCAAGCGCACCCTGCGCATTGCCTTGTGGAATGGCGAAGAACAGGGCTATTTTGGTTCCTGGGCCTATACCCAAGCTTATGAACAGCAAATGGATCAACACGTCATGGCCTTATCGGTGGATATTGGCAGCGGCGATATCATCGGTTTTTTTACCAATGGGGTAGAAGCGCTGGTGCCTGTGGTAGATCAAGTGCTCCAACCGGTAGCCGATTTGGGGCCATTTGCCCAAATCAATGCCCCCATCGTGGGTACGGATAATTTCGACTTTATGCTGCAAGGGGTCGGCAATCTGGTGGCCAACCACAAACCTGCGCTCTACGGCCCTAACTACCACGCCGCTTCCGATACCTACGATAAAGTGGACTTGGAAGCGCTGAAAAGGAATTCAGCCATCGTAGGGGCATTGGCATTGGGTTTTGCCAACCTGGATGAGCAGGAAATTACCTGGAAAAGGCAGTCTCGCCCGGAAATTCAGGCCATGTTCGAGCAATTTCAATTGGAATTTACCATGCGCATGTTTAGTGTATGGGAACCCTGGCTGAAAGGGGAACGGGGCAGAGAGTGAGTAAAAAGAGATGGCTAAGGCTCTGAACAGAACTTTAGCCTTCTCTTAAAGCATGTTCATCGGTCTTTTACTGCTTCCCAGATTGCCATTTTTCTAGAAGTTTGAAAAAACCTGGGTCCACATCTAGTTTCCGCCATTTGAATTTCCAGCCGCTTTCAGTTTTTACTACCAGGCTATCATTGTAGCGACCTGTTGCTACCAGATAAGGGATTTGAGCGACTTCAAACACCAACATATCGTGTGTTACTTTTGCTAGTTTATCCGATACAGGGTTGATAACCAAGTTGGTAGCCTGATGCCTTTTTCCATTGGCATCGCCACCTTCGCCTACATGGTGGGCTTCAAAGGCACGTAATTCCTCCCAGGTTGACATGCTGCCAAAGGCGCCACTTTCATAGCCACCAAATTCTTCCGGCTTAACCCAACAGTTCATAAAACCGTCCACATCTTTGTCATCTGTTGCCACAAAGTAGGACGTTACTAAATTTTGGATCTCTAATAAATCCTGTGTTGTAATGTTCATATTGATGTTGATTTAGAGTGAGTTTTATTAAGGATGGCGTTGGTTTGCGGATTGTTTTTTACTTGTTTACCCTAGTATTTGTACTTCCTAGGTTGTAGTGAAGGGGGTTATGGCTGCTTCTCAATGTGATTTTTAAGTTCTATATTCATTTTTTCAAAACCCTTAGGTGCTTCTTTCATCATGGGTAAACTTTTCATAATCAAAGATATAACGCCCCTGTATTCTTCCCGATTAGTAAGTAATGTTGATCCATTTCCTAAATCGCTAAGCTCAAAGAAATGCTCGCCATCAAAAAGGCGCGGCATGATAGTAGTTGCCAACCAAGCAAAGCGCCTATTTTCTTCCCAATGGGAAATTACTGGTTTGAATTCGTATGGTGTCGTGTTGGCTACAGATAGCTTTAAGTGTATGACGCTTTTGGGCTGAACGATTCCGCCTAAATAGCTAAGCTGCGAATTCCAAGCTTTGTAGTTTGGAAAATCAATAATGGAATTCCACACTTTTGAAGGCTCGGCCTGAATGATAATGTCGTGCCTAATTTCAAATTTTGTAAATAAAAGCGCCAATACCAGCAGGGCGATTAACAACATCGTGATCCACATCGTTTGGAATTTTAGTTTGAAAGCCATTGGTGATAAATAGAATCTCAGAAAACAAATTCTTTCGTTTGCAAATCTGAATGTATTACTTTACTTTTGCAAGTAGTTACAAAAAGGTGAAGTAATAACAAAAAGTAAATCTTTGCTGAAAAACAACAGTTTATGGAAGAGTTAAAATTTGAAAAAGTTGAAAAAAACTCATGCCCTGTTCGCCAAACACTAGACATGATAGGAGGGAAGTGGCCTTTTGCTATCATATATGCGCTGGTTCAAGGTACAAAGCGATTTAAAGAACTGGAACGCTCTATTGATGGCATCAACACGAGGATGTTGGTCAAAGAATTGAAAGCCTTGGAAGCATCAGGTATTGTGAATAGAAAGGCTTATGCTACTGTTCCACCCACAGTGGAGTACTCACTAACGGAAAAAGGAAAGGAACTACAGCCCGTTTTGTCAGAAATTCAAAAATGGGCACTAAAGTATATTTGAGTACGAATTAGGACAAGCTGCTTTTCTAAAAAAACCTTACATTTGTAGAAATTATTGGTTGTTTAAAAACACCGGAAACCATGCGATTCCAAAAACTATCTATCAGCGCACTGCTCTGTGTATCTGCTTCTTTTTCCATTTATGCCCAGTTAGATACGGTTCATTGGCTACCGCCCATGCATGCTGCGGGGGGGGAATGGGAAGATTTTCTTTATTTTTCTACGCCAGAGACCACCCCATTTGACATCCAAATCACGGATGGATCGGGCAACCTCCTTCAGACGGTCACCGTTTCCAATGCGGTACCTGTTTCCTACCAGATTGCCGATGCGGATGAGCCGCGTATTACGGTGCCCAGGCAGGGATTGAATACCGTTTTACACGATGCGGGCATCATCATGCGTGCCCCTTATCCTTTTTACGTCAGTTTCCGATCCAATGACAACAGCCAAGCGGCCTCCCTTACTTGTAAAGGGCAAAACGGAGCGGGGCGGATCTTTCGGACGGGGCATCCCATTAATGTAAAAGAAGGTACCATCGAAAGCAGTAGCTTCATTGGTTTCATGGCGACTGAAGACAATACCGAAGTGAAATTTACCGACTACGGCCCCAACATGCTACTAGAGGATGGCTTTTTGGGGTTTACCCCGGCAAGCGATACCATTACTGTGCTGCTCGATGCGGGGGAGTCTTATGTAGTTTCGGTTTATCATACTTCTGGCCCGGTCGAAAATCTAGTAGCCTTTTTAGGTGCGGCCTTGTATTCCAATCACCCGATTGTTGTCAATTGTGGCTCCTGGGTATCGCATGTCGTGGAAGGGCCTTATTACGATATAGGGATTGACCAGATCGCGCCGCTCAGCCGGGTAGGGAAAGAATACGTCATCGTCAGAGGCAATGGGGGTGAGCCACTGGAAGTGCCTATTATCGTCGCGCATTTCGACAATACAGAAATTTATATCAGTGACCACACCGTGCCGGATGCCGTGATCAATGCCGGAGACCATTACACCATCACCGGGCAGCCTTTTAACCAAGTAGGCTCCGGGGTAGAAAATATTTATTTTCGCACTTCCGAAGATGTGTTTGTTTATCAAATGATGGGAGGTAGTTTGAGCAACTTGAAAACCTTGGGGCTGAACTTCATCCCACCAGCCGAAATAGAATGCAGCTTTGAAGAAGCCATCGATAATATTCCCTTTATCCATGAAATTGGCACCAGTACCGGGCATGTTTCTGGTTTGATGATCGTTGCAGAAGCTACAGAGCCTGTTTTCGTGAATGGAAGCCTAATCAATGCCATTGCCGAACCGGTGCTGGGCAAACCCGAACTGGTTACTTACCGAACCATAGAATTGGCCGATCATATCAGTGTTAGTTCAGAAGGCTTCTTAAATGTAGGCTTGTACGGTTCTTTGAGCGATCGGGGTTGGGGCGGCTTTTATTCGGGATTTGGAGAACCTCCCCTCCCGGAAATACAAATTGCAGCAGACCAATTGCCCTGCGCTGACTCGGTTTGGGCCACCGCCAATATTTTCGATACCTTCGATTGGTATGTAGATGGCGTCTTGGTGGATGACTCTGGTTCGGCAACGCATTACCCCGGATTATCTGGCGCATACTATGCCGTGGGCACCAGTTCCATTTGCAACTGGGATCCCGATACTAGCAATGTGTTGTTGATTAGCGTTCCAGATAGCGTTTATCTCGATAATACGCTTTGTCCGGGCGATCAGGTATTGGTGAATGGCACGGTTTACGACGCGAACAACCCCATTGGCACAGAACTGATGGTTGGCGCGAGCAGTAGCACCTGCGACTCGATTGTTTTTGTCGATTTGAGCTTCCATCTACCCTATGAGGTGGACATTGCCCCAGAAATATGTGTCAACGAAACCATTTTCATCGGGAGTACCCCTTTTAATTTCCAAAACACCCAAGGGCAAGTCATTTTGGTTGACCAATATGGCTGCGACTCGACGGTCAACGTTTCGGTGTCCTTGTTGCCTTTGCCGGAGGGCATTTTTGAAGATACGATCTGTGTAGGTGATTTTTTAGTTGTCAATGGGGCAGTCTATGATTTTAACACCGCTACAGGTACTGAAATTCTCACCAACGCCGGAGCGAACGGCTGTGATTCGATCTTGCAAGTCGCCTTGAGTTTTTTTCCCGTTCAGGTCGAAACCCTGGCGCCAATGCTTTGCCCGGATGGATCCATCACCGTCAATGGAAACACCTATGACTTCAGCCATCCGATTGGACAAGAAATATTGATAGATGCCAACGGATGCGATTCAACGGTCAATGTGAATTTGTCCTTTTTTCAACCGGGTATGCTGACCATTGACGATCCGCTGTGTGCGGGGGAGTCTATGCTAGTCAATGGGACGCTTTATGACGAAAGCCAGCCCTCTGGTACAGAAATACTTGTGGGTGCAGACGCCAATGGTTGTGATTCGGTTATTCAGGTAATGCTTAGCTTTATTCAACCCGTTACCGAAAACCTCAGTCCGGCCCTCTGCCCCGGAGCATCCATTACCGTCAACGGAGTGGTGTATGATGAAAGCAACCTGAGCGGCACAGAAACGTTATTGGGGGCCAGCTCAGCGGGTTGCGATTCGATTGTAAATGTAAACCTCAGCTACTACACCATTGATACGGCTTATCTCAACCAGCAATTTTGTTATGGACAAACCTTGACGGTAAACGGCACGGTATATAGCCAAGACAACGCCAGCGGTATGGAGGTTTTTCCGGCAGCAGCGGCCAATGGTTGCGACTCAATTGTGCTGATTGATCTGGACTTTTTTGTACTCAATGAGCAAGATTACCAACCCCTGGTTTGTGTCAACGAAGCCCTGTTGGTCAACGGCACTACTTACGATGCTTCTAATCCGATGGGACAGGAGGTTTTTAGCGATCAAAATGGTTGCGATTCGATTGTGCATGTGGCGCTGCAATTCATACCGTTGCCGCAAGGAACGCTGGATACAACCCTCTGCCCTGGCCAAACCCTCAGCATTAATGGCGTTGAGTACAACCAATCGAACCCAATGGGAACAGAATTGATTTTGGGGGCTGGGGCCAATGGCTGCGATTCCCTGGTGGCGATTGGCCTGAGCTTTTTCCCATTTAGCGAAAGCGAACTAAGCCCGACCCTTTGCCCGGGAGAAAGCCTCGTTATTAATGGACAGTTATATGATGAGAATCAGCCTTCAGGGCAGGAAATACTGATGGACATGAATGGCTGCGACTCCGTTGTGACGGTGAATTTGAGTTTTTATGCCCCCAACGAGCAAACGATAGCCAATACCCTGTGTTATTCCGATTCTTTGGTCATCAACGGGCAAGTGTATAACAGCAATAACCCATCGGGTCTTGAAGTGTTGACCGATGAGAACGGCTGCGATTCGCTGATTTATATCGAGCTTACTTTTGTCGATTCCACCAGTTTGGTCATTGATACCACTTTGTGCTTTGGTGATGTACTGATGGTCAATGGGCGCTTGTATGGGATGGGTAATCCTTCGGGGGAGGAGTTTCTACCGAGTGGTAATGCGCAGGGTTGCGATTCTACCATTTACATCAGCTTAAGCTTTTATCCCGAGGCTATTGGATACATAGAGTGGGAAATCCGACAAGATTCTGCCATTTCTGTCAATGGGACTATTTACGATTTTGAAAACCCAAATGGACAGGAATTGGTAGAAAGCAAGCAATATCCGGGTTGCGATTCGCTGATCGTCATTGACTTGAGTTTTCGCCCACCTAACCAGGTTTTCATCCCCAATGTGTTTAGCCCCAATGATGATGGTCGGAATGATTTCTTCTATGTCTCAGCAGGATTGGGCATTGTGGAAGCCATCACCCTATTCCGCGTTTTTGACCGCTGGGGGAATATGGTTTATGAAAAACAAAACATACCACCCAACGTGCCCTGGGAAGGCTGGTCGGGCGTTTTTCGCGGAAAAGACCTCAACAACGGCATTTTCGTGTATTACCTGGAGGTGCAGTATGCCGATGGACGAAATGAAGCGTTCAAAGGGGATGTGTTGTTGTTGCGATAGCAAAATGGAGTGCTATTTCGGCAAAGCGGCTTGTAATGCCTTTACTATTTCAGGGTGTTTATCCGCCACATTGTATTTTTCTGAAGGGTCGTGTTCCAGGTGGAAAAGGAGTGGCCTTTCCGCTTCAAAATAATCCAACCCAAGCTGACTATAGGTTTTGAGGTGCAATTTCCAAGGGCCTTTCCGAATGGCAAACAAATCGTTATTCAGGCCATAGTATAAAAAAATGCGTTCTGCATCTTCTTGGGCTTTTCCGCTCATCCAGTCACTGATATCACGGCCATTTAATGGATGGCCGTGGGGTAATCCGATGCCCGCCTGAGCCAACAGCGTGGGGAAAACATCGAGTGTAGAAGCTTGCTGTTGGCAGGTCACACCGGACGCTACCGTTTCCGGCTGCCAAACGATGGCTGGTACGCGCATGCCGCCCTCCCAGGTACTCCCTTTGCCATCGCGGAATAAACCAGAACTGCCGCCTTCTGTCTGTTTGATCAGCCAGGGGCCGTTATCGCTGGTAAACCAAACCTGCGTATGGGTGGCCAGGCTCATTTTGCTGATTTCCTCCATCAAACGGCCAATCTGCCCATCTATTTCCTCAACGACATCGCCATAAGTGCCGGCCAGCGATTGCCCGGCATATGCTTCGCCTGGATGCAAGGGAACATGTGGCATAGCATAGGCCAAGTAGATAAAAAATGGCCCATCTGGGTTTTGGTGCATGAATTGGATGGCTGCGTCGGTATAACGCCGGGTCAGTTGAGATTGGTCAGGATTCATTTCCAGCGTGTCATTACCTGAAAGCAAGGCTATATCCGGCCATTTAGGTGGGATCATATCGTTGCTGTAGGGCAAACCCAAGTATTCATCAAACCCATTTTGCAGGGGTAAATAAGCAGCATCTATAGCGCCTAAATGCCATTTCCCGTAACAAGCTGTGGCATAGTCATTTTCCTGTAAGGCTTCCGCCAGAGTCCATTCCTTCGTGCTAAGTCCGGCTTGCGATTGTGGGTATAGCACCCAATCAAAGCCCGAATATACCGGATAGCGACCTGTAAGCAGGGAATATCTACTAGCGGAACAGGCTGGGGAACTGCTGTAGAATTGGGTGAACTTCAGCCCCTCTTGTGCCAAGCGATCCAAATTTGGCGTTTTTATGGTCGGGTGCCCATAGCAACCCAAGTCGCCATAACCCAAATCATCAGCAAAAATGAGGATGAAATTCGGCCTTGGGGCTGAATTTTGAGGTTCAGAGGAATGAACCTGAAGCAATAAAGGAATCAACACAATTAAAAGCAATCGCATAGGCAAAAAGGAAATTAATTACAAAAAGCGCGACCTACCAATTCGGGAAACAGGATGTAAGGATTGGCCTTGTTGTCTTGGTATTGGGCAATCAGCAGGCTGCGTTTACGCTCTGCCTCATCGACGGGATCTTGTTTGTGCCACTGGCATAAAACGGGCAGTTGATCGGCAAAAAATTGCGGGTCAACGGCATCAATTTCATCCTGGTACATGGTGTAAATATAAAAGAGGGCGCGGGCTACATTCCCTTTGAAGTCCTCTCTGGGCTCAAAAGCAGTTGCCCCCAACTCGCTGTACTGATCGATGAGGTAATCGGCGGGGATGCTATTTCGGCCAAAAGACTGGAAGTACCACTGCTTGGTTTCGCGATCGGGCACTTCATCAAAAGGAAGATTGCTCCTCGCCTGATTGACAGCTACTCTTGTGGGTACCAGATGGTGGAGGTCTGTTTCGGCTCGGGTGCCTTTGATGCCTCGGCTTTTAGGCCAAAGGTGTTCGCAATTGATGCCATCATTGGAGCCATCTTTGTAGAGCCATTTGGACGGATCCTGGGTGGGGTCTAGGTAAAGGCTATGCCCGGAATACACGCAATGAATGCTATCTTTTTCTAAGTAAATGTCGGCATAGAGTACATCCTTTGCGCTGGCATAAGACAAAAGCCGCTCGGGCTGGTATTTTTCCCTAAGGGCATCCAGTAGTGCTTGGCCTTCTAATTGAGGAAAAAGCTTCTGGGCTTGAAGGCAGGAAGTACAAAAAATTAATAGAAAAATGGGTCGCATCATAATAGCCAACAGATTGAGCCTTTAATCTACACAAAAACCACCATACTTAACAATAATGTTTGCATATTTGCATTAGAATTACCCGATAGCGGGTTTGATTCAAAATCGAAATATGCAATTCTGGATTCAATTTTCTACTGGCGTGGCAATGGGGTGCTTACTCTTAGTTCTGACAGCGGCCTGTGGAAAAGACATAAAAGAAAATGAGCCAATCGTTTTCAATACAGAGGTAGAAACCGTCAAGGATGTGGAAATTTTCTACAGCGATTCGGCGCATGTACGTGTTAAAATCGCCGGCCCTACCATGCTCAATCATCTGGATAAAAACAATCCCATGCAAGAATTTACGGATGGTGTTGCCGTTGATTTTTTTGGAGCCGATGGAAAAATCACCAGCAAGTTGACCGCCAAATACGGCATCCGTTATGAAGGCAAATCGGAAGTGGTTGTTCGAGATAGCGTGATTTGGGAGAGCCTGGAACGCGAGAAGTTGGAAACAGAGGAATTGACCTGGGATGAAAAATCAAAAAAAGTATATACCAATAAATTCGTCGTCATAACCCGACCCGATGAGATCATTTATGGGCATGGCTTTGAAGCCAACCAAGATTTCAGCTACTCCCGCATCAACGCCATCGAAGGCCGCATAAAAGTAGCGGATTTAGAAAAAGAAATAGAATAGCACATGCTACTGAGCCTTATCATATTGTTTCTAGCTCTTTCTGCGCTTTTTTCAGGCACTGAGATTGCTTTTGTTTCGGCCAACAAACTTCGGGTAGAGCTGAAAAAGAAAAAAGGCACTCCACGGGCTAAAATTTTAGCCGGCTTTTACGACAATTCAGCCGCTTTTATTGGCACCTTGTTGGTAGGCAATAATATTGCGCTGGTCGTTTTTACCTCCCTGGTTGCCGCCCTGATTGAACCAGCCCTTATTCAGATACCGCTTTTGAGCGATGGCTTTTTGCTCCTTTTGGTCGAAACCCTCATCGTTACGGTGGTCATATTGATTTTTGGGGAGTTTTTGCCCAAAACACTTTTCCGCCTCTACGCTGATGAGTCCTTGTACCTGCTGGCTTATCCCCTTAAATTCATTCAATGGGTGCTGTTTTTCCCGTCTTGGCTGATGACCCAATTGTCCAATTTGCTGTTGCGCGCTTTTCGGATGCCTCTGGAAGAAGTGAACAATACACTGACCCGTCTCGACCTGGAGGATTTTATCAACCACCCCGATGTGAGCAACTCCGACGAGGCGACAATAGACCGACAACTATTTGGCAAGGCATTGAACTTGAGGGATGTAAAAGTCCGCGAATGCATGGTGCCGCGCACGGAAATCGAAAACATCGATGTGACGGCCAGTGTGGAGGAGTTGGAGCAGTTGTTCAATACCACCAAACTATCGCGCCTCATCATTACAGATGGCGATATTGATAACGTACTGGGCTACGTCCACCACCAGCAATTGCTAGAACAACCTCAAAATATCAGCCGCATCATCATGAAACTCCCTTTTATACCGGAGGTCATGCGGGTGACGGATTTGATGAATCAGTTCATCCAACAAAGGAATACCATTGCAATTGTGGTGGATGAGTTTGGCGGGGTATCCGGCTTGATCACGCTGGAGGATATTCTCGAGGAAATATTTGGTGAAATAGAGGACGAACACGACCAGGAGGAATACGTAGAAGTAGTCGTAGTGGAAGGAAAGGAGTACCTGTTTTCGGGACGCCTGGAAATTGATTACCTCAACGAAAAATACAACTTATCCTTTCCGGAAGGCGATTACCATACCCTGTCGGGTTACCTGGTGATGACTTCACAAACCATTCCAGATAAAGATACCCGATTGGAACTAGAACCTTACCAATTTGTTATAGAAATGGTAAGCGAAACAAAAATTGACACTGTCCGAGTCATTCGGATGGAATCCTAACTACAAACACTTTTATTTTTTTGAAAATGACTTTGGAAGAACGCATCAACCAAGATTTGAAAGAGGCCATGAAGGCCAAAGACCAATCAGCACTTCGAGGCATCCGCGCGATTAAAGCAGCCATTTTGCTAGCAAAAACAGATGGAAGTGGCCAGGAAATCAACGATGAGGTAGCCATCAAAATGCTGCAAAAATTGGTCAAACAGCGCCGGGACTCCATCGATATTTATGAAAAACAAAACCGGGAAGACCTGGCTCAGGTGGAGCGCGAAGAAGTGGAAATCATAGAGCGTTATTTGCCCAAGCAACTCGATGAAGAAGATTTAAAAAAGGTGATCCAGCAAATTATAGCGGAAACAGGCGCTAGTTCTATGAAGGACATGGGGATGATCATGGGCTTGGCTTCCAAACAATTGGCCGGACAGGCTGATGGGAAAGCCATTTCAACGGTTGTGAAGCAATTGCTCAGCTAAGACACCGCCCAATCTGACCACACTCTTTTTTCCATCATCAGTTTTCATCCCCGACTATGAAGGCAAAGCCACATTCCAACGGTTCTAACGGCCTCGCGCTGTCTGATGAACTCGATTTTATTGAAGTCATCGGCGCCCGCGAGCACAACTTAAAAGACATTGATCTTCGGATTCCGCGAAACAAATTGGTTGTCATTACGGGGGTCAGTGGCAGTGGGAAGTCTTCTTTGGCTTTCGACACCATTTATGCAGAGGGGCAGCGTCGGTACATGGAGACCTTCTCCTCCTACGCCCGTCAGTTCATTGGTGAGATGGAACGCCCAGATGTGGAAAACATCAGTGGCCTCAGCCCGGTCATTTCCATTGAACAAAAAACCAGCAGTCGAAATCCACGCTCCACAGTCGGCACCGTAACGGAAATATATGACTTCCTGCGCCTGCTTTTTGCTCGCGTCGGAGAGGCCTATTCCTATAATACGGGCGAAAAAATGGTGCGCTACACCGAAGAACAAATGCTGGAAGAAATACTGAGTCGCTATGAAGGGCGCAAAGTTTTTCTGCTGGCGCCGGTGGTGCGTGGCCGTAAAGGCCATTACCGGGAATTGTTCGAACAAATACACAAGCAAGGCTACACCAAGGTGCGTATCGATGGGGAAGTGCAGGACTTAAAACCAGGTATGAAACTCGATCGCTATAAAGTGCACGATATAGAAGTGGTCATCGATCGGCTCTCGATTTCGAAAGCGCACTTGTCGCGCTTGACGACTTCGCTACAAACGGCCTTGAGGTCGGGCAATGGGTTGGTCTTTATCATGGATTACGAAAACAACCAAGTTAAAGGATACAGCAAGCACTTGATGGATCCGGATACGGGGCTTTCCTATGAAGAACCTTCGCCCAATACCTTTTCTTTCAATTCGCCTTACGGTGCCTGCCCGGAATGCGGCGGCATCGGTCAGGTGAATAAAATTGATTTGGAAAAGGTGATTCCCGACGACTCAAAAAGCATCAACGAGGTGGGCATCGCGCCTTTGGGAGAGGTGCGCGATAACCTGACCTTCAAACAACTCAGGACGATTGCCAAAAAATACAAATTCACCTTTGCCACGCCGATAAAAGAAATTCCGGAAGAAGCGCTCAAACTTATCCTCCACGGCAGCGGCGGCGAAAGCGCCAAACCCGAAGTGGTGGAAGAAGCAGAAGAATACTACTTCAATTTGGCGCAGGAAGGTTTGTTTAACATGATGCTTCGCTGGTACGAAGATACGGGGTCGGAGAAAATTCGCCAATGGGCCGAGGAGTTCATGACCATTGCCACTTGTTCGTCTTGCCAGGGATACCGCTTGAAAAAAGAAGCCCTCTATTTCAAAATTGGCGACTACCATATTGGCGAGCTTTCGGAAATGGACATCGTGCAACTGCGGGAGAAAATGGAGGCCATCAGTCAAGACATGAGCGAGCGGCAGCAAATGATTGCCAAGGATATCCTCAAGGAAATTCGGCTCCGATTGGGCTTTTTGCTGCATGTTGGATTAGACTATCTGACCTTGAATCGCCCCGCACGATCCCTCTCCGGCGGGGAATCGCAGCGCATCCGTTTGGCCACGCAAATTGGCTCCCAACTGACCGGCATCACTTATATTTTAGATGAGCCGAGCATAGGTCTGCACCAGCGCGACAACCAGCGACTGATCGAAGCCTTGCGGGAGCTTTCCGATATTGGAAATACGGTGTTGGTCGTAGAACACGACCGCGACATCATGCTGGCTTCGGATTACCTGATTGACTTGGGGCCTGGCGCAGGCAAGCATGGCGGCGAACTGGTGGCAGAAGGCATTCCCGATACGTTCATGCAGGCATCTACGCTGACTGCCCATTACCTGCAAGGCAAGAAAAAGATTGAAGTGCCTGAAAAAAGGCGGAATAGCAATGGCAAACACCTGGAGCTGTACGGTGCCAGGGGCAACAACCTCAAATCGGTGGATATTTCCATTCCACTGGGTACTTTGTGCTGCATCACGGGCGTTTCCGGCAGTGGCAAGTCCACGCTCATCAATGAGACGCTTTACCCGATTTTGCGGCAGCATTTTTATAAAAGCCTGAAAGACCCCATGCCCTACGATTCGGTTAACGGGCTGGAACACCTGGATAAAGTGATCGAAATCGACCAATCGCCGATCGGGCGCACGCCGCGCTCCAATCCGGCTACCTACATCGGCGTTTTTGGCGACATCCGCAAAATATATTCCGAATTGCCGGAGGCTAAAATCCGGGGCTACAAGCCGGGACGTTTTTCCTTTAATGTCAAAGGCGGGCGCTGCGAGGTATGCCAGGGTTCGGGCATGCGCACCATCGAGATGAACTTCCTGCCCAACGTTTACGTGGAGTGCGAAAATTGCTTGGGCCGCCGCTACAACCGCGAGACCCTGGAAATTTTGTACAAGGGCAAGTCCATCAACGACGTGCTGAACATGACGGTGAGCGAGAGCGTCGCATTCTTTGAAAACATCCCCAATATTTATCGCAAGCTCAGAACTCTGGATGAGGTGGGTTTAGGATACATCACCTTGGGGCAGCAAGCGACCACCTTGTCTGGCGGGGAAGCTCAGCGGGTCAAACTGGCCGAAGAGCTGAGCAAGCGCGATACGGGCAATACCATCTACATCCTCGACGAGCCGACTACCGGCTTGCACTTTGAGGACATTCTGCAACTGCTCCGGGTGCTGAACAAGCTGGTGGACAAAGGCAATACGGTCATCGTGATCGAACACAATATGGATGTCATTAAGGTAGCCGATCACATCATTGACATGGGGCCGGAAGGCGGCTTCCGAGGCGGCACGGTCGTCTGTACGGGTACGCCCGAGGCGGTTGCGCAAGTAGCCGATAGCTTTACGGGGCAGTTCCTGAAATTGGAGCTGTAGTTGTCTATGCACCCAATGATGCCTCCCGTTTTGAGCCGGAGCAGTTGACACGGTTCTGTGCCACACTTTTCTTAGCACCCCCTCAAACAAAGTCGGCCTCCCGGCCAGCGTAATAGAAGTGGGGGTGTTCCGTATTTTCACTTTGTAAGGTTTGGTATTTAGGTGGCAGTGTTGTATATTGCCTATGCATTGCGCGCAGATCGGAATAGCCGAATACAAATTGTCATAATTGGATAGGCGCGGGTGGCAGGGCGTGCAGGGTTGCTGGCTTAGGTGGTTTGGTTTATTTGTTTGATTATCAATTTGTTGTGCCGAATAATCGGCTTCTTGCATATCGAATATACACGCACCTCCGGTGACTAAGTAAAAGGCGAAGTGCGTGAGTACGGTAGTTAGCGGCAACTTTAAGACCGAACTCTAAATAAAAAGAAATGACAATAGAGTTTATTAAAATCAGATTCTGACCGCGCGCGCCTACGCGTACGTTCGTG
>CALMIR010000145.1 GCA_937864265.1 uncultured Saprospirales bacterium | reverse complement strand
CTCACCCTCACCCTCACCCTCACTCAATTTATCCACCCCCCAGCCCTAGGCTCGTACTTTTCCGCGAACCTTTTAATTTCGGGCCCATATAGTTGGAGCAATTTTTGGTAATATTTCTCTGGAATGGCCTTTTCTATGCCCGAACCCACCCGATCAGAAAGCGGGTAGCGGCTTAGGTCGAGCTGCTCCGTTGATAAGCCTAAGAACTGCAGGATGTTGATAAAAAGGGCTTCCGGTTCGGTGCTGATGTCTTCATAAAAGCCGACAAACAACTGCTCTTTCGGGAAAAACTGGTAATACTTATCCAGAATCCGGCTGTAGCTGCCCCGACTGATGGCACCCTGCCCATTGAAATGGTTCCAAACGGTTTCGTCTGATAGTTGCTCAATCGATTGTCCCCCTCTTTTTACCAGATCCATTTTGGCGTGCGACCAGGCCCTTTGGATGGGGTTGCGCACCAAAAGAATCAACTTGGCATTAGGCATAATTGTATGCATGAACCGTATGCGATCTCTGCCCATAATAGCGTAATCGGGCGTTATTTCACCTTTGAGTTTACTCGAATCCAGGTCTTCAAAATGCCTGGTATAGTGGTGCATGGGAGAATAAAAACGATCGTTGTTTTTGAAATAGCGCAGCTCTTTTTGATCCAATGGAAGCTTTACCCATTTACCATCTTCCCGGATGATGCGCTTGGCAAATTGGATATCAGGATGCTGTTTGAGGTTGAGATACAGCCAGGTGGTGCCACTTTTTTGGGCGCCAATGCCTATAAAATCGGGCAAATGCTGGGCATTAGCCTTCAACCAGCCTTTTTCGTAGGCTTTTTTTTCCAAAAAGTAGAAGCCCTTTTGAAGCTTGTTAATCATCGGCCTGCCATTTTGCGCGAACGCGTTGCTCGTCTTCTGCGGAATAAAAATGCCTGAAATATGGGGTATCAATCAATTCATCCAAATAGACCTTTGGAAAACGGGCTTTGTTCTTGAAGTGGTTATACAAATCGGCATAAGCCTTTTCACTGCCAACATTTGTATTCTCTAATTTGAATGCCGGCAAATTCAAAAATTGGGCGATGGCCTTTTCCTTGTCGCTGTCTTTGATCTCTGCTTTGAGCAGCAATACCCGGTATTTATTTTTTTCATATGTCATCCAGCCTGTTTCTGGAAAAGTATAATCAAACACATTGATACCAAAAAAATGCTTGATGTTGCGATCCAGCCAGGTGACAACGGCTGTCCTTTTTTTGGAGGGAAGGGCGGTCATTGTTTGTACCAAATCAGTCAGGGCTAAGTCCTCTGATTCAGTAGATAAAACTTTGGCTCCTGTTTGATCTTCAAAATTGTGGAATAAAGACGAGATATTGCGGCTTACAGGCTCTCGTACCAGGGTGATGATGTCCATTTTGCCGCCCTGTTTATAGTACTGGTACAATTCCCTGGTTTTCCAAAAATAATGATCTGGTTTGAACTGATGGGCATGAACCAAAGGCCCGTCATAATAGTGGCTGAGGGAATGAATGATGGATTTAGAACCGACTTTACCCACTTGAAAAACAAAAACAGGCGTTTTTTCCTGCAAAGCCTGTCGGAAACGTCGGCTGTCCAGAGGCTGCTTGATTTTGGCGTAAAGCTGTTGGAATATATTTTTTGAGCGAATCATAAAGGTTTAGATATTCAGATCGTACACCTGCAAAACCCCGGACAGTCGTTCCTGACTATCTTTTACCAAAAGTGTCGTGATCTTCTTTTGCATCATAATGGGTTCGACCTCTGATAATTTTAAATCCTCCTGAACAATGATCGGATTAGGAGTCATGATTTCAGCAACTACAATTTCGTGAAACGGTTTTTTTTGCAGCGCACGCCGCAGATCGCCATCGGTAATAATGCCTTCTACCTGCTGGCTATTGCCTATGATGACCATTCCTATTTTGCCTTCGGAAAGTTTAATAACCAATTCATTCGAAGATGCCGCTTTGGGCAAAAAAGGCAAGTCGTCTTTACGCATGACGTCTTTAACTCTGGTAAGCAATTTTTTGCCCAGGCTGCCACCGGGGTGAAAAACAGCAAAATTTTCCGGCAAGAACTTTCGGGCTTCCATCAGTGCAATGGCTAAGGCATCGCCCATAGCCAAGGTAGCCGTTGTGGAAGAAGTTGGTGCCAGCGCCAGCGGGCAAGCTTCCTTGTCCACATAGATATTGAGAAAAAAGTCGGCATTTCGAACCAGGGTAGAGTTGCTTCTCCCGCAAAGGGCAATCATAGGGATACCCAATCGTTTGATCGATGGAATCAATTTGAGGATCTCTTCAGTTTCCCCTGAGTTGGAGATCAGCATAATCACATCTTCCTTTTGCAACATGCCCAGGTCGCCGTGTATGGCTTCGGCAGGGTGCATGAAAAAACTAGGGGTGCCGGTAGAAGACAAGGTCGCCGCAATCTTTACGCCGATATGCCCTGATTTGCCAATGCCCGAAATGACCAAACGCCCTCCTTGAATCTGCAAAATGCATTCTATGGCTTGGTCAAAATCAGCCGTAAGTTGCTGGCTGAGCTGGGCAATGGCTTTGCTTTCAATGTCGAATACGTTTTGAGCAATACGGGTGTAAAATGATTCAGTAGTGCTCATCGCAATTTTCTTTTTATCTTTTTTAAGATGGGTTGAACCAACTGGATGATTTCGCTGATGGCTTTGGTGCGCAGTAGCCAGTTGGCTCCGATGAAGCCTGCTCCAAAGACAATGGATTTGAAAATAAGCTGAAACAGTTCCCCTCCTGGCCCCAAATCGTGAAACCACCACAAGGGTATAGCCATGACAAGAGCTATTAAGGTGTAAATGGAGGTGATTTTGCCCAATTCAGCTATCGTCAGCGGAATCTTATTCCTCGTCAGCATCAGAATAATGTAAATCGAAAGGATACTGATTACACCTAAGGCGATCACCAAAAAAAAGATACCCAGGTAAATACTGGCCACAAGCGAAGCGACCAATAGGGTACGACGAATAAGCGTTAAGCGCAAAATGGATACAGAATCACCGGATGCTTTAACCTGACTGGTAATGATTTGTAGTATAGGCGTACTCGGGGCGCCAATACAAAACAATTGGAAATACAGCACGGCTTCTGCCCATTTAGGGCCTAATAAGCCCAAAACGATTTCTTCTGAAGTGGCAAATAGCCATCCTGTCAGTCCTATACAAATGAAGGAAACCAAATGAAGGGAGCGGTGCAAAATCCGTTTGCTGCGCTCCGGGTTCATATCTACTTTCGCAAATACGGGAAATAAAACCCGGCGTAAACTTTCAGAAGAAAGCTGGATGATAAAATGGTTGAGCGACTTGGCTCTGTTGAACAAGCCTAAAATAATCGGGCTAAAAAATTTGGATATGAATAACCCATCCAGTCGGTCAAACAGCCTGTTGATGGTATTGGAAATAAACATTTGACGGGAGTAGGGCAGTATCTCTTTGAGCGAACTCCATTGAAAAATAAAGCCCGGTTTCCAATCGGCTATAGTCCAGATGAGCACGGTGCCTATGGCACCTCCTACGATAGTTTGCCAGACCAAGCTCCATACACCATAATTTTGATATGCCAATATGATACCCACAACACCTCCAATGATGGAAGCAATCAGGCGGCGCAAGGTAACTAGCTTGACCTTTAGCTCTTTGATGAGCAAGTCTTCCTGTATGATGCTCAGGCCCACAAAAATAAAATTGACCGACACAGTTTGTGAAACAGCTTTAAGGTCGGGTATTTCAAAGAAAGCAGCCAAAAAACCGGAACTCAAGTACATCCCAACCATAAGCGCGATACTGACGGCCAGGTTGTACCAAAATATAGTGGACAGTTGAATATGCGTAATGCCCTGAAAGCGGACAATGGCAGAGCGAAATCCGCCGGCAATAAGCACTTGAAGCAAATTGATCAGAATGATAACGATGGCAATGATGCCAAACTCCTTGGGAAAAAGGAGCCGAGCCAGAATAATGCCAATGATAAAAGTAGCCAGTTCTCCTGCCAGTTTTCCGACAAAATCCCAGGCAACTGCCGCTAGGGTTTTTTCTTTTAGCTTTTCCAAAGTTTTATTTTCCAGTCAAGAGCATTCGAGCTGCTCTTTTGATCCGCCAAGGGATAGATTTGTTGTGAAAACTTTTTTGTGGCTGGTGCTTGAAGCCAGCAGGAATAGCCGGGATTTGCTGTGCGGGCATCAAATGGCTCAATGCCATTTCTTCACAAAACCGATTGAGGTCTTTCCAAACAGGCAACGGCAACTCCCTTTGCCATGCCATACTTTTGTGAGCTAGATTTTGAGTGGTATCCCAGGCGTTTTCCTGAAACGTTTTCTGGCTTTTCATCAACTTGCTTACATATCGCTTCATCCCTTCATCTAAGTCCAGCCCAATTTTTTCCAAAGCTTGTAGCGACTGAAAAGGGGAATTGCACAATTCATCGTAGTCTAAGGAAGTAATGCTGTCATTTTTTTGAATAAAATCATTGGCGATTTGATTGCGTAACAGGGTGAGTACCAATTCCTGACGGGGTTGGGTATTGGCTTGCTCCAAAGCAGGCCTCAATTCCGGGTATTTTAGCTCCAACAAGCGCTTGACAGCAGGTAGCTCGGTTTCCAACCAGGCAAAATGATTGCCTTTGATGTAACTCGAAATGATGCCGTAAGGGTGGCGATTGATGAAAATAAAAGCATCGGGTTTAAGGGATTGGGCAACCCAATGAATGTTTTCCACCCTCGGCTGTTTAAGGAACAAATATTTTTTGGGCGAAAAGCCTTTAATCTGAATCAGCCGCTTGATATGAGCCTTTGGTATATCAATATATTGGGCAGTGGTTGGGTCTAAGTCAGTGGAGAACTCAAAGAAAGGGGATATGTTTTCCACTGTTCTTTCTCCTTTCTTGTTCAAACGCAAAAACCTGCCATTGTTAAACAAAGTTTGCGTATCGAATCCAGTATATTCATGCGCTTGGGAGGCAAATGGCTCAAACAAGTAATTGGCATCTTCTCGCCGGCTGAGGATATCGCCAATCAAGCTAGTACCACCTCGGCTATGGCCGAAAATGTAGATGATTTGTTCGTAAATGGGTTTAGACAAAATGGAACCTTTAGAAACTTTGGCGAAGTCTGGCGATAGCAACCAATTCGGATAGTACCTTTTTCATGTCCTGAAGCGGAATCATATTGGGGCCATCACTGAGGGCTACTGCAGGATTGGGGTGCGTTTCTATAAAAAAACCATCAACCCCTACCGCCGCTGCCGCTTTGGCCAAATAAGGGGCAAATTGACGGTCACCAGCTGATTTGCCCCCTCCTGCACCGGGGCGTTGTACGGAATGGGTAACATCGAATACAACCGGAGCGTACTGGCGCATGATGGGCAGCGACCGCATATCGACTACCAGGTTTTGGTAGCCAAAGGTGGTACCTCTTTCTGTCAGTACAACCGAATCATTACCCGTTTCTTTCACCTTATTGACGGCATATTGCATGTCTTCCGGGGTCATGAATTGCCCCTTTTTTACATTGACCACTTTGCCCGTCTCTCCCGCGGCGGCCAGTAGGTCTGTCTGGCGACAAAGAAAAGCCGGTACTTGTAAGATGTCAACAACAGCTCCAACGGATGCAGCTTGTTCTGGTGTATGAAAGTCGGTGGTCACCAAAACGCCCAATTGATCTTTGATCTTTTGAAGGACATCTAATCCCGCCTCCAATCCAGGGCCTCGATAAGATTTAACGGAGGTTCTATTGGCCTTGTCAAAAGAGGCTTTGAAAACGTAGGTAACATCCAATTCAGCACAAACCTCTTTTAAAAAGCGAGCAATCTCAAAGCAGAGCGCTTCGTTTTCGATGACACAAGGGCCTGATATCAACAGGAGCTTCTGTTGGCCAATAGCAGTTTGACCGGGTAAGGGGACAGGTGTAGCAAAGGTATCCATATTGGGCCGTGTTTGAAAAATGCAGAATTATTGATCCAAGCTAGTCATCTCTTCCTTTTTTCTTCTTTTCCAAAACTGCCACCAACGTTTTTTGCCGCCATCCTCTGAATAATAGCCGTAACCAAAGTTGTAGCCATAGCCAAAATTGTAGCCATAGCCATAGCCGCCTTTGCGTTTTAACCCATTAATAATGATAGCCGGGTTTTTCAGCTTATTCTGTTTTTTCAGCGAATCTATGATTTGCAGGGAGTTTTTCTTGGTCTTGCCGTAGCGCACCACATAGATGGTATTGCTGACATATTCCTGCAACAGCAATGGATCTGCTACCAGGCCGATTGGTGGCGAGTCAATGAGAATGACGTCAAAATGCTCTTTGAGGTATTGAATGAGCTGTTGGGTCTTTTCTTGTAGAATCAACTCGGCAGGGTTGGGCGGTATGGGGCCACTGCTGATATAATATAAGTTGGGATGCAAGCCGCTTTCAAAAATTATTTCAGCTGGAGAAGATTGCCCGACCAGGTAATTGGTGATGCCGACCGGAGGTAATTCCGGATTGATATAGGTGGCCAGTTTTGGCTTGCGCAAATCCAAGCCAACCACGATTGTTTTTTGAGATGAAAGGGCAAAGGTCATACCCAAGTTCAAAGTGACAAAACTTTTGCCTTCGCCACTCATGCCAGATGTGACCAGCGTTACTATATTGCTATCGCCATGAGTAACGTACTTGAGGTTGGTACGCAAGAGCCGGAACATTTCAGCGGCGGCAGAGCGGCTGCCCTGCTTGACTACCAGGTGTTCTCCCTTCTTGGTAGCAACCACGCCTCCCAGTACGGGGACATCCGTTTCTGAAATGACATCTTGTTCGTTCATGATTGAATCATTGAGCATTTCACGCAAGATGAGCACCAGAATAGGAATACCTAATCCCAAAACAATGGCAATACCCAAAACAGCCAAAGGCAGGGGTTCTACCGGCATGGGGTTGTTGCGGGAATAATCTATGATTCGGGAGTCGGGGACGGTCATGGCTGCCGATAGACCCGTTTCTTCTCTTTTTTGAAGCAGATAAAGATAAAGGTCTTCTTTGGCCGCTTGTTGCCTGACTATTTCCACTAATTCCCTTTCTTTGCGGGGCAGCGAGCGGATTTGTCCTTCAAATTGATTCAGGTTCTTCTGAATTTGACCCAATGACTTATCAAGTTCTGCTTGTGTGTTCCTTAGTGTGGCTAGTAAATTTACCCGGATATTGTTGATTTCCTGGTTTTTATACAATAACAAAGGGTTGTCGCCTTTAGCTTGTACCAATATTTTTTCCCGCTCGAGAATGAGGTTGTTGTAGTCAGTGATGATGCTACTCAAGTCCAGATCATTCGCCAAGAGGCTGCCAGGTATCAACTTATATTGATTCTCCGCATTGAGTAAAAAAGTTTCCATTGAAACAAGGATGTCTTTTTGAAGCTCAATGGTCGCTTTTTCGCCATCTAATCGGCTGATTTCGCTGAGGATGTTACTCAAGTCAGAAGCCACTTCATCGGGAATCCTTTCAGATGTTTTGTAGGATTCCACTTCGCGCTCTACTGCTGATAGGTCATTCGCCAAGATCTGAAGCCGCTGCTCGATGAAATCCATGGAATTTTTGTAGATGATGTTTTTATCTTCTATCGAGGCTTGGTTGTACAACTCGATGAGGGTATTGATCATTTCATTACCGCGCTTGGGTATAGCATCCCGGTAACTGATTTCCAAAACCGTTGAGTTTTCTTGTGCGATGCGTATTTTTAGGTTTTCGATAATATATGGAGCCACTAATTGTGGGCGACCGATTTTTATCTTGAAAACCATCCCTCTATTGTAGGGGTTGCCCTCAACCCGGCTGAATAGGAAATAGCCAAATTTATTTTCAAATGGCTGGCCTAAAGTATATTGTTCTCGCACGTTGCCCAACCCGAAGCGAATGGTAGAATCATTAACCATTTGAATCGTGATTTCTTCACCGTATCCTTGGGGCTTTAATTCAGCAGAATCCAATTTAAAGGGAACTCGGTCGTAAAGGGGAATGTTTTTGAGCCGTCCCTCCAATTCATAATTCACATTCAAACCCAGCTTGCGCACGACCGCTTCCATGAGCATGAACGATTTGAGGATTTCCATTTCATTATAGAGGTTGGCGCTAGAGGTGGTTACCCCCATATCTTCAAAGATGTCCTCTTCGGATAGCTCTGCTTTGTCGTCTTTTATCAGAATTTTTGCCTTGCATTCATAAAGGGGATTAACGATCAGAAAAACGGCGTATGCTCCCAATAAGGCCAAGGCAAGCGAAATCAGAAACCAATACCAAAATCGGGCATATTTTGCCAAAAATTGCCTTAAATTAAAAGGCTTTCTTTCCAGCCGATTTTGAAAGGAAGGTTCGAGATTAGGTATTTGATTACTCAAGGTTATGCTTTTTGAAGTGATTATCTGGTAATGGAAAGTATTATACTGGCAACACCCACTGCAGCAGTGATGATTGGGGTATATTTACTCACCTGGTCACGTGTTGCTCCTGCTTTGTATTTCAAAGGCTCTATATAGACCACATCGTTTTGTTGAAGGTAAAAATAGGGCGATTGGAATACTTCTTTTGACTGAAGGTTGATGTTGCCAAAGCTGCGTTGCCCATTGACTTCCCTGATGACTAAAATATTTTGCCGATCGGCATATTCTGTCATATCACCGGCTTGGCCTAAGGCCTCTAATATAGTGATATTTTCGTCAGGAAAAGTAAAGGTAGAAGGATTGAAAACCTCGCCTAGTATCGTAATTCGGAAGTTGCTGAACCGAATATTGACAATCGGATCTCGGATGTATTCCGTCAGAAGTTGGGTGAGGGTATCTTTGGCTTGTCTTACCGTCAGTCCTGCTAAATGAACCTTACCTATGACTGGAAAATCTATCAAACCACCCTGATCTACCAAGTAGGTAGGTGCATTTGATGTACCTCCCGAGCTGGAACTACTTCCTAAATCACCGGTAGAACCCAGTTCTACCCCGGATCCGAGGTTGAAAGGAGAGGCAGCGGCCATATCTAAGCTACTGACAAAGATGGACAACTCATCATCCGTTTGTATAACAATATTGGGCAAAACGGTAATGATCTGAGCCGTATCTGGAAAAGATTGCTCGTCGTTAAAATTCAAAAGGGCTTTGTGTGGGATACAAGAGGATAATTGCAAAGCCACGATCACCAGCACAAATAACTGGAAGATGCCTCTAACATTTTTGTTTTCGTATTTGATCATTGTATGCGCATTCAAAGAATGGAGTTTTGAAAATTTGATTGTTTCAATAAAGGTGCAAAAATACCTTTTTCTAGGAAAGTTTGAATTCGATTTATGTGATTTTCATGATGAACATCAGAACCTAAGTAGTCAATCAACTTGTTTTTTAAAAGCCAAAGGGCAAAATCTTTGACATTTTGGCCATAATAACCCGTGAGTGACAGCAAATTCAGTTGAAATTCACAGCCTCTCATTTTTAAATTGTTGACCTGATCGGGGAAGGGAGACAGGTACAAATACCTTTCCGGGTGTGCCAATATTGGTTTGTAGCCTTTTGTCATAAGTTTGAAAATGACAGACTCTAGATTTTCAGGCGCAGAAACGGTAGATGTTTCGATCAATATGTTGTTGTTCCCAAAACTTAGCAATGCTTCATTTTCGTCGAGGAGTTGTTCAAAATAATCATCCACCATGTATTCAGCTGCAGCCTCTAGTACTATATCAATTTTAGCCTCGGCAAGGGCTTCCTTTACTTCTTGCAATTTGGTTAGTATGCCAGCCGGTGTATTGGAGTGTAGGCCATTTATGATGTGTGGCGTAGTGATCAGTTTGCGAAACCCCAAGTTTTTCATGCCCCGAATCAGTTGGAGCGAAGTCTCCATATCTGGCGCTCCATCATCAATCCCAGGCAATAAATGGGAGTGCATGTCTGTACCCAATAAAGAAAAATTTTGGGGTGCTTTTTGCTTCAGTTTTAAAAACTCCAATATCATCAACAGTAAAATGCTTTATACCAAGCGACAAAGTTAGCAATTCCTACTGCAAGTGTAGTCTTTGGTTTGTAGTTAAAATCATTTTCCAAGCCCGAAACATCCGCATAAGTGGCTTCGACGTCGCCTGGCTGGATGGGCAACCAAATTTTCTGGGCTTCTTTCCCCAATTCGACCTCTATTTGGTGAATGAAATCCATTAAAGTGACGGGCTGGTTGTTGCCAATATTATAAATGCGATAAGGGGCACTTGATTGGTCGGCGCGTAGTATTGCATCATCCAATTCGACAGAAGCATTAGGCGCTTTCGCCAATACCCTGATAACGCCCTCTACCACGTCGTCCACATACGTAAAATCACGGCTCATTTTGCCATGATTGAAAACCTTGATGGGCTGGTTTTCTAAAATAGCTTTAGTAAACAAAAAATAAGCCATATCGGGCCTTCCCCAAGGGCCATAAACCGTGAAAAAGCGCAGGCCAGTGGTAGGTATGCCAAATAAGTGGCTGTACGTATGGGCCATCAACTCGTTGCTTTTTTTGGTAGCGGCATAGATGGAGGCCGGATGGTCAACGGAATCCGTTGTAGCAAAAGGTATTTTTTTATTTAACCCATACACACTGGAACTGCTGGCAAATACAAAATGCTTCACCGGATAGCTGCGACAGCATTCCAATAGGTTTAAAAACCCTTTGATATTGCTATCGATGTAAGAGTGGGGGGCTTCCAAACTATAGCGCACGCCTGCCTGCGCTGCCAAATGGCATACCCAATCGAAGCGCTCATCGGCAAATAGCTTATTCAAGGCATCTTGATCTTCCAAACTCAGTTGTACAAACCGGGAATGGCTGTATTTTTCACTGTCGAGCAACTGCCCGTATGTGATTTGTGCCTGTGAAAAACCAGCAGCTTGTAAACGACCAAATTTCAAGTCAGGATCGTAATAGCTGTTGATGCTGTCCAAACCTACCACATCGTGTCCTTCTGCCGCTAATCGCTTGGCCAGATGGAAACCGATAAAACCCGCCGTTCCGGTTACAAGTATTTTCATTACATCAAAAAATCAGGAATGGGTAGGTACCACATTCATAAAGTATTCAACGGTTTTTTTCAAGCCTTCTGAGCGGGAGATTTTGGGCTCCCAGTTGAGCAAAGCTCGGGCTTTACTGATGTCGGGCTGACGCACTTTGGGATCATCGGCAGGCAAAGGCTTGTTGATGATGTGCGCTTGTGGATTGCCAACGAGCTTGATGATTTCCTGAGCGAAGTCCAATATGCTAATTTCGTCTGGATTGCCAATATTGACCGGTTCTGCATGACCGCTCTTGAGCAATCGGTATATGCCGTCCACCAAATCGTCCACATAGCAAAACGACCGGGTTTGCGAGCCGTCGCCAAAAACGGTTAGCCCCTCTCCACGGATGGCTTGCGAAAAGAAAGCAGGCAATGCTCGGCCATCATTCACCCGCATGCGCGGCCCATATGTGTTGAATATGCGCACAATACGGGTTTCCACCTGATGAAAATTGTGATAGGCCATAGTAATTGCCTCTAGAAAGCGCTTCGCTTCATCATATACTCCACGCGGGCCCACTGGATTGACGTTGCCCCAATAGTCTTCTTTTTGAGGATGGATTAATGGATCGCCATACACTTCTGAAGTGGAAGCTACCAGTATTCGGGCATTTTTGGCCTTAGCCAGTCCCAGCAAGTTGTGCGTACCCAGAGCACCAACTTTGAGGGTTTGGATTGGCATTTTCAGGTAGTCAATTGGACTGGCCGGAGAGGCAAAGTGCAAAATGTATTTCAGCTCGCCAGGTACATGGACAAACTTGGTTACATCGTGGTGGTAGTATTCAAAATTTTTCAGGGGAAATAAATGCTCAATATTCGAAAGGCTTCCCGTCAGCAAATTGTCCATAGCAATGACGTGGTATCCTTCTTTAATAAAACGATCACATAGATGAGACCCCAGAAAACCAGCTGCGCCAGTAATGAGAACGCGTTCCATAGTAGCTTTGATGATAGAAATTAGTTAAATGTTGGAGGCTTGCGTAGCGTAGGAAGCCACCGTTTGGCGGCCTATGCTCTCATAATAGAAACCCTGATCTTTCATTTCGTGCACGTCGTACACGTTTCTGCCATCAAAAATGGCAGGATGAACCAGCAATTCTCGCATGACTTTAAAGCTAGGGCTTCGGAATACTGGCCATTCAGTGATGATGGCCAAGGCATGTGCACCGATGAGCGCCTCGTATTGGTCATTGACCAGTTCAATTCGATTGCCCATTATTTTGGCGACGTTTTCCATGGCTTCTGGATCAAAAGCCCGGATTCTTGCTCCTTTTTGAAGCAGATTTTCAATAATTGTCAAAGCCGGCGCTTCCCTGATGTCGTCTGTATTGGGCTTGAAGGCCAAGCCCCAAATAGCGATGGTTTTATCGCTCAAATCACCGTCAAAGTATTGGCTGATTTTTTCTGAAAGAACGTTTTTTTGCTGCTCATTGACCCGGATGACCGATTCTAATATGGAAAAAGGATAACTATAATCGGCAGCGGTTTTAACCAGTGCTAATACATCTTTGGGAAAGCAGCTTCCACCATAGCCCACACCAGGAAACAAAAAGCGTTTTCCTATACGAGAATCACTTCCTATGCCCAAGCGCACCATATCAACATTAGCGCCTACCTTTTCGCACAAATTGGCCACCTCGTTCATAAAAGTAATGCGGGTAGCTAGATAGGAGTTGGCGGCATACTTGGTCATCTCAGCAGAGCGTTCATCCATGAAATAAATGGGATTGCCCTGGCGTACGAATGGCTCATATAGGCGATATAGGACTTCTTTGGCCCGGTCAGAACTAAGCCCTACAACAACCCGGTCGGGTTTCATGAAGTCATCCACGGCTACACCTTCTCTTAAAAATTCCGGATTGGAAACGACATCGAACAAAGACTCATCCAGGTTTTTTGCCAAAATGGCATGCACTTTTTCAGCAGTACCTACAGGAACGGTACTTTTATCCACAATAATCTTATAGCTACGAATGATTTTGGATAAGTCGTCTGCTACGCCCAATACATAGGATAAGTCGGCAGATCCATCTTCACCAGGTGGCGTAGGTAAGGCTAGGAAAATAATTTCAGCATCTTTGATGCCCTCCTCGAGCGAAGTCGTAAAATGTAGTCGGCCTTGTTTGGTGTTGCGTTCAAAAAGAATATCCAATCCGGGTTCATAAATCGGGATTTTCCCGTTCTTTAATTGCCTGATTTTTTCTTCATTTATATCAATGCAGGTAACTTGATTGCCTGTTTCAGCAAAGCAAGTGCCCGTTACTAAGCCAACATAACCAGAACCAACAACAGTGATGTTCATAAAAGGGAGAATTATTTGTTAAAGTTAGGAATAACTATCATTTAGACTCAATAGGTAGGTGTAGTAACTGGTCATCTCGGCAAATACTTGCGTTGAAGTAAATTTAACAAGTAATCACCGTAACCGCTTTTTTGCAAAGGAAGGGCCAATGCTTCCAATTCATTGGCATTGATAAATCCCATCTGAAAGGCAGTTTCTTCGGGGCAACCAATTTTCAAACCCTGTCTTTGTTCAATGACTCGGACGAATTCGGAAGCATCACTTAACGAATCAAAAGTGCCTGTATCCAACCAGGCAGTACCCCGGTCGAGGACAGCCACTTGCAGTTGCCCTTGATAAAGGTATTCCCGGTTAACATCGGTAATTTCGTATTCACCGCGCGAAGAGGGCTTCAAATTGCGAGCAATTTCAACCACCTGATTGTTGTAAAAATAGAGTCCGGGAACCGCATAATTGGATTTGGGGTGTTCTGGCTTTTCTTCAATGGATATGACCCGATTGTGCTCGTCAAATTCTACTACGCCGTAACGGGTAGGATTGGATACTTCGTAGGCAAAAACAACAGCGCCTTCTACATCCGTATTTTTTTGCAACAACGTTTGGAGGCCAGAGCCATAAAATATATTGTCGCCCAATATCAGCGCTACTTTGTCCGATCCAATAAAATCTGCCCCAATGACGAATGCTTGAGCCAATCCATTCGGCACTTCTTGTATGGCGTATTCAAATCGGCAGCCCAACTCTTTTCCATCTCCTAGCAGCCGCACAAATTGTGGGTTGTCGTGCGGGGTAGTGATGATCAATATTTCGTTGATACCCGCCATCATCAGTATAGATAATGGGTAGTAGATCATTGGTTTATCATAAATAGGCATCAATTGTTTGGATATCCCTTTTGTTATGGGATAAAGTCGGGTTCCCGATCCGCCTGCCAGTATGATCCCTTTCATCTTTTTGGCCTAATTGTGAAATATTGGTTAATGAAAGTCAGCGTGCTTTACTTAACGCCCAATAGTATGGCTTCGCCGTCGATAAGTCGCAAGGACTTAATCTCCGAATTTTGGTAAAATAAGTGAAAAACACAATGCTAAAAATAAGCTTGCTGTAGCGCGTCGTTTGATAAAAAGACGCTAATCAGCTATGCATCCATGATTATTTTAAAAATATTCAGCTAAAAAAAAAAGTCAGGCACTTTCACGCAATCGACCCGGCAACGCATTTTTTGGATTTAAAAAAGCTGGATTTATCTGCATAATAAGCGAATAACCCATACTGCTCAATTCAACCACAAAGTTCTTTTGGTTTTGCTTTTCCAGCAACACGCCGCTCAATCCAGTTAGCGGGCCACCTATGATTTCTACGGCATCGCCCAGAGCCAGGCAACCTTTTTCCAATTGCACGGGTATTCCTTCTCCCACGACACGTTTAAGTATCTCAATCTCTGCTTCGGGGATACTGATCAGATTATTGGAAAAGCGAACAAAGTGGACAACATCAGGAGTCTCTAAAACCGGTATGTATTCCGATTTTTTAATTTTTGTGAAAATGTAACAACTGATTAGGGGGAGTTCTACTTTTTTGGTTTTTCTGGTGTAATGACGCGTAAAGCGTTGTAGAGGCAAATAATGTTCAATGTTTTTTTGAGCCAAATACTTGGCTACCATCTTTTCGCGCTTATATTTGGTATAAACCGCAAACCATCTGGCGTCTTCTTCATCCAAATGATTTTCAGTGCTTGTTTTTTCCGACTTGTTTCCTTCTTGGCTAAGTTTAGAGCCTCCAATAGGTGAAGTTTTCATCATTTGTTTTTTCAAAGAGTCCTTTAATATCGAAAAGAATAGGGTGTTCGTTCATCAAAGTTCTGAAATACGCGATGTTCAATTCCCGATAAGCTTTGTGGCCTACTGCAACGATTACCGCATCATAACCTTCGGAGGGTTGATCAACCAAGGTCATATTGTATTCTTTGGCCACTTCATTGGGAGAGGCAAAAGGATCTGTAATATGAACATTTACAGAGTATTGCATCAATTCTTTGACCATGTCCACTACTTTGGAGTTGCGAATGTCAGAAACATTTTCCTTAAAAGTAATTCCCATGACCAATACTTTTGTAAAACGAGGGTTTTTACCTTTTTGGATCAAGGTTTGCACCAGGCGCTTGGCAATGAAACCGGGAATACTGTCATTGATACGCCTGCCACTGAGGATAACTTCCGGGTCATACCCCAGTTGCTTAGCCTTATGGGTCAGGTAATACGGATCAACGCCTATGCAATGTCCACCAACCAGACCTGGTGTGAATCTCAAAAAATTCCATTTTGTCGCAGCAGTATCCAGCACTTCCTGAGTATCAATACCCATGCGATCAAAAATCATTGCCAGTTCGTTCATAAAAGAGATGTTGATATCCCTTTGTGCATTTTCGATGACCTTGGCCGCTTCGGCCACTTTAATGGAAGGAGCTTTGTAAACACCGGCTTTTACAATACTTCCATACACAGAAGCGATGAGTTTGGTGGCTGCCTCATCGTTTCCAGAAACGACTTTTTTTACTTTATCTACGGTGTGCTCGCGGTCGCCGGGGTTGATGCGTTCTGGGGAGTAACCAATGGAAAAATCGCCCAAATGAAGTCCGGAATGTTTTTCCAACAATGGAAGGCAATCTTCTTCCGTACAGCCCGGATATACCGTCGATTCGAACACAACGCAATCGCCGGGTTTCAGTGCTCGTCCTATCGTAGTGGCTGCTTGATAAAGCGGATTTAGATCGGGCACCTTGTATTCGTCAACGGGTGTAGGCACTGCAACGATGTGAAAATGGGCCTCCTTGAGTACAGCCGGATCAGCGGTAAATAATATGTCTTTGGCTTCAAAGGCCGCTTTGGGCAGCTCATTTGAAGGGTCAATGCCTGCCTTCATCATTTCAACGCGGCGTTCGTTGATGTCGAAACCAATGACCCTGAATTGCTTGGCAAACTCCAGCGCAATAGGTAAACCGACGTACCCCAAGCCAGTAACAGAAATCGCTTTGTCCTTCTTAAGTAAATCCTGAAGCATTAAATGCTCATTTGTTGTACCAGCCTTATTGGCCAGCACGGTAAATTCTTTCAATAATATCTACTACTTTCATACCTTCCAGGGCATTAGTAGTAGGCTGTGTTCGTTCTTTCAATACTTCCACCACGTTGTCAAAAACATAATGGTGGTTGGCTGCCGAGCCTTGGTAGCCAGCGTATTGATTGGCTGGTAGGCTCTCTTCCAACACAGGCGCTTCGTAGTTGTCAATATGGCAATATTCCAATCGATTCATATACTGACCGCCTAATTTGATACTGCCTTTACTGCCAAGAATGGTGATCGTGCTCTCAAAGTTTTTGTCCCATACGGCAGTAGAGAACTGTAGGCAGCCTTTGCCGCCATTTACAAAATCAAACATAACCAGCCCCGTATCTTCAAAATCGGTGGAATGCTGGTGTTCAAAATTATCAAAACGGGCTTTGATCTTTTTAATATCGCCAAATACCCAGTACATGATGTCAATAAAATGGGCGAATTGGGTATAAAGTGTTCCTCCGTCCAATGCTTTGCGCCCATGCCATTCGTGCCTCTGCCCATCTTTGAAATAATACCGGTCGTCCCGATTCCAAAAACAGTTGAGTTGCACCAGCCTAATTTGACCCAGGCGTTTTTCCTCTACCATTTTTTTCAACCAGGCAGCCGGTGGGGAATACCTGTTTTGCATCACACAAAATACCTGACGGGATTGGTTGAGAGCCTTGTGGAGCACTTGCTCGCATTCGGCTTTGCTCAATCCCATCGGCTTTTCAATGACAACGTGCTTTTTATAGTCCAATGCTACCATCGCCTGCTGAGCATGGCAAGCATTGGGGGTGCAAATACAAAGCACGTCGATCTCCGGCATTTGTGCCAGCATGGACGGTAGATCATCGAAAAAAGGCAATGAAAAGGCTTCAATACCTAAACTATCTTTGGGCTTGACATCCATCAAGGCCACCAAGTCGCATTCAGGGTGATCCTGAATGAGGGCAGCGTGCTTTTTTCCGATGTATCCGCATCCCGCCACGGCAAATTTGATTTTACCATTGGGCTTTGTCATAGAACGTTTTCCTTCAAACTGTTTTGGTCACTGTGCCATTATCCAGGTAGTAGCTTTCCCCGCTTTCCGGGCAAAGCGCCTGATTGTTCTTGTCAAAATGCAATCGGCAGCCCCATTCACTCATCCAGCCTATTTGCCGGGCCGGATTGCCCGCCAACAGCGCATAAGCCGGCGCCGATTTGGTGACTACAGCACCTGCCGCGATAAAAGCGTAAGCGCCTATCCGATTGCCGCAAATGATGGTGGCATTGGCGCCTATGGAAACGCCCCTTTCCAAATAAGTGCTGCTGTATTGGCCTTTGCGAACTACCGCACTCCGAGGATTTTTGACATTTGTAAAAACCATGGAGGGGCCTAAAAAAACATCGTCCTCACAAATCACTCCTTCGTACAGGCTGACGTTGTTTTGTATTTTTACCCGGTTGCCCAGTTGCACACCGGAGGCAACAAAGGTATTCTGTCCCAGAGAACAGGCTTCTCCTAGGCTAGCATCGCTCATCACATGGCTGTAATGCCATATTTTGGTTCCTTTTCCTATCAGCGCACCTTGATCAATACGGGCGGTATGATGGTAATAAAAATCTTCTGGTAGCTGGTGGTACAATTCACCTTTACTGAGATAGTCATTGACCAAGCGGGACTCCAGATTGCCGATACGCTGCTGGAGTGCCTCGAATGCACCTTCCTCCAAAAAATAGAGTTGCCTGGCCATCAACAATTCGCTCAACAATTGAAAAACCAATTGGCGAGCCTCTTCTAGCGCTTGTTGTTGTCTAACTGCCGATACCTCAGCATGTAACACACTTAATAGAGAACTGATACGGAAAGCCGTTTGCTTGAATGGAACCACAAACCAAGTCTGGGCAGAGCCAGGCATGGCATCCCCTAGTCGAACGACTTCCAGGTTGATCTGGAAGGCTTCCGTCCAAAGCGATGTGGTTTCAAAAGGCAATTTATCCATATAGCAAAGCGAACTGGCTCAATGTGCAAAAAAATCAATCACTCCATTGGTAATATACCCTAACATATCTTCCGTCAATTCTGTGTGCATGGGCAGGGACAAAACCGAGCGGCAAAGGTAATCAGTAACGGGTAACTTTTGAAAATGACTCGATGCATTGTTCTTATAAGCATCCTGTTCGTATAAAGGAACAGGGTAGTAGATCATTGTCGGAATCCCTTTTTGAGTCAAAAATTGCTGCAATTCATCGCGTTTCCCGTCTTTGATTATTAAGGTGTATTGGTGAAAAACATGGGTAGAGTAGGGGGCGCGAAAAGGGATTTGCACGGCTTCAAGTGTGTGAAAAGCCCGATCGTAATAATCGGCTGCCTTCCGGCGGCTTTCGGCATACTCATCCAGGTATTTTAATTTGATATTCAAAATGGCGGCCTGAACTGCATCCAAACGAGAGTTGACCCCGACCATGCCGTGATAATAGCGTTGGGTTTGGCCGTGGTTGGCGATCATGCGCATTTTTTCTGCGAGGCTACCATCATTGGTGTAGATGGCCCCGGCATCGCCATAGGCGCCCAGGTTTTTAGAAGGATAAAAGGAGGTGCAGCCGATATGCCCGATCGCGCCCGTTTTTTGACTCCGGCCATCCGGGAAAAAGTAATCTGCACCAATCGCTTGGGCATTATCTTCTACCACCCATAAATCGTGCTCAGCAGCCAAGTCCATAATGGGGGCCATGTCGCAGCTTTGGCCGAATAGGTTGACTGGGACAATGACTTTGGTAGCAGGCGTTATGGCCTTGCGGATGATATCGGCGGTGATATTGAAAGAATCTGGATCAACATCAACCATAACGGGCTTCAGTTGTAATAAGGCTACTACCTCGGCGGTAGCGACATAGGTAAAAGCTGGAAGAATTACTTCATCACCAGGCTTTAAATCGAGAGCCATCAGGGCTATTTGCAAAGCGTCCGTCCCATTCGCACAAGGTATGAGGTGTTCTACATTTAGATAACTCTTGAGTCCCTGCTGAAATTTCTGAACTTCAGGGCCGTTGATATAGGCAGTGGAACGAATAACATCCAATACGGCAGCATCGATCTCCTGCTGTATCTTGCTGTATTGGTTTTTCAAGTCCACCATTTGAATAGTCATCTTTTCTGTCGTCATTTTTTGCAATTCCGTTTTTTAAAACCTTTTTATCGCCTTCTCTGCAATCGTTTCCCCAATAGAAAGGGAAGACGTCGCAGCTGGTGAAGGCGCATTGCAGACGTTGATCACTCCTGGTTTTTCCAGAAATAAAAAATCGTCGATCAAATTGCCTTTAGGATCGCAGGCCATGGCTCTTACGCCAGCGCCTGCTGCTACCAGGTCAGCTTCTTGAACCGCCGGAATAAGCCGTTGAAGCGTGCTGACAAACGCCTTTTTACTATAGGAACGTTTCATCTCCTCCCAGCCATCGCGCCAGTATTTAGCGGCAATGCGCCGGAAACCAGGAAATACTAAAGTCTCCGAGAGTTCTTTAAAATTTATGTCCCATCGGCTGTAACCTTCTCTTTTGAAGGCGAGTACAGCGTTTGGTCCTGCCTCGATTCCCCCTTTCATCATCCGGGTAAAATGCACCCCTAAAAAAGGGAAATTCGGATTGGGAGTAGGGTATATGAGGTTGTTGACCAAATATTGCTTTTCTGTTTTCAACTGATAATATTCTCCCCGAAAAGGCAGTATGCGAATGTCTAGTTCGGGCATACTCAATCGGGCAATTTTATCAGAATACAAACCGGCACAATTAATGGCTAGCTTAACCGATAAATCGCCTTGGTTGGTCAGCAGTTGCACTCCATTATGGATGTCCATTCCTGTAAGCTGGGTGTTGAAAAGCATCGTTGCACCATGCTGCTGAATCAAATGCTGGTATTTTTTCGCCACACTTTTGTAATCGACTATACCAGCCTGCGGTACCCAGATGCCTGCCATACAGCTGACATGGGGCTCTTTTTCATTTACTTCTTCTGCACGCAGCATTTTCAAACCCTGAAGTCCATTGGCGATACCGCGTGCCTTGATTTGCTCCAGTTGGGGCATCTCCTTTTGATCGCAAGCGACAATGACTTTACCACAAACTTCATGGGGTATGTCATATTTGGCGCAAAATTCAAGCAACATAGCGTAGCCCCTGAGGCAATTCAACGCTTTTGATCCTCCAGGCGTGTAATAGATGCCGGAATGGATCACTCCGCTGTTGTGCCCGCTTTGATGAGCTGCAACTTCTGCTTCCTTTTCAAGGATCACTATTTTCAGATCCGGTCTTTTCCGGCTGATTTGATAGGCCGTAGCTAGCCCGACAATACCCGCCCCTATGATTCCAATATCATAAACCCCGTTCAATCCTTTGACCATAGCAATAATGGTTGGGGTTTAAAATAATTGAAATCGGCGTATGCCGTTTCTTTATCGGCATAAACCAGGAATCGGATTTTTCGTTTGATGACTTTTTCTGCTTTTTCAACAAGGGTCACCAGATAATTGCGGTCGATATCACCTATGAAAATAAGGTCTATGATCTGACTATCCATACCTTGAGATAGCGATCCACTCAGAAATACTTGTTCCAAATCACCGAGGCCTTCAATCACATTCTCTACTATCCTGTCAAACCCAATGTGTTTGAGCAGAATGCTGTGTATTTCCTTAAAAAGTGGATGTTTGGTATTGGCTTGAAAAAATTTCTTGTTTCCCTTCAAAGTAGCATTCAGCATGCCAGCTTGTTCCAGGCGATTCAATTCCAGGCGTATGGAATTAGAGGATTCACCAAATTCTTCTTCCAAACTACGCAGGTAGGCAGTAGTGTTGCTATTGATGAAAAACTTCATCAATAACTTAATGCGTGTTTTAGAAGAAATCAAGGTTTCAATCATTATCGAGTAGTAAAGTTACTCAAAAACGTACTGCAAATTTATAGTATTTTTTCGAGTTAATCCTAAAACAAAACCAATAGCCATGTTATAAGAAGCAACACAACAAACAAAAATGCCTGGAATGCTTGTGCATAAGTTCCAGACAAGCGTAGAGAAATGGCTGTAATTAGAGGGAATTGAGTAATTAATTTACTCGGTTAGGCTATTAATTAGGCCGCAATATTACTCAATTGACTTTAAATAGGTGTAAAACTAGCTGTGATTTTTTTGAAAAATTCCATCTTGGACGTATCTTTAGTAATGTGCAAAGAATGACTTCTCAATTGATTAGCGTCTTTCCAATAGCGGTAGGACTAATCGGGCGATTCATTTTTTCTGCCTTACTTAATCAAAGTTTTGATCGTTGTGGAGACGCTTTTAAAGGAAATTAATCAATGTAATAACTGCGCCAACTATTTACCGCATGGTTGCCGACCGGTAGTTCAAGCTGCTAATTCAAGCAAAATTTTAATTATCGGACAGGCGCCAGGGCGAAAAGTATTTTTAAGCGGCATCGCTTGGGACGATGCAAGCGGTGATCAACTTCGGGACTGGCTTGGGGTCAGTCGCGAACAATTTTATGATCCATCCGTTTTCGCCTTGATGCCAATGGGATTTTGTTATCCAGGTACAGGGAAATCTGGAGATTTGCCTCCCAGGCCCGAATGTGCTCCCTTGTGGCATGATCGAATGATGGTTGAAATGGGTGAAATTCAATTGACTTTGTTGATCGGACGTTATGCTCAGCAACGCTATCTGTTCCAGGCTATTGGATCAAGTTTAACGGATACGGTAAAAAAGTGGCAGCAGTTTATACCCGAAAAAATACCCATGCCACACCCTTCGCCGAGAAATCGAATTTGGTTAGCAAAAAACCCGTGGTTCGAAGTGGAAGCCATTCCGTGGCTGAAAAGCAGGATAAAGCAATTGTTGCAACAAGAATCTTAAGTCACCATAAAATAGCTAAATCATGCTACTCAGAATCATCCTTTTTGCCATCCTTAATTTTGGTGCATTGGGCATTGGCTCAATATTTACCAGTAAAGGAGTGGATTCCTCTTGGTACGAACAGCTCATTAAAGCACCCTGGACACCGCCCGGCTGGTTCTTTGGGGTTGCCTGGACGACCATTATGATCTGTTTTACCATTTATATGGCTTATGCCTGGAGTGCTGTAGCCAATAGGAAAAACCTTTTGATCCTATTTGGCATTCAATGGGTGCTGAATGTTGGATGGAATCCTGTTTTTTTTCATTTCCAACAGTTTGAATTGGGACTAGTGGTTATTTCCTTGTTAACGATACTAATCGGCATTTTTTTCTTCAATTACTGGTCGGATGTGAAACACAAATCCTGGCTGGTCATGCCTTACTTGCTCTGGCTCTGTGTGGCTACTTCATTGAACGCATACATAGTCCTATACAACTAATAGGTCGCCCTTACTTAGTGCTATTTGGCGAAAGCGGGCGCTACTACAAGTTCTTTAGAACCAGCGGTGTATGTGTAAAAACCTTCTCCAGACTTGACCCCCAATTTGCCAGCGGTCACCATATTCACCAAAAGCGGGCAGGGAGCATATTTGGGCTGTCCGAATCCTTCTTGAAGTACCCTCAAAATGGCCAGACAAACATCTAAGCCTATGAAATCGGCCAACTGAAGCGGTCCCATAGGGTGAGCCATACCCAGCTTCATTACCGTATCAATTTCTTCTACACCAGCTATGCCTTCAAACAAACTGCTGATGGCTTCGTTGATCATGGGGATCAAAATGCGATTGGATATAAAACCGGGATAATCGTTGACTTCCACTGGGATTTTTCCCAGTTTTTTGGAAGTCTCCATGATGGTATGCGTTACTGCATCCGTAGTTGAATAGCCCCGGATCACCTCTACCAATTTCATGACGGGTACAGGATTCATGAAGTGCATTCCGATGACTTGCTCCGGCCTTTTGCTCACAGCTGCGATGCGGGTAATCGATATGGAAGAAGTATTGGTGGCGAGAATGCAATGCGCTGGGCAATATTGATCCAAATCGCGGAAGAGCTTGAGCTTGATGTCCACATTTTCCGTAGCCGCTTCAATCGCCAGATCGCTATTTTTTACCCCTTGTTGTAAATCAGTTGTTGGATTTAAACGAGCCAGTGTTGCCATTTTTTGTTCCTCTGTTAAAGAGCCTTTGGCAATCATGCGATCCAGGTTTTTCGCAATAGTAGCCATGCCTTTTTCTAAAGCAGGCTCAGCTACATCTATCAAGGTTACCTGATAACCATTCATGGCAAAAACATGGGCTATGCCATTCCCCATGGCTCCAGAGCCGATTACGCTTATATTGGTCATGCTGAAAAGTTAATTTGGTTTTACGGCGCGAAGATAAAAAAAAGGGCAGCTCTTTGTGTAGAGCTGCCAGAATTAACAATTGTCTCGGCAACAATTATTAAGGCATCTGTAATTCTTAAAAATTCTTGATGATTTTCGTGACAACATTTTGCCCATTCTGCTTCAAACGCAGTAAATAAGCACCATTTGGTAAGTCGGACATATTCAGTGAGAGCGTATTAGTGCCTGGATAAACAGTGGATTTTTCTACCTGAATTAATTGGCCGTTGGGGTGAATAATTTCTAAGATAATGTCGCTGCTTTCAAGTGACTCTAACACCAGATGGGCGGTCTGCTGTACAGGATGGGGGAATATGCGAATAGGCATTGAGGCATCGTCTTCAAGTGTATCCACCTTGTTTATGACCAGAAATGCTGGCTGCCCTGTAAAAGTGCGATTTTCTAAGTCCAGTAAAACGTCATAAGTATTGGAACACCCCTCTGTGGTCGTAACAGTCAGACGACAGTTGTAATTGCTGGAATCCGAATATTGGTGTGATACAATATATTCGTTGCTGAACGCACCATCACCCAATTCCCATTCGTAGCTGATGGCATTGGATGGGGATAAATTGATGAATTGAACAGTTAAAGAATCTTGCATCAGAGGAATAAAGAGCGCTGAACAATCCGTTTCATAGACAATATTATCGGCAACATGAACCATCATACTGACATTGGTAGTACATTGTTCGCTGGTTTTAACCAGCGTCACCTGATAGATGCCTGGCACATCATAGCTATGAACGGGATCATGTTCTAAGCTCCAATTTCCATCACCAAAATTCCATTGACAGTTTTCGGAATGGCCGTAGGAGTTATCCTTGAAATGAAATGTATTGGATTCAATGGAATCTTGAGTGAAAACAAACATCGCCTGACAATCCGGCGCCTCAAATAGCTCATTTTCATCAATAAACACCACTTCCTTTTTGGTGCTAGAGCAGTCTTCTTCATTTGAAATGGTGAGCGAAATCTCATACATGCCAGCCGTTGCATAAACATGATTGGGATCGGCGGCAGATGAATGGTTGCCGTCTCCAAAATCCCAATGCCAATCATTTATAGTAGCGTCTGAATAAGATAAGTCAAAAAAGCTGACCGATAGGGGGGGGGCATCTGCCAACGCGAAATAAAAGTAAGTACTACACACGCTAGGTTCTGGGGGCGTAATGATGCCTTCACAGATGTAAAAATCCAATCCCCAAATGTCTATGCCACTAAAAATAAAAATTTGCTTTTGAATTTGCATACCTGTACAAAAATCGGTTGTTTCTACAATCAATGAAAAAGGCAAATCCGACGGCTGTATGTCCAAGGTGAAAAGATAAATGCCATTTGCATTTGTAAAAGTTTGCTCTGACATACCTGAACCAATGGTTTGAATGCTTACCGGAAAATTTGGTATAGGTTCGTGTTCTTGACCAAAAAATACCCTCCCTGAAACATGAAGCTCATTGGCGCAAAGACCCAATGGAAATAAAAATAATAGTCCAGGAATTACAATTCTTTGAATTTTACTCATAGTAGCTTGATGGGTTATAAAGAGAAGGTTGCTCAATCTTTGTGTACGAGCAAGGCCTTTGATTGCCATTGCCCATTGCACAGCATTCTCAAATGGTAAAGACCCGATGGTAAATGCTCGGGCAACTCCAAATAATGTTGCAAATGATGATTTCCTGACCAGGTACTGATACTTTGTCCGCTATTGTCGCATAAAATAAACTGTTCGACGGGATGAGCCGATTGAATGAATACATGAGACTTAGCTGGATTTGGGTTAATCTGCCAGGTCGTATCAGCTTCTAAGCTGCCGTTAGCGCCTGTTATGGCATTTTGCTCATAAATGGCAATTTCAGTTGTATCTGTCGATATGGGAATGATCTCAAAATCTTTATCAACAGCCATCACCTGGTCGATGGACAAGATAGTGTTAGTACTATCGCCGTTCAAAATGAGATCGACCAGCACATCCTCAATGATGATTTTTAGATAGCCAATTTGCCCAAAGCCGTTGTCAAAGTTTTCTGCTCCATAATGGGTTAAACAAAAATCCAGTTTCCCATCTTCTACCGGCGAGTCCCGCTGAAAATAGAAAAGGTTTGGAGTTTCTAACCACGTCGTATGAACACTAATATTGGCTACTCTGATGATGGTTTCGTCGTAACGAACAGAAAAAGCGATGCTGTGAAAATCTGTTAAGGGCAGGGAAGCAGTGCCTAGATAGATTGGAATCTGGATTTGCGATCCCTCTGTGATGGTGCCAGCACTTTGCGGAGTACCAAAATAAATAGGTGGATCAATACCGGGAACGCCAGCCTCGGGAGTCAAATCATTGAAAGTACCCTGTTCTTCGCCGTAATTAATAAAAATGACCGACAAATCCCAATTGCCGATCTGCCCATTTCCATTAGCATCACAAAAAGCATAATTGATCCCGCTGGGAAAAAAATCATCCCAAAGCAATGGAATGTACTGCTCCGCAAATTCAGACGACTCAACCAACCTAGCTGGGCCTATTTTGCCATAGGCATAACCCACATAAAGAACATCAAAATTATTAACTATCCCGTCGTCATTGGCGTCGCCGGGATAAACCTGCGCGTCCAGTGCAAGAGCACACCCCAAACACATTAAACCAACCAGGATTTTTCGCATCTGCTTTTTGTTTCTTTTTGATAGCATAAAGTTAAGCGCAAATTTATGTAAAGCCAACTACAATTTAGCATGTTTGTCAGATAGAAATAACTAAGTTTATTTTTATAAGTAATTATAAATCAATTTATTGTAGCATTCTTTACTTGGCTTTTATCCAATAAAATGGCACTTGAATTTAATAAATTTTCCTATCTATGCCTTACATTTGTAAATTAAAAGACCAAAACATGGGCTCCAGTAAGTTGATCCTATTGCTAAAAACACTGAATCGAAAGGAGTGGAAAGCCTTTTCCGAATTTATTCAGTCACCATATTTCAATAAAAATATAGAACTGATCCATTTGTTTGAATATTTGCGCAAGCAGTCAGAAAAAGACTTTCCGAGTGAGGAAATCCAACGTACTGTGGTGTTTAAGCAACTTTTTGGATCGGAGTCGTACGATGAAAAGCGACTCAATCACTTGATGAGCCAGCTTTTTCTATTGGCTCAGCAATTTCTCGCGCTGCAGCATTATGAAACATCCGATTTTTACCAAGAGTACTTTGGAGCCAAGGTTTTGTTAGACAGAGAACAAGAAAAGGCATACAACTATCAGTTTCGAAAATTGAGCGAAAGTTTAGAGCAACTTCCTTATAGAGATGCGCAGCATTTTCATCAGCAGACCATGCTTTATGAGTTGTCGAATCGCCATTTTTATAGCCAGAAGGTGCATCGGCAGGACAATAGTTTACAACAAGCTTCTATCCATTTTGATTTGTTTTATCTGCAAAAAAAGCTCCGCTTGGTTTGTATGATGCTCGATCGGCAAAAGTTTTTACCGGAACAAAACGATGTTGGGGTATTAGAGGCTATCATGTTGATGGTCGAAAAAGAGGAACGTTTTTTGAATGACCCGGTGATCGATATTTATTACTGTCTATTAAAAATGTTGCTAGACCCCGAACGCAAAGGTAATTTTGAGCGCTTTCAGGCAGCACTTTTGCGCCATAAAAACGTATTTAGAGAGGAAGAAGTCAGGCAGCTTTTTTTATTGGGGATCAACTATTGCGTCGATCAGATCAGGAATGGAAAAAAAGATTTTGCACAGCCCTTGTTGCAGTTATATACTGAAGGAATAGAAGATGAGATTCTGCTTGAGAATGGTCGTATTTCACCCTGGACGTACAAAAATATCGTCAAACTAGGTTTGGGACTCCAACAATACGACTGGGTCGAATCTTTCGTGAAATCTTATACCCACATGTTGAACCCACGAGAACGGGAAGATGCCTATCATTTTAATTTAGCCGACCTCTATTTTCATAAAAAAGACTTTAAAAAAGCCCTGGAACACCTCAATTTAGTGGAGTTCTCAGACGTGCACTACAGTTTGGATGCAAAGGCAACACTCTTAAAGATTTTCTATGAAACCGACGAAATAGACGCGATGTTATCGTTAATCAGTTCTTTTAAAATATTTCTAAAGCGAAACAAACACATAGCCAAGAATATCAGAGAATCCTACATGAATTTTGCGAGTTTGCTTTACCAAATCCACCGCAAAGGAAAATCGCAGAAGACAGACCTGATAAAAAGCATACAAATGACCAAAGTGCTCAACGCCCGTTCCTGGTTGCTCAAACAATTGGAATAACGTAAGCTCAGGGAGAGAAAGCACAACTTGGAAAATACGCTAAGCGGATAATCCCAAAGACCGACTTTTCCACAGGGGATGTTGAAAAGTAAATACATGGCAAAAAAAAAAATTCCAAATGCCAGAGCAAATGAATATAAAGGTTTGGATACAGATCAAGTGCAATGCCAGGCAAAACTTATCAACATCGGTTTTTTGTTTAGATTTTTTTTCTCACCTTTGTAGTCCTCCGCTTTGAAAAAAGCACACATCAACAAAGCGACAGTTACATACAAGCCCGTTGAGGGCACGTAAGCCTTATGCACCTAACTTGCTGATACTCTTTTGTAGGGTAAACATTTTTTTTAACTTCAGCTATCTTTACTGGGATGACAAAAGATCATGCTACAGTCTGGGGGAATTGTCTGCAAACTATTCGCAAAAATGTGAACATGCAGAGTTTCCGAACTTGGTTTGAACCCATTAGACCTGTTCGTTTAGAGAACAACGCATTAACCATTCAGGTGCCCAATAAGTTTTTTTATGAGTGGCTGGAAGAGCACTATGTCGGATTGTTAAAAACTACCATTCGCCGCGAATTGGGTGATCGCGGTAGGTTGGAATATCAAATTTTGATGTCCAACTCAAATGGTCATTCCCGCAAGGAAGAAGGTAGCAATAATAAAGGCAAAGACAATTTGATGCCAGGAATGATTGATACTGAGGCGATTAAGAATCCTTTCGTCATTCCAGGTATCCAACGTATTAAAGTTGATCCGCAGCTCAACAGCAATTATATCTTTGAAAACTACATTGAAGGAGACTGCAATCGTCTGGCTCGTTCCGCAGGTTTGGCCATTGCCAAAAAACCTGGCGCTACTTCTTTCAACCCCTTAGTGGTGTTTGGAGATGTGGGTTTAGGTAAAACCCATTTGGTACATGCCATTGGAAATGACGTATTAAAACGCCATCCGGAGAAAACGGTCTTGTACGTTTCCATGGAAAAATTCACCAATCAAATCATCCAATCTATTAAAAACAATGCGGTAAATGACTTTGTGAATTTTTATCAGTTGATTGACGTTCTGATCGTGGACGATATCCAATTTTTAGCTAATAAGCAGAAAACCCAGGAAATTTTCTTCCATATTTTTAATCAGTTGCATCAGAGCGGGAAACAGATAGTGATGACCTCCGACCGACCGCCTAAAGATATGGAAGGTGTTGAAGAGCGTTTGCTCTCTCGTTTCAAGTGGGGGCTTTCTGCCGACTTGCAAGCGCCTGATTTGGAAACCCGCATGGCCATCCTGGAAGCCAAGATGAACCAGGAAGGGGTTGAGATTGCTCAGGATGTGATTGAGTTCATCTGCTACAACATCAAAAACAACATCCGCGAATTGGAAGGGGTTTTGGTATCGCTCATTGCCCAATCTTCGCTAAACAGCCAAGAAATTGACAAAGATTTGGCTAAAAAAGTCATTCGCAATTTTGTCAAGCAGATCAATAAAGAAATTACCCTGGATTTCATACAGCGCTTGGTAGCAGAGCATTTCAGTTTGCCAGTGGACAAGCTTCAGGGGAAAACCCGTAAGCGCCAAGTCGTTATTGCCCGGCAATTGTCCATGTACCTAGCAAAAAATCTCACCGATAAATCCCTCAAAAATATTGGCGAAAAATTTGGTGGTCGCGACCACAGCACTGTGATTTATTCCTGCCGCACGGTACAGGATTTAATGGAGACAGATGCTATATTCAAGGACACCGTTAGCGAACTAGAAAAGAAAATTAAACTGAGCCTCCACGAAGATATTGATGCCTAATTGGGAACGTTTTTTTATTTCCACTGGTTTCTTTGAAAATTGGTGCAATAAAAATTTGCGCGATTGCTTGCTTGTTAAAAAATGGATTTATACTTTTGCATTCGCTTTTGAAAAAAGGCATATTTACGGTGGAGTGGGTGAGTGGCTGAAACCACCAGTTTGCTAAACTGACGTACTGGAAACGGTACCGCGGGTTCGAATCCCGCCTCCACCGCACACACACACTAACACACCCTAACTCACCCTCACCCTCACCCTCACCCTCACCCTCACCCTCACCCTCACCCTCACCC
>CALMIR010000144.1 GCA_937864265.1 uncultured Saprospirales bacterium | reverse complement strand
TTTGTTCATCCTACTTTACCTGGATCTACCTCTCGGACTTTATTTTTCAGAACAAAATGACAACCACTTAGTTAGGTAGTGTAATGTATAAATTTTAACACTTTTCAACATGATTTTTTTTCATTTTGACCTAAAAAAATAGATCCGAAGCTTAGGAAAGTTAAGCTATATTTTCAAAAAAACAAAGTATTTCGCAGATCAACGGGAGGGGAATTTTGAATTTCTTTGCTTCTTATTTTCATGGTGCTAATGGTGCAGCACTCAAGGAAAAGAGGATAAAGCCATGCGAGCTTTATCTTGCTCTTTTTTGACAAATTGGGCGGGAAAAACAAAAAAGCCAGCGTGGGAAAATCCCCAGGCTGGCTTTTTTGAAAGCAAAAGTACTGGCTATATCAAGCTGTTTTACTTGATCAGCTCAAACTTATACTGTACCATTTCGATGATCGGTTTGCCCTTTTCATCGTTGTCTTCCGTGAAAATATCTATGTCCACCGTTTCGCTTTCCTCTTTTTCTGTACTGTCGAAAACGATGCTGATCTTGCCACTTTGGCCGGGCTTGAAGGTGCGGCCGCTAGGGTCATCCACGATGGTGGTACAATCGCAGGAAGAAACCAGCGAGATATGCAAATCGGCATTGCCAACGTTAGTGAATTCAAAAGTATGGCTGCGCTTGTCGCCGCGCTTCACTTTGCCAAAGTCCACCAGGCGTTGCTTGAACTGCATCTTAGGTGCTTTGACGGCCTCCACTGCAGCCGATGAAACGCTTGGGTTGACCTGGCTATTGCGATTCGAGCTTTTTTTCACTTCTTCCTTCTTCTTCAGACGGGTCGTTTTGATGACGATGCTCTTAGGGCCGGCAATAATCTTGAACTCGGTACGGCGATTGATGCTGTGGGCAATTTCCTTTTGCTCCTCCGTAGCCAGCGCTTCGATGAATTCGGGCGTCAGCACATCGCCTTCTTTCAGGAAGCTATGATCCTGCGCCACTTTAGCAGAAACCGTTTTCGGCACTTTTTCGCCATAGCCCTTGGCTTCGATGCGTTCGCGGACGATTTCCTTGCGCGTGAGCCAGCGGCGAGCCGATTCAGCCCGGCGTTGGGAGAGGTTTTCATTGTATTCGTCGTTACCCCGGTTGTCCGTATGTGAGCCTAGCTCGATCACCATATCTGGGTATTCCGTCATCAATTCAAAAACCACCTGCAAATCCTGTTCTGCTTCCAGTTTGATGCGATCGTCGTCGAAATCGTAGAGGATATTTTCCAGTACAATCGGCGTTTCGCTCACGATGGTATCGTATTCTGGTAGTACCGGCTTGGCCTTCAAGTAGAAGAAGTGCTTGAAGCTTTTGGATTCTTTCAAGCCTACCGTATTGAATTGCATGGTATCGGGGAAGTAATCGGGATGGGTGCCGATCACCATATAAGGCGTTTCCAAGCCCAAGTCGAAGCCAAAACCATTGCCCTCAGGGCTGGTTTGAGAATTGGGGTCGCCCATTTTTTCATTCTGAAAAGGAATCAAGTGCACCGTACCACCTAGCAGCGGTTTTTTATCGCCATCCGTAAACAAGCCAACGGTCAGGTCGGCAAAGAGTTTGGGTATGGTGAAGTAGTACATATCATCGCAGCAGGTCTTGGCATGGACTGAGCGGCCGCCTGGGCGGTTGGAAACCAGCATACCATAGTAACCTTCGCTGTCCAGGGTAAGCCCCTGATCGTCGGTAGCGGTATTGTAGGGGCGACCCATGTTCAATGGATTGCTCCAAGTAGTGCCATCCCAGGAGGAATAGAAAATATCGAAGCCGCCCATCCCAGGGTGGCCAGTAGAGCTGAAATACAAGGTGCCATCGCGGTAGTGGGGTGTTTCCTCGTCGCCAGCAGTGTTGATCACTTTGCCCAGGTTGATGGGGTCGCTGTAAGTGCCTTCACCAGTTTTGGTAGCGTAGTAGAGGTCAAAACCGCCGTATCCGCCCGGCATATTGGCGGCAAAAATGAGTACTTCTTTGCCGAACAACTCGCCTGGAGCAGGGTGTTTGGCCAAGTAATCGCCGTTCACGCCTTTGAGTTCCTGTGCCCCTTTCCAACTGCCGCCACCAGTGCTGTAATAAATTTTACTTTCGCTTAGCACATTGCCCTGCAATTGAGCGCGGGTGAAAAACAAGGTGCTGCCGTCGGCAGATAGCGTTACGTTGGAATTGTGGAAACCCTGGCGATTGATTTCGCCACCCAAAGCTTCTGGTTTTTCCCAACTGTCGTCATCTTTGCCTGCTTTGAAAATTTTGGCATATACCTCCTCCCCTGCATCGTCAGTTACGAAAATCACATCGTCGCCTTCGAAGGTACTGAAATACACCTCCCCGCCATCCGGGCTTAGGCTCGGTGAATATTCTGACAGCTTGGTATTGATTTTTTTGCCTGCATTTTCCAGCACGATGCCTTTGGTATTGGGGCCTAGCTCCATGGCCAGTTCGGCACCTATGATTTCGTTCTTGGCCAGGGTGCGCAGGCTATCGCTTTTGGTCGTTTCCACAAAGCTTTGCAAAACGGGCACAGCCTCGGCATAGTTCTCCGTCATTTTCATGACCCGGCCATAGATGTATTTGTACTCATTGAATTCGCCCGTTTTGTCCTTATCAATGAGGCGGCCAAACCAACGCTCGGCACGGCTGTAGTCGCGCAGTTGCAGGTTGAGCCAAGCAATGGTATCAATGAGGGTTTTATCCGACCTATCTTCGTAGGCCTCCTCGTATTTTTCGAGCGATTTGTAGTAATTCCTTTCGGAAAAGGCGATCCTGGCCGCCTCCAGCGTTTTCTCATAGGATGATTTGGAAATGGGTTGCGCCACCAAATGTGTACCCACCAGGCATAAAAAGAAAAACAGTGCGAAAATTGATTTCATTGTTTATGTCTTTTGCTTTAAGTGCGCCAACCTCTGTTGGCGAAAAACTTAGCTTATATGGATTCAACGAAAATTTTTACGTTGGGTTATCCTTTGGCGAAATTTTCATAAAAAACACCTTCGAGTTTTATGTTTTGAGGTAATCCAGATGTTGAATTACTAACGCCATTTTTGGAATCAAGTTTAAATTTGACTCGGAATCGGATGAGTACACGTTCTTGTAAAAAATCAAGTGTCTTAATTTCAAAAAAACGATCCTCTGGGTTATCCAAAGAATATTCCCAGCCCGCTATATCTTCTGCGATTAATTGAGAAAAAGAAGCTTTGGCGCCTAAATGTAAGGTTCTTTCTTCATGCAAAATGTATGATCCCTCTTGCACAGGCAATAAAGAAAAACCAAAGCTGTTTAAAACACTGTTCTCCTCTTTACTAAAATGAAACAGAAATTGATCGTTTATAGTATCGATAAAAAAACTGGGTACGAACCCTGTTTCATTTTCTCCATTCAAAAATAAAACAGAATTTCCAAATTCAATAGAACTAGGAAGGTCTATATCTGGAGATTCTGGTTTTTCACAACCTAAAAAGGAGGAAAAAACAAAAAATAAGGCTATAGTTTTTAACAAACTCATCTTCATAGCTTGATTATTTTGCTTAAAATAATATTTTTTTGTTTGGTTTGTTTCGCTAAATACACACCAGCAGGTAAATTAGTTAAGTCAATTACAAAGTCGGCTATTTCTGCAGTGTTTTTTTTGAAACTGTGTAAAACTTTTCCTTCCAAATTTAATATTTCAAGCATATAAAAAGGTAATGCCTTGTAAAATAAAGTTCCAGAACTTGGAATTGGAAATAAAGCTGATAGAGCATTAACTTTATATTCTAACGAAAAATTTCGATTTTCAATAACTTCCCCGTCTACACAGCAAATGACATTTATTTGTTTGGAATTAGTGGCCAATAAAGTTGGACTGGAGCTATCAGAAACTCTCAATCTCAGAAAAAAAGATTCACCACATTCATAATCATAAGACCAATTGCTTTCAATTTGGGAGGCAGTAATAAAATTAGAACCACTGTTAACTAAAACCCAATTACTTATTCCGTTATCGCTTATTTCCCAACTGTAGTTGTTAGGGGGAGTGCCTAAATTATTTGTAATGGAAGCGTACCAAGTTCCAATACAAGAAATACTTGAAGGGCCTGAAATTCCAGCAATCATGTTAGTATTTGGAGTTTCAGGGGAATCAAAAAAGCATGCTATTTTTGGTGCATTTCTTCTTAAGGGTTTAGAGCTTCTATTCCAATAATTTCCTGTTTCTTCTCCGTCTAGTTCCGCATCAGGATTAGACCACCGCCCTAGTCTGGTTCTCATATCGCAGCCATTTTGGTACATGATAGTTCTAAAATTATCACCTATTGTAAAGCCATGTCCTAATGTCCAAATATCGCATCCACCTGTAAGGTTTAAGAAACCTTCTCCACATATACTACACCTTTGATGTCTTGCACCCAGCATATGGCCAACTTCGTGTGATGCTGTAAATCCTACACTTGCAGGAAAAATTTGGGCAATAGAAAAGGCATGATCAAAATCTGCATTAATTTTAGATACTATGCCAGCTGCATCATATAAAGGACTATTAGTCAATAATATAACTATATCCGCGAAATTTGATGCTCTTAAATTTTGAGCGATTTCATCCGCGACCAAATCTTCAACATCTGAAGAAATATTATCTGTTTCAACAAATAAGCCCAAATTAATGACATTCGCTAATTCAAATCTTATCTCCCAAGGTTGTAGTTGACTAGCTTGTGTTGTAGTATTTAATTCGTCAATAATTCTATTGGCTACCGTAACAGGACTAAGGCCAGACGAATTAGCTCTATTGGTAAATAAAAATAATATTCTTATATTACTTGTAGGGCATAAATTCCTTGGGTCTATTTCAAGCACATCATCTTCTTCACCAAGCTCAGGAAGTTGCAATTTAGTTCCACAGGGCAAAAAATCTTTTATTGTCTTCAGCAATACTACTTTATTTTGCGAAAGAGGAAATATATGGTAAAAACTTTCTTGAGAATTAAAGGCTATATGCCCCATATAGCCACCCAAGCTCTCATAACTTAAAGTAAAGCTCCCTCCTTCTGAAGGGGTATCTGAAAACCCCATCCAATAAAAGTCGCCATTAAGTTTTTGTTGAACCCAATCAACTCTGAAAACAGCGATCCTATCGGGTAAGTTTACTGAAACTGTCGTTCCAACAAATGCATCTTCTGGATTATTTAATTCAGCAAACCTGTATTCCAAATAATGATTTGATTCCCAAAGGCGATAAAATATATCTTGCTCAGAACCAGATAAGTTTTCTATACTTTGGCTTAGATAGTTGAAAAGTAGTGTTTCCTGACAATGCAAATGATTTGTATTTTTAAAAAATACTGCAAAAGTTGCAAAACAGAATAAAAGAGTTCTTTTTGACATATCTCAAAAATTGGGATATTGTTTAACCATGTAGTATTTTTTTGGGCCAATAGACAAAAACATCTGCATTTTTTTATACATGTAAAGCACAGACATTGAAAAACAATTTAACAATGTATTCTGGTTTGATTCGTACATGTTCTTGTAGGCATTAATTGGTCTTGCTTGCCAAAAGATAAAATAAGTAATTTGATGCACTTTAAAAATGCGGACACAAAATAGTGGGGGTAATATCCGGTTTTTTGTAAATCTTGAAAATGTACCAGGCTGCCAATTCCAGGCCGCCCTGATAGCTGTTGGCATTTCTCAGTTGAGAGAAAGTCACATCGTAAGACAGCGCTACCCGGAGGTCTTTGTAGTCTATGCCCAATAGTAATTGAGCGGCATCGCCCACACGATAACCCAAGCCGAAGTTGAGTTTGGTGGGATTGGTCGGATCTAACATATAACCACCCCAGGCTTGTACCGCAAATTCTGTAGCACCACGAGTAGTTTGGAAAAAGGCCGTAGGGGCAAAGGATACTTTTTCGCTCAATGCCGTTTCATAACGGGTATGCGCCAAGATGGTCATGGGGCGGCGCAGGGCATTTTCAACATTGTTGTTGCCGCCGCCACCTGTGCCACTGTTTCGGAAACTCTCATTAGGTTGGGTGAGGTGGTTGACCGCGAAACCGATTTCAAAACGGCTTTCATCGGTTATATTAGAGCGCAGCATCAAGCCGGCAGCAAAGTCCAGGTAATCGGCTTTGATTTCTCTGCCATCTGGATTGTCTGGGTCGGGCGCAGCGCTTGAAACAATGGGCTCGCTAGATGTGTTCGTCCATTCGCCATTTTGAAAGTCATTCCCAAATAGGAAGTTTTCCACATTTACCCGGCGTTGAACCCCGCCGCCCTGTAAGCCGATGGTCAGCACAGATTTTGCTTTTTTGCCCAGGCCGAGGTGATAAGCCAGGGAAAGCTTGGAAGCGGTAGTGCGCAGACTGCCTATACCCGCCTTATCCTGGAAGAACATACCGCCCACGCCAATCCAATCCTGGTCGCGAAAGCCGCGTAAAATCGGAGAATCTATATAAGCTGAAGGGGTGACATAACCATCTGAACCGGAATAACTGAACCATTGGTCGCGATAAATACCGCCCACGCGTATGGAGCCATAAAAAGCGCCGGTCAGCGCGGGGTTCAGGGTCAGCGGTGACATGTTGTACAAAGAGTAGTGGATGTCTTGCGCATGAAGGCCTACACCCGTTCCAAACAGCATCAGAGCCAGAAAAAAAAGTCGAATTTGCTTCATAAGGTAGTTCAATTTAACGTATGATACGCGGATACGCCCCGAAAGATAGTTTTTTTCTGAAATATTTTAAAAATCGCGTCGAATATAGGGCTATTGAAGGCAAGGAAATAGGGAATGGCGGGTTTTTTATCGCTTCTGAATGACAATTTTGGGTATTGCCTGCTTTGACGTACAAAAAAAGCCACAAGAACCCATGGCGCTTGTGGCTTTTTTTGTGTAAAGGATTGCTCCTTAATCTTTGAAGCGTACCTTCACTGTTTCGCCGATACCGCAGCCTACAGTAACTGACTGGCCTTCTTTGATGCCGCGCATGAAACCTTCCTGGCGCTCTGGCAAAGAACCGCTGTACTGGCCAATGCGGGTGTTGGCATCGCCTGCTGACTCAGAATCGCCGCGGGCCTGGATGTATTTATCAATAGCGGCAATGATGGCTAAGCGGGAATTCCAGTCGTCGCAGCCCCGGCCAAGTTTGGCGTAAGCATCACCGATGATGATGTAAGGGCGGCCCCAGCTCGGCTTGTAGCTCAGTGCTTTGCGGGCGGCAGAGATGGCCGCCGATTCAGAGCTTTGGCGGTACAAACGGATAGAGGCAATACTGTAATAAACCTGGGCTTTTACCTCAGGGTCATCGGTAGTAGCAATACACTCTTCGTAGCGAGAAATGGCTTCGTTGTATTTGCCTTCCTGTTGCAACTGGCTGGCATCGTAGCAGGGGTTTTCCTTGCGGCGCACCACTTCCAAAGAGTCGTTGATGGATTTAGCCAATACCTCGTATTTGCCTTTCAATTCCTGCATGATGGCTTCGGTGGTATCGCAGCCCTGCTGTTTCAATTTGACATATACGTACTGGATGATCTTGATGTCGTCTGGTTTAGCCTGATATTCGGGTACCAGTTTTTTCTTGAAATAGCCGCAATCGAACACTTCGTCTTCAATTTCCTTGAACTGGCTGGTCATACGGGCTTTAGAGGCGTCGTAGTATTGGCCGTATTGTTTGTTTTCCTTGATGTTGTGATCGGCAATATCAACCAGATCGCTATAAATGCGCTGGGTTTCGGCTTGATCCACTTGCTTGGATTTATACAGATAAACCAACATTTGCGCCATTGGCTCCAGCAGGATGTATTCGGCGTCTTTACCGCCTTTTTGCAGCGCCTGCTTTAAGGTTTGGAAAGTAGCGTCCCGATAGCCATATTCAGGCATATAAAACATATCAAATGCTTTGCGGCCCAACAAAAAGGCTTCATTTTCATAACACTTGATCTGCTCATCGTACAACTTCATGATCTGTTCGGCATATTGTTTTTTCTCGGCCTCTGTAGTCGCTTTGTTGTATTTGGTTCTCAGGATGAGGCGACCATCAGAAAAGTGAGAAGGGCGTTGCCCATCGGCAGCCGGTGCCAACTCGTAAGCTTTTTTCCAGTTGTCATAAGCAATATTGAACTCTTCCGGCTTCATGGCGTCGAGTTCTTCCTGAGTTTTGCTTTTGACAATCCCCCGATAAAGCACGTGTGCATTTTCAGCCTCTTCCTGTTGAGGAATATTGTTCCAGGTTCCACATTGTGCGTTAGCCGATGCGGTGGCTAAAGTGATCGCCAGCATCGCGGCGAAAGCATGAAGTATCCCTTTCATTTTTAATTGAATTTTCGTTTGAAAAACCAAGTGTTATCGTTTAAAGTAAAACCAAGTGCTATTTTGACGAAAGTTTCTTTCAAAGTATCGGTCAGGCCAAACTGGCCAACTTCCAATGCCAGATTGACAAAAGACACGCGCTGGCGAGCCATCACAATAGGCATACCCATACCTAGTGTAATGCCATATTCGCTCAATTGCTCGCCATCAAAGGTTCTGGGGTCTTTATTGTAGTAAGCGCCAAATCGGTAGCGCACTTTTTGAAAGTAGTTGTTGTATGACAAATGGTTGGGGATGTATTCCCCGCCCAACGCTACGTGCCAGGCATCGGCAAACGACGTTTCCGGTTTGGCTTCGTTGCTGTATTCCGTCCAATTGCTGACACCATATTCTACTCCTAGGCGCAGTTTGTTTACATTTTCAAATGAAACACCTGCAGTCCATTCTGAAGGCAGCGTGCCTTTTTGTTTGACTTCATCGTCGTAAGCCAAGGTATCGCGCGTGCCATAGAGGGTGCTATAGCGCTGGTAAAATAAACTGGTATTGGTATTGAACTCTGATGTGGAATTACCGTGCAGGCCAAAGATAAGTCTTTTACCGCTGTTTATACGCACACCTTGTGCATTTGGCTTTTTAAAATGATGCGTATATTGTACACCTGCTCGCCAAAAGAATCCGCTAGTACTGATTTCATCGAGAAATTCTGTCGTGTAAGCATACTCGACACTGTCGAAAACAACGCGACGGCTATTCGTCAATTTGCCAAACTGGTAGCCCAGTGTTACACCTGCGGTAAAGTCCTTGAAGCCGATACCGTTGCCCCAATGAATGCGATAGGTGCCGCCTGTCCCTTTCAAGCTGTTGGTGGTGGGGCCCGTGTTTTCTTTCTCCAGAATGGTTTCGACGTTGTAGCCTACTTCTGTATAGGGCTGCAGGGCAAAGGCCATGCCCAGCTTTAGGGGGGATTGGCGGCGATCCAGCGCTTTATTGATTGGATTGATCAGAGGAAAGCCCAGTGCGAGGTAATTCAGGTTGCCACTCCATACGCCCTCACTGACCTCATCGGCTTTCAGACTGGAATACTTGGCGTTGAAGCCCACTTCAAAAGAAGTAGCTTGCAATTGAGAGAGCGAAGCTGGGTTTAGAATATTCAAGGTATAAGGATCGTAAAAGGCGGCTGTAAGTCCGGCCATGCCAGCTTGAGCTACGTAAAAAGGATCCACCAAATCGCCAAGCCCATAGCGGGAGAAAGGGGAGTTTATTTTGGGTTGAATGTTTACATTCTGATTCTGTGCTTCCATCAGCATGCCTGACAGACAAAGAACACAACACAAGAACAATCTATTCCAACTAATCGACATTGTGTTTTAAAATTTGATTTAGCCCTGCCAGGACTAAATTTTGATGGACAAATATCTCTCTTTTCAGGTTTTTAACAAAATATTCTGCATCGCCTCCTGTAATAATTACTTGAAAATCGCCGTAATGGGTTTCCAAATAATCCACAAAAGCCATTACTTCAAAAATAGCGCCCAGTTGAGCACCGTTTCGCAGGGCAGCAGTTGTGCTGTCGCCAATCCAAGCGCGAAGTTCGCCGGGCTCTACTAAAGGCAGGGCTGCCGTAAATTCGTGCATGGCTTTTAGGCGCATTTTTATACCAGGCGAAATGTTGCCTCCCAGGTAATGCCCGCCTTTTTTCAAGACATCGCAGGTGATACAACTGCCGGCATCCACTACGATACAGTTAGTTTCTGGAAATAGGGCAAAGGCACCCACTACGGCTGCCAGGCGATCTTTTCCCAGGGTGGCAGGTGTTTGGTAGTGGTTGGTGACAGGAATAGGGGTATGTGCATCCAAAAAAAGGGCGTGTTGATCCAAAAAGGCTTGCAGCTTTTGATCCAGGACTTTTCCTACAGAACAATAGATGATGTTTTGGATAGAATGGTTGGTTAGCCACTGCGTTAAATAATTTAACGGGAGCTTTTCCACTACATCGTATTGAAGCAGTTGATCCTGGTCAAAAATACCCATTTTGACCCTGGTATTGCCAATATCTATGGCTAGATTCATCAATGCTTGAAGTGGCGGATACCGGTGAGTACCATAGCCATTTGGTGTTGGTTGCAATAGTCGATGCTGTCCTTATCCCGAATTGAGCCACCGGGCTGGATGACGGCTGTAATCCCGGCCTGATTGGCTATTTCCACGCAATCGGGGAATGGGAAAAAGGCATCGGAGGCCATCACCGCACCGTTCAGCTCAAATCCGAATGAATGGGCTTTTGCAATAGCTTGTTTGAGCGCATCCACACGAGAGGTTTGGCCACAGCCCATACTGAGTAACTGGCTATCGCGCGCCAGAACGATGGTGTTCGACTTGAGGTGTTTGGCGCATTTATTGGCAAAAAGCAAGTCCTGGATTTCCGCTTGACTGGGCGCTTTGTCTGTCACCACTTGCAGGTCTTCTGCTGTTTCTATTTTGCGGTCGCTGTCTTGTTCAATCACGCCGTTGAGCAGGCTTTTAAAGCTGCTGGGCTGGATGTTGAAGTGCTTGATGCGCAGCAGGATGCGTTGGCTTTTTTTGCGCAAAAATGTCAGGGCATCGGCATCGAAATCGGGGGCTATCAGCACTTCGTAAAATATTTTGTCTATTTCCTGCGCAGTGGGCAGGTCAATGGCTGTGTTGGCAATCAGGATACCCCCGAAGGCAGAAACGGGGTCGCCCGCCAGGGCCGCTTGCCAAGCTTCCAATACGGTAGGGCGGGTAGCTACCCCACAGGAATTGGTGTGCTTTAAAATAGCAAAAGTGGGCGCTTCTGTTAAAAATTCAGCCATCAATCCGACGGCAGCGTCCACATCCACCAGGTTGTTGTAGGAAAGGGCTTTTCCGTTCAGGTTGTCGAACATGTCGTCGAGCTTGCCGTGGAAAAAGCCGCGTTGGTGCGGGTTTTCACCATAGCGCAAGGTTTCGCTGTGCTGGATACTGCGCTTGAAAGATTCACCTGTTCTATCCGTATTAAAATAGTTGAAAATGGCGGTATCGTAATGGGAGGAAACCTGGAAAGCGCGGCGTGCCAGTGCTTTGCGGTCGGCTAAGTCGCTTTGGCCTTCTTTTTCCACCAAAAGTTGCAGTAAAAAGCCATAATCGTCACGGGAAGGAACGACTACTACATCGTTGAAGTTTTTAGCTGCCCCTCTGATGAGTGCAATGCCTCCAATGTCTATTTTTTCAATGATCTCCGCTTCTTCGTCTGTCGTAGCCAAAGTAGCCTCAAAAGGGTATAAATCGACAATGACCAGGTCTATTTCCGGAATATCGTACTGCGCCAACTGGCTCAAATGATCCTCATTGCGTATGGCCAACAGACCACCGAAGATTTTGGGGTGCAGGGTCTTGACCCGCCCATCCAAAATGGAGGGATAACTGGTGAGGGTTTCCACGGCGGTAACTTCCAAGCCATGGCTTTCAATGAATTGCTGGGTGCCACCCGTAGAATATATTTGGACTCCTAAACGCTTGCAGGCTTCTAGTATGGGAGCCAATCCTTCCTTGTGGTAAACGGAGATAAGGGCAGATCGGATCGGTTTCAAAGACATATGGCTGGTAATTTGTAGTGAATGACGTATGCTTGTTTAAATGAAGGCGCAAAGGTAGGGAGAATGTTTGATTTTATTTTAGTGGATAGTATTTAGGACTTGGTAGGCAACAGGGCCATTCTTCAAAATAGAGTGCATGGCAGAAATCTGATTTTTTTAGTTTTTGTGTTTTTGAAAATGTTTTGTATTTATTCAGCTTTAGCAAGTAATTTTTTGAAATATTGAACTTTTTAAAGGTTTCAGCAAGCTGACTTAAAGGCGAAATCTGGTTTTAATCACATTAGCCATAGGCTTATTTTTGAATCGAAGAATTTTTCATGACAGTTAATTACCCCGAAAAGCCAATGGGTTTTAGGCTATGAAGACTTTACGCGCTCTGAAATAGGGCATTTCAACTAGGTAGTGCCCGCATAGAATGCATGGCACTGCCGACTTTTTGATCATACAATCACCTGTAGGATTTATCAACCCGGCTTTTGTACTAACCTGATACGATCCTGCATGACTTAACAACCATGCAGGATGTTTTTTTATTGAGTTTTTGCATCCTGCCTATTTAGGAAAACCAACATCATCATATATAGAGCTATGAAGGTTTGGCGTCTGGCTGTAAAGCCAGGCGTTTTTTTTTGGGGCTTATCAAAAATGTGGGGTACATTTGAGAATGGGTGTTCCCGAACCCAACCTTTTTTATCCTGTTGATGGTCTGTATATAAGTAATGATTACAGTTCCATTCATAAACAATCGATGCCTGATGAAAAAATTAAGCTATTTCCATTCTTTGATGAGTCTGTTGTTGCCTTTATTGGCAACGGGGTTTATGGCTTCCTGTGAAACGGGAAAAAATACCCTCGTAACTGCCGATTCTTTGCTGATCAATTGCTGGACTCATTCGTATGAGGAAGAAAGTGGTGGGGTAGAAAAAATCTATCGGCCTTGCGATTATCAGGAATTTCCCCCTAGTAGGTACCGCAATACTTACATTTTTAAAGAGAATAATGTATGTGAGTACTTGACACTTGCACCCAACGACGCACATACGACCTCCAACGGGACTTGGGCCTATTCCAAGACCGATAATAAGCTGATCATAAAGCAGGAAAATGGTGTCGTTTTGGCGGAGCTAGGAGTGCTCGAATTGGCCGCGGATAAGTTGGTTCTAAAACCGCTAAACTAAGGGCTTTCGCCAAAATGAGAACGGGGCTGCGAGAAATATTTACTTCCCGCAGCCCCGTTTTTTCAGCATCTGTTGTGATGGGAGAATGCTAGTTCATCCCAATCAAATCGTGCATAATATTCAGGCATTCCTTGATATAAATGTCTTTGGAAACAGATTCCAGCCACTCCGTATTGCGGGCTTTTCTGGATTCTTCCGCTTCGATATAGGCTTTGTCTGTATCCAGATTCTTTACATTGGTATTCACTGCTGTTTCAAACAGATCGTCGTATTGCTTGGCCTCTTGTTCGCGCTCAGCAATGAATGCCTGGTATTTTTCCAGATTCAGCGAATAGGCAGAAAGCTCTCGTTGTGTTTCCAGGCGCTTGGCGTTTTGTTGGATTTTTTGAAATACTTCGCTTGATTCCACACGTCCTTTGCTTCGCTTGTTGAGTTCTTCCAGCTTTTTGATGTGCATCACATTTTGGTTGTGCGGCACTTCCTCTATTTCCGACCAGGCCATGGCGTTGTCGTATTCGCGTTCCCCGGTCTTGATATAGGCGTAATTATCGGGCAGAATGATGTCAGGCGTCACACCGCGCAACTGAGTAGATCCGCCGTCGATGCGGTAAAATTTCTGGGTGGTCAGCTTGATTTCGCCCAGTGGTTTTAGCTCAGGATAGCCCCTGATGCTGCGATCCAGGTCGAGAAAACGCTGTACCGTACCCTTGCCAAACGTAGAATTGCTGCCCACGATGATGGCGCGTTCGTAATCCTGCAAAGCCGCAGCCAATATTTCGGAAGCCGAAGCACTAAAGGAATTGACCATGACGATCAGCGGACCAGCGTACTGCACGCTCGGATCTTGGTCGTTCAATACTTCCGATACGTCTGCCCGCGATTTCACTTGAACAATAGGTCCTTTTTCAATAAAAAAGCCGGACATATCCACCACATCGCGCAGAGAGCCGCCGCCGTTGTTGCGCAAATCAAGGATGATGCCATCCACTTTTTCCGCCTTGAGTTTTTCGAGTTCCTTTTCTACATCGTCCGAACAGAAACGCCCGTCTTTGTTTTGGAAATCGGCGTAAAAGCTAGGCAGGTAGATGTACCCGATGCGTTCGCCCTCGTTTTCACCATCAATAATCAGCGATTTGGCAAATTGCTCTTCCAAAACAACTATATCGCGGGTGATGACGACATCTTTCACGGTACCATCTACTTTTTTGATGGTCAAGGTCACTTTGGTATCTTTTGGCCCACGGATCAATTGCACGACATCGTTGATTTGCATGCCAGTCAGGTCGGTTGCTTCTTCTTCGCCTTCCTGTTTCACCTTTAGGATATAATCATTTTCTTCCACTTCTTTTTGCTTCCAGGCCGGGCCACCCACTACGATGGTCACAACTTTGGTCAGATCGTCCTCTGTGCGCAGGGTGGCGCCAATGCCCTCCAAACGACCGGAAAATCGGATGTTAAAGTTTTCTTTATCAATTGGCTGGTAATATTCAGAGTGGGGATCGAACAATCCTGTAATGGCATTCAGATATACGCTGAGGCGGTCTTCACGCTTCAGCTTTTTCATACGGTTGAAGTAATCTTCAAAAACGTCGAACACTTTTTCCCGCGCTTCTTTTTCTAACGTTTCATAGCTTTTCTTCTCCTCGTCGCCCTTTTCTTGCTGATCTTCCAGTTTATTGGTCAAACGAGTCAGGGTTTCGTATTTCAAGTATTGATACCAATACTGTTTCAGGTCTGTTTCGCTTTTAGCAAATGCCCTTTTTTCGCCATCCATTTCATAGGTTTCATCCAAAGTGAAATCAAATGGCTTTGAAAGAATTTCCTGCGTGAATGCTTCGGCCCTGTTCAAACCCTTTTCCAACAATTCGACCGATGTATTAAAAAATTGGTAACTGCCCTGTTCAATTTCATCATCTAAAGAGGTTTTGAATTGGGCGAGTTCATCCACTTCGCTTTGCAGCAAATAGCGTTTGCCGTAATCAATTTGTTCCAGGTACTCTTCGAAAAGCGCTGTGGAAAAATCATCGTCAATATTTTTCGGCTGGTAATGCAATTGGCTGAAACCATTCATGATGGTTTTTAACAAAACAGCATCCTTATCCTGGCCACTTTCCTGAGCCGGGAAATATGCCGCTACCAATAAGCCAACTATAACAACGGAGAAAAAAATGGGACCTCTGAATTTCATACCTTCAAAACATTAAAAATGTACATAAATGAACCTGAGCATTTTGCTCTGGCTAACATAACGCAAAAATCATTATAAATATACTACCAAAAAGGGGAAAATGTTGGCTTTTCTTTTTAATAAGAGTAGTATTTAACAAATCACTAACAATTTCAGCCTTTTTGGGGCTCTTTGACAAATCTCGCGGAGTTATTCGCGAGCCACCCAGCTAATTTGAGAAATTATTAGCAGGTCACTTTGAGTGCCCTGCTAATTTGAGAAATTTTATTAGCAGGTCACTTCGAGTGCCCTGCTAATTTGAGAAATTTTATTAGCAGGTCACTTCGAGTGCCCTGCTAATTTGAGGTAAGCTAATTTGAGAAACTTCGAGTTTGAGAATTTTTTTCAATAAAAAATGGATGCCTACTTGCGCGGTATAAGACAGGTGCTTATCTTTGTAATAAATTTACCCAAATAGGTAAAATGGAGGCAGAAGAAAGAATACTAGTTGCGGCAAAAAAAGTGTTTACCGAAAAGGGCTATGCAGCTGCCCGAATGCAGGAAATTGCGGATACAGCGGGGATCAACAAAGGCTTGTTGCATTACTATTTTCGCAGTAAGGAAAAGCTGTTTATGGCCATTTTTGATGAAGCCTTTGACAAGTTTACCCTCAAAATCAACCGGATATTTGAAATGGATAAGCCCTTGTTTGAAAAAATTGAGGTACTCGTTCATGAATATATTGACATGATGATGGAAAATCCGGCGCTACCTGGTTTTGTATTATACGAACTGAATCAAAAAGGAGAATCGTTCGTCAAAGACATAATGGCCAGAGAAGGCAAGCCCAATCCCTTGCCCTTGATCGGTCAGATACAGATGGAAATTGACGCGGGGCGCTTGCGCGCAGATATTAACCCCTTTCAATTGGTGCTGAATATCCTTTCCATGTGTGTATTTCCATTTGTGGCCAGGCCTTTGTTTCAAGGCATTATCCAAGCAGATGACCGCTTTTACATGCAGATTATGGAAAACCGCAAATCGGCTATTGTGGCTTTTGCAATCAATGCCATCCGGCCAGGCTAATCGTATTGAAACACACTTTTTTTTGACCATGTTTACCCATTTGGTTAAACCAAATAGATAAAAAATGAAAAATATAGGTTTATCATTGCTCTTAATCGCCCTTTATTGGCCTGCATTTACCCAAATAGATAAAATAACCCTAGAAGCATGTTATCGCCTTGCCCAGGCAAAATCGACCATTCATCAGGAGCAAGGGTTGCAAGACCAGCGGCTTTCGGTGTCGCTGGATCAGATTGAAAAAGACCGCCTGCCTAGCTTGAACTGGGCCAGCAAAGCTGGTTTTCAAAGCGAAACCATACAATTGCCTTTTACATCGCCAGGCCTTGATTTTGAGCTGCCCTTGTACAGCTTTCAAACCTTTGCCGAGGTCAAATGGCTCATCTACGATGGCGGGCTTTCGTCGGCTCGCAGTAAGGTAGAACAACAAAACAACTTGACCGCTAAGCAAAGCATGGAAGCAGAGCTATACGCCATTCGGGATGAAGTAAATCGTTATGCGATGGGCATTTTGCTATCACGCAGCCAAAAGGAGGTACAAGAACAGCACTTAGAGCGATTGCAAACCAAACTGGATTTGATGGAAGCAGGCATTCAGCAAGGCGTCGTGTTGCCCCTGAGCAGGGATCAGATTCAACTGGAAATGTTGCGGATTCAGCTATCTATTGCGGAGCAGGAAACCAACGCCCAGGGCTTTATTGCCCAGCTCAGTGACCTAATCGGCCAAGCACTTTCGGATTCGGTGGAGATTGAATGGCCGCTTTTGATACAGGCATTCCCTTCCGAACTGGATTTGCAACGGCCCGAATTACAGCTTTTTGATGCCCAAAAAGCCCAGATTCTGGCTAATGAAGCCTTGATAGAAGTGGCCAAAAAGCCAAAGCTATCTTTTTACGGCCAGGCGGGGCTGGGCTATCCCAATCCCCTCAATTTTTTTGATGACGAAATCAGTCCTTTCGGCGTACTTAGCTTAAAATTGGATTGGCCGATCACCGATTGGAAAAAATCAGACCGGGATCGCCAATTGCTTAGCATCCAAACGCAAATAGTTGACACCAAAAAGCAGCAATTTGAAGAGCGCATCTTGCGGGCTGAGCGCTATTACCAGGAGCAGATAGCGGGGTTGATTACCAGGCTAAACCAAGACCGGGAAATCATCCGATTGCAGGAGCGCATCGTCGCTCAATTTGCATCCCAACTGGAAGAAGGGGTGCTCTTGCCTAGCGATTATTTGGAACAGGAACAATTGCTCGCGCAAAGCCAACTCAATTGGAGCATTCACGAGTTGCAACTCAAAAAGTTGCGATTGGACTACCTGCACCTGATGGGGGCAAAGGATTAAAAAATAGCCATTGATTCACCTTCAAGAAGTTTCACAACATAAAAGCCATGAATAAGTATTTGTCAGCACAGCCAGATCGAGTTACGGTCATCGTGTTTTTCTCCCGCTTAGAGGCGCTATTCAAACAAGCGCTCCTATGGATGGCCGTGTTCACCTTCCTGATGTTACAGAGTTGCCAAGAAGGAAAGCAAGCAACGGGCTTGTATGGCCATTTTGAGGCGAAAGAAGTGGTTATATCAGCCGAAAGCCCCGGCAAACTGCTTCAATTGAAGATAAGTGAAGGCCAGCCAATCGAGAAGGGGCAGTTGGTTGCCCTTGTCGATACGACAACATTCCATTTACAAAGGAAGCAGGTTCAGTCCACCATGAATGCCATCCGGACCAAAACCAAAAGTGCCAAGTCGCAGGTGGATGTACTAAAAGAACAAAGGAGCAACCTGGATCGGGAGAAAAAACGCTTGGAAGCCTTGCTGGCCAACCAAGCCGCCACGCCCAAGCAATTGGACGATATCGAAGGCCAAATAGAAGTATTGAACAGCCAAATAGCTGCTACGGAATCCCAAAATCAGGAACTCAATCGCGGTATCCTGGCGGAAATCCAACCCTTGGAGGTGCAACTGGAACAACTGAACGAACAAATCAGGCGCTGCTACATTCACAATCCGATTGACGGGCAGGTACTGTACCAACTCAAGGAAGCCAATGAAATGGTGGCTGTCGGAACTCCGCTATATATTATTGCCAATATGGCCGAATTGGAGTTGCGGGTTTACATCAGCGGCGACCAGCTTCCCAATATCAAAATCGGCCAAACAGCCAATGTGCGCATTGCTGGTGCCGGGGAATTGAGTGGGCGTGTCAGTTGGATTGCCGAAAAGGCGGAGTTTACGCCAAAAACGGTGCAAAATCTGGACGAAAGCGAGACACTTGTGTATGCTGTTAAGCTAAGTGTACCCAACGCAAATGGCCAACTCAAGATCGGGATGCCCGCTGAAGTATTCTTTTAAAAAATGCAATACGCTTTGACATGAATGCTGATAAAGCCATCCAAATTAGAGCCATCCACAAAACCTATGGCCCGGTAAAAGCCCTGGAAAACATCACTTTTGATGTGGCACCAGGCGAGTTATTTGGGCTGATCGGGCCGGATGGTGCCGGTAAAACCAGCCTTATCCGCATTCTGGCCTCGCTGTTGTTGGCCGATGAAGGGGAAGCTGCCATTTACGAGTGGGATATTGTGCGCGATTACCGACAAATCAGGAAGCATATCGGCTATATGCCCGGGCGATTTTCTTTATATCAGGATTTGTCGGTGGAAGAAAACCTGCACTTTTTTGCCACGCTATTTGGCACTAGCATTGAGGAGAACTACGATTTGGTCAAGGACATTTATCGGCAGTTGGAGCCATTTAAAAGCAGGCGGGCGGGTAAATTATCCGGCGGCATGAAGCAAAAATTGGCGCTCTGTTGTGCCCTGATCCATCGTCCGCGAGTGCTGCTATTGGATGAACCCACAACTGGGGTGGATCCGGTTTCTCGAAAGGAATTTTGGGAAATGCTGAATCAGATACGCCGGGAAGGCATCAGCATTTTGGTTTCCACGCCTTATATGGATGAGGCCAGCCTTTGCGATCGAATTGCGCTGATTCAAAAAGGAAAAATACTGGGCATCGATACGCCTAATGGACTGACCAGCCGTTATGAGCGCCCGCTTTGGGCTGTTCGTGCGTCAGATACGTACCGATTGATCGGCGATCTGAGGACTTTTTCGAACACGCATACAGCCTATCCTTTTGGCGATTCGGTGCATTTGGGGCTGAAGGAAGCCACCGATCAGGCTGTGCTTTATCAATACTTGTTGGAAAAAGGGCATGAATCGGTTCAGATTGAAGCCATCCGCCCCGATGTAGAGGATTGTTTTATGGAATGGATGGGAGGGTAGTTGGGGTTTCTGGTTTCTGGTTTCTAGTTTCTGGTTTCCCTGCCCCCGTCCGACCGAGGTCATCCGGGCGGGCGACTGAAAGGCGGGTGGTTTCTAGTCTCTAGTTTCTAGTTGACCTGTCTGGAAACACAGCTCAGCCTTGTCCCTGCTTGAAACCTGAAACACAGCTCAGCTTTATACCAGCTTGAAACCTGAAACTAAAATGATGATCGAAGTAATCACCAGCGAAAAATTGAGCAAACACTTTGGCAACTTCAAAGCAGTTGACCAGATCACTTTTTCCGTAAACAAGGGGGAAATTTTTGGCTTTCTGGGAGCCAATGGTGCGGGCAAAACTACGGCTATGCGCATGCTTACAGGTTTGTCTAAGCCCACTAGTGGCATGGCCAAAGTGGCTGGTTATGATGTTTATCGAAATCCAGAGGACATCAAGCGGCATATAGGCTATATGAGCCAGAAGTTTTCCTTGTACGAAGACTTGAGCGTGCTAGAAAACATCCGCTTTTTTGGGGGCATTTATGGATTGCCCCGCAAGGTGTGGAAAGCCAAATCGGAGGCATTGATTGAGCGCTTGGGCATGGCGGAGATGGCGCATGCCCTGGTGCGTTCTATTCCTTTGGGTTGGAAACAAAAGCTATCGTTTTCGATTGCCATTCTGCACGATCCGGCCATCGTTTTTCTGGATGAACCTACGGGCGGGGTGGATCCTGTGACGAGAAGGCAGTTTTGGGAAATGATCTACCAGGTAGCCCATGAGGGCATGACCGTCTTTGTCACCACGCATTATATGGATGAAGCGGAGTATTGCCACCGGATTTCCATCATGGTAGATGGGCGGATTGCCGCATTGGGAAGCCCCGATGCATTGAAGCGCCAATTTGGGACACAGAGCATGGATGAGGTATTTTTGAGGCTGGCCAGACCAGGGAGTAGTGGAGTGGGTGGTGTCGCCACAAACATCTAAAGTCTAACATCTAACAGTATGAAGGCATTCTTCATTTTTATTCGAAAAGAATTTTACCACATCTTCCGCGACAGCAGGAGCTTGCTGATTTTGTTGGGGATGCCCATTGTATTGGTATTGCTGTTTGGTTTTGCGATTACCAACGAAATCAAGGAAGCCAAGATAGCTGTGGTAGATGATACCCGCAATAAAGTGAGCCGGGAAATGGCACAGCGCCTGGATGCTTCCAACTATTTTGAAGTAGTTGTTTATCCAGAAAACCAATCGGTGATGGATGAAGCCTTTCGGCAAAACCAAATTAAAATGGCTGTCATTTTCAGGAATGACCTATCGCCTGCCCATGACAGCCAAATACACCTGATAGCTGACGCCAGCGATCCCAATACAGCCAATACCTTGATCAATTATGCCACCATCATCATCCGCACCTTTGAGCAGGAACATCCAGCACAAGCCAAGCCTGCCCGCATACAAACAGAAGTGCGCATGTTGTACAATCCCAGGCTGGAAGGCGTCTATATGTTTGTACCCGGAGTGATGACCATTATTCTGATGTTGGTATCTGCCATGATGACTTCTATTGCCATTACGCGGGAAAAAGAGCTGGGCACCATGGAAGTGCTGCTCGTTTCTCCTATCCGCCCATTTGGCATCATTTTGGGGAAGGTGATACCTTATATCGTTATCGCGCTGGCTAATACTGCCGTGATTTTGCTGTTGGGTACCCTAGTATTTCAGATGCCTGTGCGGGGGAGCCTGGCGCTGTTGCTGGGAGCATGCGGCCTATTTGTGATTACCTCACTGGCTTTAGGCTTGCTTATTTCCACCCGAACCAACAGCCAGCAAGTAGCCATGTTGATATCGCTGATGGCACTCATGTTGCCTACCATTCTTTTATCGGGCTTTATTTTTCCTATTGAGTCCATGCCCTTATTGCTGCAATGGATCAGCAACATCATACCGGCCAAGTGGTTTATCATCATTGTGAAAAACATCATGCTCAAAGGCACGGGGCTGGAAGCGATCTGGAAAGAGAGCCTCATTCTGGTGGGTATGACCCTGTTTTTATTTCTCGCCAGTATTCGCAGCTTTAAAATCAGATTGGCATGAAAACGATCGTCTATTTATTGCAAAAAGAGTTCCTTCAGATATTCCGGCATCGGATCATGTTGCCGCTTATTTTCGTCATGCCTATCATCCAGTTGCTTATCCTGGCTCATGCAGCCGATTACGAGGTCAAGCACATTCGCCTGGTTATGGTTGATCAGGACAACAGTTCCCTTTCGCTCCGACTGAGAGATAAATTCGATCATTCCCCTTATTTTGATTTGGCGGCTAATGTATCTACGCCAAAAGAAGCACTAGAATTGATTCAGCAAGGCACAGCCGATTTGTTTATCGAAATACCTGTCGATTTTGGTCGCGATTTGCAGCGGAGTCAGGCTGTTCAACTCCAAATATCGGTTGATGCCATCAATGGGGTAAAGGCAGGCTTGGCTGGCGCTTATGCCAATGCCATTATTGCGGAATTCAATCAACAGGTTTGGATGGATTGGGGGCGGTTTGTACCTGCCAGTGCACTGGAAATCGTACCGTCCTACCGATTTAACCCCAGTTTGGATTACCAAACCTTTATGGTGCCCGGCATCTTGGTCATTTTGGTGACGCTGGTAGGGATGTTTTTATCGGGGATGAATATTGTCAAAGAAAAAGAAATCGGTACCATCGAGCAGATCAATGTAACGCCCATCCGCAAATACCAGTTCATCATCGGCAAATTGCTGCCTTTCTGGATCATCGCGTTGGTGGAGCTTTCTTTTGGGTTGGTGGTGGCCAAACTGGTATTTGATATTCCTTTTGTGGGCAGCCTGGGGCTGATCTATGGCTTTGCTGCCCTTTATCTATTGTTGGTCTTGGGCATGGGGCTTTTCATTTCCACGATTACAGAAACCCAGCAGCAAGCTATGTTTATTGCCTGGTTTTTCCTGATGATATTTGTATTGATGAGCGGCTTGTTTACGCCCATAGAAAGCATGCCCAACTGGGCGCAGCAAATTACGCGTTTCAATCCTATCGCCTATTTTGTGGAGGTGATGCGCATGGTATTGCTCAAGGGCAGCGGTTGGGAGGAGGTACAGCGGCATTTTACCATCATTGGCGGCTATGCCTTAATGGTCAATGGCCTGGCGGTATGGAATTATAGAAAGACGAGTTGAGGTTATGCTGAATTATAGATAAAAAAGATACAAATGATTGAAAATCATGATTATATCGCATTTTATCTAAAGGGTACGTTATTTTGAAACAAAAAAACAATGCTCACTTGATAGATTTAGGCTTTTTAGTTAACTTTGAAGAGTGGTTCAAAAAGCAATACATTAAATATTTCGCGCCATTTTAATACAACAGTATGCCCCAAGATATAGAAATCCAAGACCTAAAGCGCATGATGGCTGAGTTGATTGCGAGCCAAAAGGAAACGGATATGAAGTTTAAAGAAACGGGCCTCAAGTTTCAAAAGACAGATGCTACGTTTCAAGAAACGGATGAGCGCATCAAGCAGGCTTTCGATTTGTTTGAATCGGAGTGGAGCAAGCTGAAGGAATCATTGGTGGAGGGCGACTTGGTAAACATCCTCCGCGCCCGTGGCATAGACGTGGCAGGAACAACTATGCGCCGTAAAGGCCGCCGTGGCGGCCACAACTACGAGTTCGACATCATCGCGCATGATACCACCCAAATAGTAATCGTGGAAGTGAAGACAACCCTGCACGCCAAGCATGTAGCGCAGTTTTTGGAAAAACTATCCTTCGCCAAAACCTGGATGAAGGAGTACGAAAACTACCAAGTCATCGGTGCGGTGGCCTTCTTGCTCGCTGAAGAAGCTGCCGATGTGATGGCGGAGAACAAAGGCCTCTTTGTCATCCGCGCCACAGGCGACAGTGCCGCTATCATTAACCAAGCGGATTTTGTACCGAAGTTTTTTTAGCGCGTGGCAAACTTGGAGGCGGTGTCCATAAACTCCCATTCATTGGAGGATGCGTGTCGGTTTTACTTCGAGTCGGGGCAATGCTTAGTGTAAAGATGCACGCCATAATCCCGACGTGGTGAATGTATTATAACAAGCTGATAATGAACTGCAAAAAAACCAGCGTGGTGACAGTATGATAAACGCTTCCAAGAAAGACAAGTATCCCCCTTTGGTACTTTGTAATTAACATTAATTGCAGATAATTAAAAGAGTTTATCCAATGTAAATTTGCCCCTCATGCCCGAAATGAGGCATGAGAGGCCTCACTCAATTATCTATTAATGGACAAAAATCCAACTGCTTTGTCTGCTTTGTCCATTTGCATCATACAAAACAGCAAGGTACACACCTGGCGCAGGAAAATACAACTCCATCCGATTGCGAGCAGTATAAGTAGCCGTATTCCTACCAATCGAATCATATATGCTCAGCCATCCAGTAGCCATTGTTTCGTTGTTCCAATAAACGTGAACGGGCTTCCCTACCTTAGCAGGATTTGGAAAAACGCGCCATAGGGCATTTGAAGCACTATTTTCTTGGCCCGCATTGATCAGTTGAACTTCAAATGTTATTGCTTTGACACATCCCGAACTATCTGTAACCTGCAATTCATAGACTCCTGAAGCCAACTCTTCCAATACGGTTTCGGTGCTACCCGTATTCCATAATAATTGATAAGGCGGGTGGCCTCCTGAAATTCCCTGTATTTCAATACTGCCCAGAGTAGTAGTTGTGGCGTGGGTTATGATACTGGAAATGTGGATGGAATCCGGTTCAGTCAATAAAAAGTTAAGGCTGTCCTGACAACCGCTGGCATCTGTAAGCGTCATCAGATAATCCCCTGCTATCAAATTTGTACTTCCCGTACCCGAAAGGGTATCCCCTAAGACCCAAGTGTATGCTACTGGTTCCTCACCATTGGTGTGTAAAAGTACTTGTCCGTCCATTCCTCCGTAGCATGTTACTGGTAAAATTTCATCTAAAGTGAGTTGGTACTCGCTGCGTTCGTAAGCCCCCAAGTCCACTACTTCATCCTTTATCCTGCCTTGTCCAGCCAGGTCTAAGTCTGCCAGAGCATCCAAAACGTCGTTTCTTCCAAGGTTCAATGCTGGAGAACATGCCGATAATCGGAAGTCATTATTTAGGGTATCCAAAAATGAAGGATAAAGTTGAAACCAAACACTATCTGAACAAACACCGTCCAAATACCCCGGGGCGAAACAATGGTCGGCACTAATGATCGAATGGTCTAACTGATAGTCCGTGATATTGATGTTATCAGGGTTGCCATTGTACAAAATACCGCCAATACCCGGGTGATAGGTTTCCTGCTCCCAAAGGATACAATTGGTCAAGGATATATTATTGTATTCATCGTTTTCTCCTGATACGTTGTTCTTGGCGATGGGAAACCATTTGTTTTGGAAAAAAGTGCAATTTCTAAAATTGGTTTGACATTGAGCATTATTGCCATTAGAAACGCTAAAAGCTCCCGAGTTTTTATAAAAAAGGCTGTTTTCGATGTTTGCATTTAAAACCTCTGTACCCGGATAATCTAATATGCCCATTCCAAAAAAAATACCGCCTGTAGGTACAGGAGTTATGTTACTGCCAAACTCGCAGCGATTAATCGTCACTTCACAATTTGATCCAAAGTTCTGGTATAAAAAAAATCCACCAGCTAAGTCAAGGGAGGAATTATTAAAAAAAGAAGTACCCTGAATATTGATCCGCGTTGAATCCGTGAGGCTATAGATGGCTAAACCGCCACCTGAATTGGTGAGGGATTGGTTTCCTTCAAATGAGCAGGAGTCAAATAAGTAAGACCAGTTGCACACGGCTGGCGTAATACCACTTGTTGGAAAGCCAAAGAAACCACCATGTGCATTGGCAATATTGTTTGTAAAGCGAGTATCAGAAGCTTGAATATCGCCACCGCAGTGGTAGCTTTCAAAAATAGCACCTGCCCCTTCGATAGCTCTATTTTGATCGAACAGACAGCTTTGCAATTTCAAAGTGCCGATATTGCGGGCGTGAACACCCCCGCCATATATCCAAGCAGTATTTTGAATAAAAGTATCCGCCACCAGTTGGATGCTTGCATCCGGTTGCAGATCGCCATTAATGTACAGGCCACCACCGTGAATGGCGGCCTTATTTTGGGTAAATAAACAGTGCTGAATACTGGGGGCTGTAGTTGTGCTGGCACTGGTACGGCATGAGACAGCGCCTCCATAGCCGCCTGTGTTGTTACTAAAGTGACAATTTCGTATAACTGGTTGGCAGATAGGAGAAATCTCGTTACCTGTAATGAAAAGCCCTCCACCATAATGCTGATCATTGCTTTGTTGAGCGGGGTAAATGGCATGGCCATCTTTTATGATAAAGCCGTCCAAAAGAGCGGTTGAATCCACGCCGATTGCTTGTAAAACATGATATACATTATCCGTTGAATCTATTGGGCTGCCTATATTTCCACTTAAAATGGTAGCGTTCAGTTTCCAATTTCTTTCTTCCAAATTGTTTTCATGTCCGCTAAAGCCGCCGTAGATGGCGACACCTGATTTCAAATGGAAAGAACGCTCTTTTTCATCGGTATGAGTGGGCAAATATACCCCCTCAGCAACCCAGATACTATCTCCCCCATCGGCAAAAAACAAGGCCTGTTGAAGGCTGTTGAAAGCATTTTCCCAATCGGCACCGTTGCCCAACCCGCTAGCATCTTTGTCAACATACCAGCGTTGGCGATTGGGATCCATCACCAGACAATCGACGTCTTCTTCGCCTGAGTAAAAGGGCTGCCCATTAATGCTTAAACAGATTAAATATCCTGATTGACAGCCTTTATCAAAAAAAATACAATTTCTGGGATAGAATGGAAAATGTACATCGCCCACCCCTTCTTTCCAAGTGGTAAAACCTCCTGCACTGGAGAATGGGGACGTGGATGTAAAGATGTGCAATAAATTGCGCTGAGGGTAGCCCTGTATCTCTTCTGTCCAGCTCAGACTGGCCTGAAAATCTACTTCATAGCCCGAAGGAAAATCCTCCGTGATAAAAAATGAGGAATGGACCACATCGCCGGGTTGCATGGAAAAATCATACATCAGAATGGGCGCTTCACTACAAGTTGGCCAAGCTCGAAACCAAACCGAATCGCCCGTTATCCGGTAATACCCCGTAAGCCCGGAATGTTGGGTTTCCATTTCATACCAATACACCGGCGTCCAGAGTTCGCCGCACAGTACCACCTCCTCGCTGGTTTGATACAATACATGAATAGGGCCACCCGGAAACCAAACGGGCGAAATCGCCGTTTGCCAAACCGGGTGATCCGAATGTCTGGGAAATACCCACTGTGCCGGCATAGACGATACCAAAGCAAAAGATAAAAAAACACTAGATAGTAGTAGTTTGCATTTCATGGGATGGTGGTTTAAGTTTTCGTGATTAGTGACATTGACAAATCAGGGGAGTAAAACCAAAGACTTTCCCACACAATTTGCCAAAAAGTTTAAATTTTAAGGAAATATCCTGAGGTTTGCTCTCCTCCAATTGTCAAGGAGTAGTACACCAATCCTGAGGAAAAACTTGAAATATCAAAACTATTGATAGTAATAGTGTAAGTACCTAAAGAAGATGAAGCGTTCCTTTGAAGTATATGGCCATTATTATCGAAAAGAGTGATGTTTAATGGTTTTTCTTCATCCGATTTGAGACTGAATTGTATCCCCCCTGATGTAGGATTAGGATAAACACCCTGCAAGTGATGTTTTTTAGTATTTGAATCTTCTAAAGATACTTCTAATTCAGTAAAAATCGGAATACCATCTTTATCGAAAAATTGAATATTGATAATACTGGAATCAATACTGAAAGCTTGAGTAATATTTGGAATATCGGTTTTAGCGATGCATGCGATTTTGAATAATGTAATACCTTGATTATTAATAGAAAAATCGCCATTTTCTCCGGTGAAATCTATCCACAAAGCCCTTATTTCGGACTTGCCATTGCTGTTGTTTATTAAGCTGAAATTATCTACTGAAAAAGAAGGAACATCTCCTGCCTCAAATCCTAAAACGTCGAATACTTCATTATCAAATGAAAAACCAATCTGATAACCTGATACTTCTTCAGATTGCCCAAATGCTTTTACGATTATATTACGTTTAGAATTTGAAGACCATGTACTGTGAGATAAGGAATTAGTCGAATACTCAAACCCAGGATTATTAGGGTATAACAAATTGACATTACCCATTTTAATACCATTGAATCCCCAAGTAGAGGTGAAAGCAATATCTGGATTGGAAAGATTTAAGTCTAATATATCCAGGTAAGTTTTATATTCAGAATCAGTAAGATATTCATAAACACCTCCTGATTCTCTATGCCATTCTGCAGTGAAGGGATTTGCGTTAAAAGCAGCATTAAAAGCTGGGAATTCTAAAGCATACCTAGGTATATAACGCCAAGAAGGAACCTCAGAGAATGCAACATCAATACCAAGTATTAATCTGCGCATTAAAATTTGATCAATCGTTGTGAGAGTCCCAGAATTATTGACATCAGCAGCTATTTTAGCATAAGCCGTTGATAGTGGTTGTAATCCTAATAGATGTAAATTTAATAATAAGATATCTAAAGTAGAAACTTGATAATCGTAATCAAATATTCCGCCAGATGAACCCGTTCCTTGTGGAAATATTTCAACATCAACATCATCGCTCTCCGTGATACAATTACCCAATAAATATTCTCCATCCAGGTTTGTGTCTGTAAAAGGTAATGGACTACACATGCTCCCTGTTGAATTATTAATCATAACCCTGTTGAATTTAAAAGGAGAATATTCTAGCATATCATTGACCCGTTCTACAATATATACATTGCCTTTGTTAGCAGGATAGATATCACATTCAGGGACATCAGCATCTATTAAGTTAGCCCTATTAGGATAAATATGTAGCGTTTGGTTCATTCTATCTAGTTGTTGTTCCGTAAACTTCATTTCATTGATACAATTATAATAGGACATTAAGTTGGTATAATCAGGTGTATATGTTGCTATAAAAGTATTACTACCTAGCTGAATTTCAACTTGACAAGGCCCGGGTATTGCACAATCGCAAAAAGGAATAATATTATTACCAGCCAGAAATCCAGGATCAACTGCGGTATCACAAATCAAATCACCCGAATTTGAGCAATCACAAACACATGCTTCGTTACAAACAAAACAATCATCACTGGTAACATCACTTGGGTTTCCATCTGCGCATTCACAACAAAAACAAAAACTAGGAAAAAACATAGAGTTCCAAGAATTATCTGGTAACATCGCCGTTCCCCAATGATGAGTGTGCAATAGCCCAAAATAATGACCAAATTCGTGGGCAATAGCTTCTGGAGAAGCTGAATGGACTAAAAAAACACCTTGAAAAAAAGTATTCCAAGGAAAACTTGTAAAGCCATCGGCACTCGTTATGCTATGAACCAAGTAAACATTTATCATGTCTGGTTCATTAATTTGATTATAGAGATTAGTATATTCTGTCGTCGAGTTAGAGAGTGTATAAAATTCTGAACTGCTAATTTCAGATACTTTGCAAAGGTAGAATTGCATGCCATTTACAAAATAGGTGTTAACGGTAGAAAGTCTATCCTGAAATATTGAGCTTAAATTGCTAACCATTCCAGGAGGTGTACCATTGCCATCGTTAACTATTGTGAGATGAATGGGTAAATCGTTCTCTTCATTTATCGAATTTGCAACATTAGGAACACTATATATTGTTTCAATGAATTTAAGAACATCTTGCCTGCCAGGCGATTCTACTCCACAAAAAACATTGTAATTAAGGGGGGGGGGATTGGGTGCTTCCTATAACATAGCAGTGCATCAAAAATGCAGTAGTTAGTAAGTTCAAGGTCACTTGGTGAAATGTAAGTTTCATATAGCGGCTTTTTAAAAGTTAAATTGTAATTATATTCGCCGCAAACTACAGTTTTTTTTGCAATTATTCAGCCACTCAGAAGATTTAAGAAAAAAATATATACAGCTTCAAAACATCAAGGAGTCAACTCCCCACCTCACCCCATCAACTCCACCTGCCACTCGGCTACATTGCGGGAAGCACTGGAAA